>NZ_JBIAXC010000053.1:0-69044 GCF_042896295.1 Kitasatospora sp. NPDC001309 | reverse complement strand
GAACCCGGAAGCTAAGCCTCACAGCGCCGATGGTACTGCAGGGGGGACCCTGTGGGAGAGTAGGACGCCGCCGAACAATCATTCAGAAAAGGCCCACCCGGGTGACCGGGTGGGCCTTTTCGCATTTCCGGGTCCGCCCAGGTGCACGTCCGCGGGGAGCTATGCGTATCACCAGGTAGTCCCCCCAATGCGACGTCCGGGCGGACCTGCCCGGACCGGCCTCCGATGGGAGGGCTTGCGCGGGGGGCCGGGGCTAGCCTGGCCCGCATGTACAACGACGGTCTGGTGACGTGCACCGCGCGTGAGCTCGTGATTCGCCGGTACTACTTCCCGTTGGCGTCCGCCAAGCGGATCCCGTACGGGCGGATCCGCGGGCTGCGGCAGGTGCCGCTGACCCGGGTCGGCGGGCGGTGGCGGATCTGGGGATCCGGGGACTTCGTGCACTACTTCAATCTGGACCTGGGGCGGATCGACAAGAGCGTGGCCTTCGTCGTCGACCTCGGCGCCCGGGTCAAGCCGGTGATCACCCCGGACGAGCCGGACCGGCTGGCGGCGGCGATGGCCGCGCACAGCATCCCGGTGACCAGGGGCTGACCCGCGGCTCCGGTGGGACCGGGGCCGGCCGTCCGTCGGCCCCACCGCTCAGTTCAGTTCAGTGCGGCGCGGGGTGGGTGGGGCCAGGCGTGGTGGTGCTGGTCGATCACGTAGTGGTGGCCGTGCTGCCAGCTGCCGTCGGGGGTGGGGCGGGCGTCCGCGAGGTGGGGGTGGCCGAGCGGCAGCTCGGTGTGGCGGTGGCTGAGGGCGTCCGGGTCCCGGGCGGGCCACAGGGCGGTGGCGGCCAGGGCGGCGGTGAGTGCGACCGCGCCCAGGACGACCGCGGTGGCGGGGAGTCCGGCGCCGGCGGCGAGCCAGCCGGCCAGCGGGTAGGTGAGCAGCCAGCAGCCGTGCGACAGCGAGAACTGGGCGGCGAACGCGGCCGGCAGGTCGGGGTCGGCGGCGGAGCGGCGGACCACCCGGCCGCCGGGTGTCAGGACGGCCGAGCCGGCGGCGCCGATCAGGGCCCAGGCGGCGAGCAGGGCGAGCCAGCTGCCGGTGCCGGCCGGGGCGGCGGTGATCGCGGTGACGGCGGCGAGGACGCCGGGCAGGGCGAAGGCGGCGGGCAGCATGACGGACCGGTCGCTGACCCGGGTGAGCAGCCGCGGCAGCAGCAGGGCGGCGAGCATCGAGCCGACGCCGTACGCGCCGAGGGCCAGCGAGACGGCGCCGACCGGGCGGTGGAAGTGGTCGCGGACCACGTTGACGGTGTCGACGAAGACGATGGCGCCGGCGGCCGCCACCGCGAGGTCCAGGGCGAGCAGTGCCCGCAGCCGTGGGGTGGCCCGGAACAGCCGGGTGCCGAACGCGGCCCTGCGGTAGATCCCGTCGGTGCGTTCGACCGGCCGGGGCCTGGGCAGCACGGCGGAGACGACCAGGGCGGCGGAGGCGAGGAAGCCCGCGGTCGTCCCGGCGAACAGCCAGTGGTACGGGACCACGGAGAGCAGCAGGGCGGCGAGTGCCGGGCTGAACAGCGATTCGAGGTCGTAGGCGAGCCGGGACATCGACAGCGCCCGGGTGTAGTCGCGTTCGGCGGGCAGCACCTCGGGGATGGTGGCCTGGAAGGTCGGGGTGAAGGCGGCGGACGCGGCCTGGAGCAGGAAGATCAGGACGTAGACCTGCCACACCCGGTCGACGAACGGCAGGGTGAGGGCGACGGCGGCCCGGGTGAGGTCCATGGCGACCATCAGGGTGCGCCGGGGGACCAGCCCGGCGAGGGCTCCGGCGACCGGGGCGATCGTCACGTACGCGACCATCTTGATCGCCAGTGCGGTGCCGAGGACGGCCGAGGCGTCGCTCCCGGCGATCGAGTACGCGAGCAGCGAGAGCGCCACGGTGGCCAGGCCGGTGCCGACCAGGGCGACGACCTGGGCGGTGAACAGGTGGCGGTAGGTGCGGTTGCGCAGCACGGTCAGCATGGGCCCGTCCCGGGGCGGAGGTGGGGGTGGTGGTGCGCCCATCATAGGCAATGCGTGCATACGTGTGCACTTGTTTGTCGGACGGAACGACCTGCGCGGACCGGCCGGGGCTCAGTCGTGCGGGGGGAGGTGCCCGATCTGGTGGTCGGCGACGTTCAGGGCCTCGTCCACCAGCCGGCGCAGGTGCCCGTGGCGCAGCGAGTAGACCACCCGCCGGCCGTCCTTGCGGGTGGCGACCAGCCCGGCCAGCCGCAGCTTGGCCAGGTGCTGGCTGACCGAGGGCCGGGCGGCTCCGGTCGCCTCGGTCAGCGTGGTCACGTCCGCCTCGCCCCGGCCGAGCCGCTCCAGCAGCGCCAGCCGGGTGCGGTCGGCCAGCAGGGAGAGGACGGAGGCGGCGACGTCCAGCCGCGCCTCGGCCCGCTGCTGCGAGCGGTGTGCATCTGCCAGATCGGCGCCGGAGCTCATGCCCGCAGTCTATGGTGTGTGCGCAGGTGCGCTCATGACGAGGGACCGCGTCGGCGGCGGAGGTAGACCCAGGTGACGGCGGCCAGCAGCGGGCCCCAGAGCAGCAGTGGGGCGTAGCAGGCGACCAGGACGACGGTGTGCCAGTCGCCGGACAGCATCGGGAGGCCGTCGGGCAGCGGTCGGCCCCGGAGGTCGCGGCCGGTCGAGAGCAGCACGGTCAACAGCAGCGTGCCGACGCTGAGCGCGGCGGCGCCCAGCGCGGCCGGGACGACGGCCGCCGCGACCGGGACACGGCGGCCGCCCAGCAGCGGGAGCCGGCGCGGGAGCACCTCGCCCCAGCGGGCGACCAGGCCGAGCGCGGTGAAGGCGAGCAGCTCGGAGACGGCCGACAGCAGGACGACGTACAGCTCCAGCGGCAGCCACCAGGGGAGGCTGCCGGAGTCCTGCACCGCGTCGCCGTCCAGCGGGGCGTGGAAGGTGCAGGTGGCGATCCGCCAGGCGCTGGACGGCAGGACGGTGAGCGGCACCGCCCGGGCGGCGAGCCCGGCCCAGCGCGGAACGCCGGGGACGGGGGTGTGGGCGGCGGCCCAGGCGGTGCGCAGGCGGCCGGTGGCAGTGCGCAGGCGGCCGGTGGCGGGCGGGAGTTGGGCGAGGGCGGTCATGGGGGCTCTCCGGTGCGGCGGGGGCGGTGCCCCAACGCTCGCAGCCGGACCGGGGGTGGGCCTCGGCCGGGAGGAGGAACCGGCTCCCCCGGGGGAGGGAGCCGCCGCCGTCGAGCCTGCGGTCGGTCAGTCGGTCAGTCGGTCAGTCGGTCAGGACGGGTCAGCCCGCGCGCTGCTCGACCGGCTGTTCCTCGGCGACGGGCGCCGGGGCCGGTTCGAGGTCGCCCATCCGCGGGATCACGAACAGCGCGGCGAGGATCAGCGCACCGGCGATGACGATCGGGGTGCGGATGCCGACGGTGGAGCCGATCCAGCCGCTGAGGCCCGCGCCGATCAGCATCCCGACCCGGGAGAGCATCAGGTAGCAGCTGTTGACCCGGCCGAGCAGTTCCTTGGGCACGGTCTGCTGGCGCAGCGAGATCGCCTGGACGTTCCAGGTGACCACGCCGAAGTTGCCGAGCGCGAACAGCGGGGCCACCGCGAACACCGAGGGGCTCAGGCCCATCAGCAGCAGCGAGGAGCCCATCAGCACGAAGGCGAGGGTGATCCGGGCCCGCCGGCCCAGCCGCTCGCCGATCCGGCCGGCCACCATGCTGGCGGCGGTGCCGCCGGCCACGCCGGTGGCGAGGACGGCGCCGAAGGCCCAGGTGGGCTCGTGCAGGGTGCGGGTGACCAGCAGCGCCATCATGGTGATGCCGAGGGAGGAGGCGCCCGCGGCCACGGCGGAGAGCGAGGCGACCAGGCGCAGTTGCTTGTGCCCGTACAGCCAGCGGACGCCCTCGCGGACCTCGGCCATGACCCGGCGCTCGGACCGCGCCCGGGGGGAGCCCGAGCGGCCGGTCGCGGCGACCAGGGCGGCGGCGAGGGCGAAGGAGACGCCGTCGACGGTGAACGGGTAGCCGGCCGCGATCGCGAACAGGCTGGTGCCGACCAGCGGACCGATCATCCGGCCGACCAGCAGGCCGCCCTGGAGACGGCCGTTGGCGACGTCCAGCTGCTCGGAGCGGACCACGTCCGGGATGGTCGAGGTGGCGGCGTTCACGAACACCGTCTCCCCGCAGCCGAGGACGAAGGCCAGGGCGGCGAGCAGGGCGAGCGGCGGGGTGGTGGAGAAGACCCAGGCGGCGAACCCCAGCAGGATGGCGGCGCGGCCGAAGTCGATCGTCCACATCAGCCGGCGGCGGTCGAAGCGGTCGGCGATGACGCCGCCGAACAGGGCCATCAGCAGCCAGGGGAGGGATCCGGCCACCGCGACCACGGACACCGCCGAGGGGGAGTCCGAGATGGCCAGGGCGAGCAACGGAAGCGACGAGTCCCGCATGCCGTCGCCGACCGCCGAGATCGACGAGGCCGACCACAGCATGGTGAATTTCCGGCCCAGTTGGGGCCTGGAGCGGTGCGGGGGTGTCGCTGGGCTGGCTGAGGTCACCGACGCAGTATGGCATGACCGCTACATGTTTGGACGCCCTTCACCGACCATTTCCAGCTGGGATCCCGGAGTCCGGAAACCCCCTTGACGAGGGCGGTGAGGCCCCCGCTCGTCAGTGCTGGACGCCGGCGGAGAGCGAGAAGCCGGCGAACTGGGCGCGCTGGGTGCTGGCCGGGCCCCAACTGGTGTCGTGGCCGCCGTAGAAGGTCGAGAACAGCACCCCGCCGAAGGGGATCGAGGCGATGCCGGAGGCGACCCTGGCGGAGTACACCTGGCGGCCGTCGTACCAGACGGTGACCTCGCCGGTGTTCCGGTTCACCGACTGCTCGACGGTGTGCCAGCGGTCGTCGGCCTGGAAGTGCCAGTCGCCCAGGCCCTCGTCCACACCGTAGCCGGTCGGGCCGGAGTCGGTCGGGGTGTAGAGGTAGACCTCGCCGTTGTCGGGGCTGCCGTTGGCACCCCGCCACATGTAGCGGGTGGACCAGCCCGCGCCGTGGTTGCCGCCGGACTCCTGGCCGATCTTCCCGCCGTACAGGCCCGGCAGCTTGCCGGCCTTGCCCCAGTCGCGGCCGGTGGGGAAGCGGAGGGAGTACTTGAGGTCCAGCGTGGGCCCCTGGGCGAGGGCGGACAGGCCGAGCGCGTTCAGGTCGGTGTAGAACTGGCCGCCGCCCGGATTGGGGCAGTCGGTGCAGGAGTTGGCGGAGGAGCCGGCGCCGTACGTCACCTGGAGCGCGGGGCCGCCGTCGGGGGCGGTCCGGTCCTCGACGGCGGTGAAGTCGGCCGCGCCCCAGGCACCTTGGCCCGCGACGCCCCAGGAGCGCTGCCACTGGGCGGTGCCGTAGCCGCGGAAGCCGCCGGTCCAGGCGGCCGAGCCGCTGGGTGCGGGAGCGGCGGTGGCGGAGCCGGTGGGCGGCTGGGTGCGGGCCCCTGCGGGGGTGGCCGCGCAGCCGGCGGCGGCGAGCAGGGCGAGTGCGGCCAGGGCGGCGGTGCGCGCGGAGCGGTGCATCGGTGGCTCCTCGGTCGGCGGTTGATCCGTACAGATCATGCCGCACACCCGGGTCGGGCTTGGGTAAAGGGCGGGGCAGGGAAGGGGAAAGGGCTGTGGCCGGGTGGGCGGTTCACGAAGGAGGTGAACCGCCCACCCGGCCACAGCCGTTGAACGAGGGTCGACGGCCCGCCGGGTCAGCCCGCGAGCGTCCGGTGGAGGGCGTCGAGGCCGTCCCGGTAGATGCCGGCGAAGAGTTCCTCGGCCTCGGCGGCGGTGACGCCGTCCGGGTTGAAGCGGCCGGACCACTGGACCTCGGCGAGGTCGTCGTGGCCGGGGACGGTGTGCACCCGGAGGGTGGAGAGGTAGCCGGTGACCGGGAACGGCGCCCGGAGGATGGCGTACGAGTAGTGGCGCGCGGCCTCGTCGAAGCCGACGAGGCGCTCGACGATGACCTCGCCGTCGGGGTTCTTGAGGCTGCGGACGCGGCCGCCCTCGGAGGCGGTGCTCTCCGGGATGTACGGGAGCCAGTCGGGCAGGGAGTCGAAGCCGCCGATGAGCTCCCAGACCTTCTCGGGGGAGGCGGGCAGGACGCGGCTGACGGAGGTGGAGGCCATGGTGCATCTCCTGGGGGCAGTACGGGGGACGGCGAGGGGGACGGCGCGGGGTGTGCGGCCGGGGCTCAGGCGTCATGGGGGAGCGGGGCGGCGGGGCTGACCAGGCCGGCGGCCCGCAGGTCGTGCCAGAACGCGGCCGGGACGGTCTCGTTCAGGGCGGCGGTGTCCTCCGCGATCCGGCTGGGCCTGGTGGCGCCGGGGATGACGGCCGCAGTGGCGGGGTGGGCGAGGGAGAACTGCAGCGCGGCGGCCTTGACGGAGACGCCGTGCCGGGCGGTGAGCTCCTTGAGCTCGGTGACCCGCCGGACGATGTGCCCGGGTGCCTGCTGGTACTCGAAGTGGGTACCGCCGGCGAGGATCCCGGAGCTGTAGGGGCCGCCGACGACCATGTCCACGTTCTGCTCCTGGGCCATCGGCAGCAGGCGCTGGAGCGCGTGGTCGTGGTCGAGCAGGGTGTAGCGGCCGGCGAGCAGGAAGCCGTCGGGCCGGGGCTCGTCGAGGGAGAGGGTGAGCTCGATCGGCTCGGTCCGGTTGACGCCCAGGCCCCAGGCCTTGATGACGCCTTCGTCGCGCAGCCGGCCGAGGACGCGGAAGGCGCCGGTGCGGGCCTCCTCGAACTTGGCGAGCCACTCGTCGCCGTGGAAGTCCTGGGCGATGTCGTGGACCCAGACGACGTCCAGCCGGTCGGTGCCCAGGCGCTGGAGGCTGCCCTCGATGGAGCGCTCGGTGGCGTCGGCGGTCCAGACGTGGAGCATCTTGTTGGGGTTGCCGTGCTCGAACAGGCCGCCCTTCTCACCGAGGTCGCGGGCGCCCTCCTCGCGTTCGTCGAGGACGACCCGGCCGACCTTGGTGGACAGCACGTACGCGTCGCGCGGCTTGCCGGCCAGGACCCGGCCCAGGCGCTCCTCGGCGAGGCCGGCGCCGTAGAAGGGGGCGGTGTCGAAGTAGCGGACGCCGTGCTCCCAGGCGGCCTCGACGGTGGCGGCGGCCTCGTCCTCGGGGATCGCGCGGAACATGTTGCCGAGCGGGGCGGTGCCGAAGCCGAGCTTGCCGGAGAGGATGTTCTTGATGGACATGACAATGCCTTTGGGGTTGCTGCCCCGACGGTGGGGGCGGTGGTGTGGTCGTGCGCGGCGGGCGGCCGACGGCGTCGAGCGCCGTCGGCAGGCCGTCGGGGTGCGGGGTCGGTCAGTTGAACTGGTCCGGGTGGGGGCCGGTGCGCAGGCCGCGGTCGGTCGCGGCGATGCCGGCCATGTCCTGCTCGGTCAGCTCGAAGTCGAAGACGTCGAGGTTCTGCCGGATCCGGGCGGGGGTGACGGACTTCGGGATGACGACGTTGCCGAGCTGGAGGTGCCAGCGCAGCACGACCTGGGCCGGGGACTTGCCGGTGCGCTCGGCGATCGCGGTGACGGCCGGGTCGTCGAGGACGGCGCCCTGGGCGAGCGGGCTCCAGGCCTCGGTGGCGATGCCGTGCCGGGCGTGGAAGGCGCGCAGCTCGCTCTGCTGGAGGCCGGGGTGCAGCTCGACCTGGTTGACGGCGGGGACGAGCTCGCTGGTCTCCAGCAGGCGCTGGAGGTGGGCGGGCTGGAAGTTGGAGACACCGGCGGCGCGGATCCGGCCCTCGGTGGCGAGGCGCTCGATCGCGCGCCAGGAGTCGACGTAGCGGTCCCGGGCCGGGGTGGGCCAGTGGATGAGGTAGAGGTCGACGGTGTCGAGGCCGAGCTTGGCGAGGCCGGCGTCGAAGGCGCGCAGGGTGGCGTCGTAACCCTGGTCGGCGTTCCACAGCTTGGTGGTGACGAAGAGGTCCTGGCGGGCCAGGCCGGAGGCGGCCAGGGCGCGGCCGACGCCGGCCTCGTTGCCGTAGATCGCGGCGGTGTCGATGCTGCGGTAGCCGGCTTCGAGGGCGGCGGTGACGGCGGTGGTGGTCTCGTCGTCGGGGACCTGGAAGACGCCGAAGCCGAGCTGGGGGATCTCGACGCCGTTGTTCAGCTTCACGGTGGGGACGGAGGGGGCGCTCATGGTTCCTGGGTTCCTTCGGTGGTTCTGGGGGGTGGGGGGAGGTGGTCAGTGGTGGGCGGGGGTCAGCGGTGCGGGGGAGCCGCCGGGGGTGGCGGCGGACCGGTGCTGGTCGCGGCGTTCGAGGGCGGCGGACCAGAGGGCGAGCAGCAGCGCGGCCGCGGCGAGCAGGGCGCCGACCCAGTTGGGGGCGGTGTAGCCGAGGCCGGCCGAGATGACCAGGCCGCCGAGCCAGGCCGCCAGGGCGTTGCCGAGGTTGAAGGCGCCGATGTTGACGGCGGAGGCGAGGGTGGGGGCGCCGTGGGCTTGGTCGAGGACGCGCTTCTGCAGCGGGGGGACGGTGGCGAAGCCGAGGGCGCCGACCAGCAGGATCGTCACGGCGGCGGCGACCTTGTCGTGCGCGGTGAGGGTGAACAGGGCCAGGACGACGGCCAGGCCGCCGAGGGTGGTGTAGAGCAGGGGCATCAGCTTGCGGTCGGCGAACCTGCCGCCGAGCAGGTTGCCGAGGAACATCCCGACGCCGAACAGCACCAGCAGCCAGGTGACCGCGCCCTCGGAGTAGCCGGCGGTGTCGGTCATCATCGGGGCGATGTAGGTGATCGCGGCGAAGACGCCGCCGAAGCCGAGGACGGTCATCGCCATCGCGAGCAGCACCTGCGGGTTGCGGAAGGCGGTCAACTCGCCGCGCAGGTGCGCGCCTTCGGGGCGGGGCAGGCTGGGGACGAGCTTGCCGATGCCGAGCAGGCCGAGCAGTCCGAGGGCGGCGACACCGGTGAAGGTGGTGCGCCAGCCGACGGCCTGGCCGATGAAGGTGCCCAGCGGGACGCCGACGATGTTGGCGACGGTGAGCCCGGTGAACATGGTGGCGATGGCGCCGGCCTTCTTCTGCGGGGCGACGAGTTCGGCGGCGACGACCGAGCCGATGCCGAAGAACGCGCCGTGGGCCAGCGAGGTCACGATCCGCCCGGCGAGCATCAGCGGGAAGCTGGGGGCGGCGGCGGACAGCAGGTTGCCGATGACGAACAGGCCCATCAGCAGCATGAGCATGGTCTTGCGGCTGATCCGGGTGCCGAGCACGGTCATCAGCGGGGCGCCGATGACCACGCCGAGTGCGTAGCCGGTGACCAGTAGGCCGGCGGTGGGGACGGTCACGCCGTAGTCGTCCGCGATCTGGGGCAGTAGGCCCATGATCACGAACTCGGTGGTTCCGATCCCGAAGGCCCCGATGGCCAGGGCGAGGAGTGCGAGGGGCATGGCGCGACCTCCGTGCGATTGCTAGTGCGCCTTACGTGCCTCGACAATAGTTGCAAGCGCGGGCTATGTGCAAATGCGGGCAATCACCGTCAGCATGCCCGAGGCCTAAACTGGAGGCCTGCTCGTGCCCGGCCGGGCACCCGGCCCGCACCTGGCTCGCACCCGGCCCGTACCTGGAAGGAGACCGTGCCGATGACCGCCACGGACCCCGCGCTGACCGCCCTCGCCAACGGATGGGCCGCCCTGTACGTCCTGTACGGCAGGATCGAGGCGCACATCGAGCGCGCCCTCCAGGCGGAGCACGACCTGAGCGTGCGCGAGTACTCGCTGCTCGACGTGCTCAGCCGCCAGCACGACGGCGAGGGCGGCCACCTCCAGATGAAGCAGGTCGCCGACGCGGTCGTGCTCAGCCAGAGCGCCACCACCCGGCTGGTCTCCCGGCTGGAGGACCGCGGGCTGCTCGCCCGCTACCTGTGCCCCACCGACCGCCGCGGCATCTACACCGACGTGAGCGAGGACGGCCTGCGGCTCCTGGCGCAGGCCCGGCCGACCAATGACGCCGCGCTGCGCGAGGCGCTCGACCAGGCCGCCCGCAACCCCGAGCTGGCCCCGCTGGTCTCGGCCGTCGAGGCGGTCGACCCGCCCGCGCCGCTGCGGCGGCCCTGAGCGGATCTGAGCGGCCCGGGCGGCCCTGAGCGGCCCGGGCGGTCGGCGTGCCGGCCCCGGGCCCGGAACGGCGTCGGGCGGGCCCGCGGCACTCGGTGTGCCGTGGGCCCGCCCGTGCTCCGTGCGGGGCGGCCGTCGCGCCGCGGCCGCGGGTCAGTGCGGGAGGACGGCGTCGGCGGTCGCCGGGAGCGGGTAGGCGTCCGGGTCGACCGGGCCGGGCAGGTCGGTGGCCGGGCGGGCGGGGGCGTTGGGATCCGGCAGCGAGGGCTGGGCGGGCGGCGCCTGCACCTGGTTGAACGGCACGCCGGGCGGGGCCTGGACCGGCGCGGCCCGGCCGGCCGTGAGCGGGCTGCGGCTCTGCGCCTCGCAGGCGGCCCGCGCCTCCAGGTCGTCCGGGCTCTGGGTGGCGGGCTGGTTGCCGGTGAAGCAGTTGCCCGGGTCGGCGGAGGCGAGTACCAGGTCGACGCCGTTGCCCTCGGTGCGGTTGCCCTTGACCAGGTTGCCGGCGGCCGGGTGCCCGGGCGGGTCGGTGACGATCACGCCGGCCGAGCGGTTGCCCTTGACCAGGTTGCGCTCGACCCGGTTCGCGGTGCCGCCGCCGATCCCGATGCCGATGCCGAAGCCGCCGTCGGCCTGCTCGGGGGTGTCGGAGGCGTTGTTGTCGGTGACGGCGTTCCCGGCGATCACGGCGCCGTGCTGGGGGGCGAGGGCTTCCAGGTCGTTGGAGTTGACGGTGACGCCGACCCGGTTGCCGACCACCCGGTTGCCGAGGAACCAGAGGTTGTCCGAGGCGTTGGTGATCTCGATGCCGACCGCGTTGCGCTCCACGGTGTTGCCGCGCACCAGGGTGTCGCAGGGCTTGCACTGGCCGACGTAGACGCCGGAGTCGGCGCCGCCGGAGGCGTAGGAGTCCTCGATGACCCCGGCCCGGGCGTCGAAGGCGTAGATCCCGTACAGGCCGTTGTTGTAGGCGGTGACCCGCGTCGCACGGAAGCCCTGGAGGGCGGGGAAGCGGGTGGTGTCCAGCGGGTTGTAGGCGGAGCCGCCGGCGCCGCGCTGCTGGAGCTTCTCGTCGGTGACGCCGGTGAACAGCACGCCGTTGGCGAGGTAGCCGTGCACGGTGAGGTTCTCCACCACCGAGCCGGCGCCGGTGACGGTGACCCCGTTGACCAGCCGTACGCCGCCGTCCAGCACCACCGCGTTGCGGTCGGTGCCGCGCAGCACGATCCGGGGCCTGGTGATCCGCACGCTCTCCTGGTACGTCCCGGGGGAGACCAGGACGGTGTCGCCCTCGCGGGCGACGTCCACGGCCTTCTGGACGGACGGGAAGTCCTGCGGGACGCGGACCACGGTGCCCTCCGGGTGGCGGGCGTCCGAGGAGGGGGCGCCGGTGGAGGAGCAGCCGGCCAGGGCGAGGGCGGCGACCACCAGGGCGGGGAGGGCGCGGACCCGGCCGCGCGCGCGGTGCGGACGGCGTGGGCGGCGGCGCTGCGGTGCTTCGGAGGCGGATTGACGGACAGTCAAAAGTTGCATACGGGGTGTTCTATCGTCTCCAATGTCGGTCATGCATGCCGAAACCGGAAAGGCGCGGAAACAGCCGGGGGCCGCCAGGGGCGGGGTGGACCGGAGGACGCTGATCGCGGGCGGCGGCGCGGTGCTGGCCGCCGGGGTCGGCGCGGGGGCCGTGGCCCTGGGCCGTGGGCCGGCCGCCGCACCGCAGCCGCCCCCGGCGGTGCCGCAGACGCCGTTCCACGGGGACCGGCAGGCCGGGGTGACGGCCCCGCAGCAGCCGGCCACCCTGCTGCTGGCCCTGGACCTGGCGCCCGCCGCGACCTCCGACGGGCGGACCGCACTGCGCTCCCTGCTGGGGGAGTTGACCGGGGTGCTGGCCGATGCGGCGGGCGCCGGCCCGGCCGATCCCCGGCTGCGGGACGGCGAACCGGCGCGGCTCAGCAGCCTGGTCGGGGTCGGTCCGGGCGCGGCCGCCCGGCTCGGGCTGAACGTCCCGCCCGCGCTGGCGGAGCTCCCGGCCTTCCCCGGGGACCGGCTGGACCAGGCGCGCGGCGGCGGCGACCTGGTGGTCCAGCTGTGCGCCGCGGACCGCTGGCCGCTCACCGTGGTGGCCGAACTCCTCGGCGGCGCGGCGAAGTCGGCGGGCGCGACGGTGCGCTGGAGCCAGCCCGGCTTCCTGCCGCGCACGCCCCCGGGGACCACCCCGCGCAATCTCTTCGGCTACAAGGACGGCACCGCCAACCCCGCCCCGGCCGAGGCCCAGCAGTGGGTCTGGGGCCCGCCCGGCCCGTACGAGCACGGCACCGTCCTGGTCTACCGCCGGATCCGGATGGACACCGCCGGGTTCGCCGCCCTCCCGGAGGACCGGCGCGACCTGGCGATGGGCCGCCGGCGCGGCGACGGCGCCCCGCTCACCGGCACGGCCGAGCACGAGGACCCGGACATCTACGCCAAGAACCCGGACGGCTCGTACGTCATCCCCAACAGCGCCCACGTCCGGCTCAGCAGCCCCCGGCTCGACTCCGGCGCCCGGATGCTGCGGCGCGGCTACAGCTACGACGACGCCCCCGACGACCGGGGGCTGCTGTTCTGCGCCTTCGTGCGGGACCCGGCGCAGTTCACCCGGGTGCAGAACCGGCTGGCGGCCAAGGACGCGCTCAACCCCTTCCTGGTGCACACGGCTTCCGCGGTGGCCTACGTACTGCCGGGGGTGCGGGAGGGTGGGGTGCTGGGCGAGGGGTTGTGGGGGTGACGGGGTTGTGGGGGTGACGGGGTTGTGGGGGTGAGGGGACGGGGCGCGCGGTCGGGCAGGCGGTCGGACGGACGGCCTCACCAGGCGACCGGGATCGCGGCCGGGCTGCGGGTGGTGCTGCCCAGCTGCCAACTCAGCTGCTCCAGCGGGGTGGTGAGGCGCAGGCCGGGCAGGGCGGTGGCCAGCCGACGGAGCGATTCGCGCAGTTCGAGGCGGACCCGCCAGGCGCCGATGCAGTAGTGCGGGCCGGAACTGAAGGCGAGGGTGGGGGCGTCGAGGGGCCGGTCGAGGTCGGCGTCGAGGCCGTCGGAGTAGACGGCGGGGTCGCGGTTGGCGCTGCCGAGGCTGATGGCGACGACGGCGCCGCCCGGGATGGTGGCACCGCCGAGTTCGATCGGGCCGGTGGCGCGGCGGACGGTGGCCTCGTCGTCGCCGAGCGGGATGAAGTGGAGCAGGCGTTCCGTGGTGCGTTCGGTGATGTCGGGGTCGACGAGCCGGGGCCAGTGGTCGGGGCGCTCGCCGAGGAGGTAGGCCAGGGTGTTGCCGAGGATGCCGACGATGCTCTCGTTGCCGCTGGCGGCCAGCCCGCAGACGAGGTGGACCAGCGACTCCTCCGGGACGCTGCCGTCCTGATCGGCGGCGACCACGATCCGGCTGACCAGGTCGTCCCCCGGATCGCGGCGTCGGCGCTCCATCAACTCGACGGTGTAGGAGCTGAATTCCGCGATCGCTCCGCTGTGGTCCTCGGCGGCGTCGCCACCCTGGGCGAGGACGGCGAGGCCCCAGCGGTGCAGCTGCTCCTCGTCCACGCGCTCGGGTCCGGTGTCGTCGAGCCCCATCAGCCGCGCGGTGACCGTGAACGGCACCGGCCGGGTGAGGGCGGTGACCAGGTCGGCGGGCGGCCCGGCGGCGACCACCGCGTCCACGGCCTGTTGGACGGCGTCGGCGATCAAGGGCTGCCAGGCGGCGATGGAGCGCGGGGTGAAGGCCTTCTGGATGGTGGCGCGCAGGCTGCGGTGGGCGGCGCCGTCCTGGTTGAACAGGGACGCGGGGTTGGCGGCCACGTCGGAGAGGGCGCCGACGGCCCCGACCTCATGCAGGTCGGTCCGGGTGACACGGGGGTCGCCGAGGACCTGCCGGACGTCGTGGTAGCGGGTGACGAGCCAGGCGGGGGTGCCGTCCGGGAGGGTGGTCGGGTGCGGCGGCTGGGCGGGGGTGAAGGGGAGCCGGTGGAGCGGCGGGAGCGGGGTGGTGGTGGTGTCGGTGGTGGCTGCGGTGTCGGCTGCGGGGGAGGACATGGAACCCTTCGGGGTCGGCGGCGCTGCGGGGCACGGGCGTCCAACTGTCATATTTTCTGCGGGAATTGGAACCTTCTGAGGGTTTTCCCGTTTCGGCCCGATGCTACGCCCCCGACCCCTCCCCGGGCGGTCTCGACGCCTGCCCGCCCGCCCGGGGGTGCGCGCCGAGCCGGGGCGGTCGGGTCAGACGGCGAAGGCCCGCAGGTGCTCGGCGAGGGTGGTCCGGTCGACGGTCGTGCCGGTGAGCGAGACGTACCCGTCCGGTCGGACCAGCACCACGGCGTCGCCGCGCAGGCCGTACGCGCGGGCGGCGTGGCCGTCGGGGTCGCGGACGGCGGCGACCCGCAGGCCGGGGAGGTCCGGGAAGTCCTGTAGGCCCTGGAGCGCGGGTCGGGCGGACGGGTCGGCCGGGGCCGGGTGGGCGCCGAAGGCCAGCAGGGTGAAGTGCGGGCCGCGGAACAGGTCGAACAGCCGGACCGGCGTGCCGTCCGCCGTGGTGCAGGGCGCGTCCGGGGCCCGGTCGCCGGCCCGGATGCCGGTGGTGTCGTCCAGGTCCCGGCCGAGCGGGCCGCCGCGGTAGTCGATCGAGAGCCCGGTGAGGTCGGTGTCCTGGACGGTCAGGGTGCGGAACTGTTCGGCCATCACCGTGGCGCCGCCGCCCTGGAACGCCGCCTTGTGATGGGCGGAGGTGGCGTCGAGGCTGGCCCGGGCGATCGGCCGGCGCTCCTCCTGGTAGCTGTCGAGCAGTTCCTCGGGCGCGCCGCGCAGCACGGCGGCGAGCTTCCAGGCCAGGTTGTGGGCGTCCTGGATGCCGGTGTTCATGCCCTGGCCGCCCGCCGCGGACTGGCAGTGGGCGGCGTCCCCGGCGAGCAGCACCCGGCCGTCGCGGTAGCGCTCGACCAGCCGGACGGTGGGGCGCCAGACGGTGGACCAGATCGGCTCGTGCATCAGGACCCCGGGCAGCCCGGCCCGTTCGGCGAAGAGCCGGCGGAAGGTCTCCAGGGTGGGCGCGGGCAGCTCGCCGTGCTCGTCCGGGTCGACGGCGGCGTGCACCGCCCACTTGCCGTCCTGCCGCATCGGGACGATCGCCATGGCGCCGCCGCCGAACTTCGGGTGGTTCCAGAGGTGCATGTGGTCGGGGTCCAGGCCGTCCAGGTCCATCGAGGCCATGAGGAAGCGCTCCTCCTCCCAGGTCTCGCCGAGGAAGGGGATGCCGGCCAGCTTGCGGACGGTGCTGCGGCCGCCGTCGCAGCCGATCAGGAAGCGGGCGCGCAGCTGCGCCGTCCGGTCGCCCTGTCGGACGGTGGCGAGCACGCCGGCGGTGTCGCGGGCGTCGTCGGCGTGCCGGGAGTCGTCGGAGTCCTGGACGCAGTCGGTCAGTTCGCTGCCGGTCTCGACCCTGACGCCGTACTCGGCGAGCCGGTCGCGCAGGACGGCCTCGGTCTGGTGCTGGGCGATCATCAGCGTGCCGGCGTACGGGCGGTCGGGGGTCGGCAGCCGGGTGGCCCCGGGGTCGAACTCGTGGACCAGCCGGGCGCCTTCGTAGGTGCGGATCCCGAGGTTGAGCACGCCCCGGTCGAGGATCCGCGCGGCCACGCCGAGGTCGTCGAACACCTCCAGGGTGCGCGGGTTGACGCCCTTGCCGCGGACGCCGGCGGTGCGGAACGCGTCGTCCCGCTCGATGATCCGGCAGTCGACGCCGGCCCGGGCCAGCCCGATGGCCAGCGTGAGCCCGACCGGGCCGGCGCCGACGATCAGGACGTCGGTGGTGGGTGTGGAGTCGTGCGAGAGTGCAGCGCGCATGGCGGACGCCCCTGTCCATTCGGTCATAAGATACGGCGCGTTTCCTGTTTCCGACTGTAGACTGCCCTCGATAGGAAACGCAACGTATCTACGAGGGTCGGGTGCGGAAACCGGTGGCGAGCGGCAGAGCGGGCGCCCCGCGGAGGCGCGGGGACGAACTGGAACGGGCGATCCTGGACGCCGTCTGGGCCGAACTGGCCGAGCACGGCTACGACCGGCTCACCATGGACGGCGTCGCCGCCCGCGCCCGCACCAGCAAGCCGGTGCTCTACCGCCGTTGGCCGAACCGGGTGGAACTCGTGGTCGCCGCCCTCGGCCGCAACGCCCCCGACTACCGGGAGCCCCCGGACACCGGCGACCTGCGCACCGACCTGGCGATCCTGCTGGGCGGCCTGCTGCACCGCTTCGACGACCTGCCGACCGACGCCGTCCACGGCTTCCTGGTCGACCTGATGCGCGTCCCCGAACTGCGCCTCGTCTTCCACCTGGGTCTCCGTGCGCCGGGGCCGGTGGACGCCCTGGCCGCGATCATGCACCGGGCCGCCGACCGGGGTGAGGTCGACCCGGCCCGGCTCACCCCGCGGGTCGTCTCACTGCCGCTGGACCTGCTGCGCGACGCCTTCCTGATGGGCGGTTCGGTGCCGGCCGACCGGGTGATCGACGAGGTGCTGGACGAGATCGTCCTGCCGCTGCTCGGGGCGCCGGTCGGCCGGTAGGGCCCGCCGGGTCCGGATGCCCTCGGATGCCCGCGGATACCCCTACCCCGTAATGACGAACGCCCTCCGGCGGCGGTGTGCCGCCGGAGGGCGTCGGTGCGGGTGGGCCCGGGTTCGAGTCCGGGTCAGGAGCGGACCAGGCGGGCGATGGCCTGGTTGGCCTCGCGGATCTTGGCGTTCGCCTCCTGGCCGCCCTCGGCGATGGCGTCGCGGACGCAGCATTCGATGTGCTCGTCCAGGAGTTGCAGCGCGAAGGACTGGAGCGCGCGGCTGGCCGCGGAGACCTGGGTGAGGACGTCGATGCAGTAGGTGTCCTGCTCGACCATGCGCTGCAGGCCGCGGATCTGGCCCTCGATGCGGCGCAGCCGCTTGAGGGAGTCGTCCTTGTGGGGGCTGTAGCTGGCCATGGCCGCCTCCGGTTCCCGTGCGGTGAGGAGTTCCCTCACTCTACCGGGGCGCGGTGGGGCGGAAATCGGTCCGGACGGGGCGCGGGGCCGACGCCCGGACCGACGGGGCGTCAGGCGTCGACCCGGCCGACCAGGTCGTATCCGGCCTCGTCGACGGCGGCGGCGAGCTCGGTGTCGGCCAGCGGGGCGGTGCTGTCCACGGTGACCCGGCCGGTGGCGAGGTCGACCGTGACCCCGGTGACGCCGGCGACCTTCTCCAGCTCGGCGGTCACCGCGCCGACGCAGTGGCCGCAGGTCATGCCCGCCACCTGGAGGACGGTGCGCTCGGCGGTGGTGGCGGCGGGAGCCGCGGCCGCGCCGGTGCCGCACGAGCCGCAGCAGGAGCCCTCGATGGCGGACGGCTCGACGGTGACGGTGGTCTCGCTCATGGTGTGCTCCTGTCGTCAGTGCGTTCGTCGTCAGTGCGGGCGACGCCTTCCGGAGTGGCCCGGGCGGCTGCTTCGATGATGAACATACCATACCCCCCTAGGGTACGTAGAGAGGCGCCGATCCCCTTCGCCGTCCGACGGACGCGTGGCTGCAGTCGCCGGTAGGGGAGTGCGACAGATGCACGGGGGATGTCCGGCACGTCATGGATCTTCGGGGCGAGCAGCCCAGGAGGCGTGCCCCGGGCGCGGTCGACCTCGACGAGGTCAAGCCCTGGGCGCGGGGGAGGAGCAGCCGGGCGTCAGTGGACGGTGACCTGGATGCTCTTGGTGACGTCGCACCTCAGCTCCGCACGGTTCGGTGCGTCGGGCCGGCAGTCCCACGCGTTGCCGAACGCCCAGGTCAGCGTGGTGGTCCCGGCTCCCAGGGCGGTGAAGGTCCGGTCGAACTCCGGGGCGCAGCCGGGTACGGGCGGATTCGTCGAGCAGGGGGTGAGGACGAAGTCCGGGCCGCTCTGCAGCACGGCGCCGTCGCCGGCCGAGCTGAGGTACCAGAGCTTCGACAAGGCGCCCCCCGTGGTCCTGACGCCGAGCCGCTGTCCGACCGCGAGGGACACCGTGCTGGGCGGGTACGGCTCGGTGGCGTCCCCGGCGGCCGCCACGGCCGGAAGGGCCACCTCCGTCTCCGGACGGGTGGCGGTGACCATGGGGGCGGCGGTGCCGGCGGCGGGGTCGGACCACCATCCGGCGGAGTAGGAGAGGAGCAGCAGCGCGACGGCCAGCAGCACCACCACATCCCTGATGACTCGGCGCAGCAGTGGTGTCATCGGTTCTGGGCTGCTGCGGATGATGGGCGGGGCGCCGGAGACGGAGGGACCGACGGGGCACGAGCAGCACCACGGCCACCACTGAGGCCTGGTGCGCGGGTTCAGACGGGCGGGAGCAGGTCGCTCTCGCTGACGGTGTACGTCAGCGGGGGATAAACGAAGTCCGTCTCCTGGTTCTCGCGGCGCCGCAAATGGTAGAACGCGCGGCGCTGCTCCTCGTCGGCCGAGGTGAGGCGGGCGCCCTGGGGGAGGTACGGGTGCCCGTCGTCGCCGAACCGGAGGAGGGTCTTCGAGGTGCGGAAGGTCAGGCCCAGCCACACGTTGTCCGTCGCGGGGACGGGCTTGTCCAGGACGATCCGGTGCCGGAGGCGGCGGTTCGACTCGACGGAGAACACGATGACGCCGTCGTGGGTGAGCGGGAGCTCGAACCGTTCGCCGCCGACCGGCTCCTTCGACTCGACGATCAGCCTCCTCGGCGGGCCCGCGTCGGGGTCCCGGTAGCAGGAGAAGACGGCGATGAAGGAGCCCTCGGCCAGGTCGAGGGCCTGGTCGGAATGGGCGCCCATGGTCGTGTACGCGTTCGTGTAACTCTCGAAGAGGGCGTTGTCGAAGGCGAGCGGGAGCCCGGCGTGCTCCTGGATCCGCCGTGCCAGCCGTTCGTGGACCGGGCGGAAGCGCTGTGCCGGGTGGGCGTACCGGGTGGTGGTGCGGACGAGGGGCACGCCGCCCGTCCCGTCGGGCCTGGTGAGCGTGGTGCCCCGGCGGCCCTTCCCCAGCTCCTCCAGGAGGGCCGAGCCGGACAGTTCGGCGAACAGTTCCGGCTCGGCGGGCAGGGCGTAGGAGCGGACCTGGTCCGCGATGCTAGGCACGAGGGGCACGGTAGTCCCCCGTGTTCATGCTGAACCGGAACCGGTCGCCGTAGTCGACGAAGGCCCAGCTCCGGTTCTCCTCGGCGTACAGCCCGCGCAGCTCGTCCGTCCCGGTCCCGGTCGGCGGCTCCAACTCCACCAGCTCACCGGCGGACTTGAGGAACGTCCGGCCGTCCCGGTGGAGGGCCTCGGTCTTCGAGCAGCGCACCACGTAGCCGAGTCGGGTCGGGAGCAGCCCGGCGTCCAGGGCCGAGGGCCGGATCTCGTGGGTGTAGAGGCGGTTGGTGGACAGCGGCACGAAGAAGACCGACCCGGGGTGGAGGGTCAGCTCGAACTGGGTCGGGAGGGCGTCCCCGTGGGCTTCGCGGGCGGAGTCCTTGAGGCGGAAGCGGAGCCTGGTCAGGCCGCTGGTGCGCCCGGTTCCGTGGTCGAAGGGGTCGTCGGCCAGGGGCTGGAGCTCGTCGAGGCCGTCGTAGAAGGTGCAGAAGGCCATGATGCCGTCCGCGGGCATGTCCTTGGTCTTGTCGGCGTGGGACGAGATCTTGGCCTTGGACTGCTTGCGCCCGGGCGTGGCCCGGGTGTTGTGGTAGGTCTGCGCGAGGACGTGGTTCAGCGGCGCGTGGTCGCGGAAGACGGTGGCGGCCTCGCGGTTCAGGGCGTCGACGATGTCGGTGTCGGTCGGGCCGAAGTTCTCGGTCGGGCCGGACAGGTTGGTGGAGCAGCGCAGCAGCCGGAAGTGCAGGTCGTCGCCGTCGCGGGTGACGGGGGTGAGGTAGATCCCGCTGCGGTGGGCCGAACCGGGCTTGTCGGACTCGGTCAGGGACTGGAACGCGTGCTCGGCACGGACCCGGTGGAAGTGGTCGGCCTCGGGCTCGAAGAAGCGGGGGTAGTAGACGCCGGCGCCGTGCACCCGGACGGGGACCCGGCCGAGGCCGACGACGGGCCAGGGGGCGTCGGCGTGGTCGGTGGAGAGCTCCCGGACGACGAACACGCGGGCGGCGGGGGCGAGTCGGCGGCCGTCGAGGGCGGAGATGTCGCCGGCGAGGTAGAGGGTCTTCCCGGTGAGGTCGGTGGAGGCGAGGTCCTCGGGCCCGATCGTCGCCCCGAAGAAGTCGAGGTTGCGCACCGTCGGCGGTGCGACCAGGACGTTGTGCGCATCGTCCAAGCGTGCTTCGCCGTGGCCCGTGGTGTCCGTCGTCGTGTCCATCGGTCGCTACCTGCCGTTCGCTGCCCTGGGAGGTGCGCGGGACGTCGGGCGGGCCGACTTCTCGCGCAGGCATGTTCAGGTGGTGGGGAGTTCGCCGGCCGCGACGGCGGCGACGAAGGACACCCATGCCTCGGAGGGGAGGACGAACGCGGGGCCGCCGGGGTTCTCGGGATCGCGGACCGGGACGAAGCGAGGCGCCGGGCGATCCGCGAGGATCGCCCGGCGCCTGCGGTACGGGACGGGCCCCGGGGTCAGAACCGTCCCTGGTTCAGGGCGTTCTGCAGGGCCCTGATGGTGGCCGGGCCCCACTGGCCGTCGACGGTGAGGCCGGCGCCGCTGGCGTTGAGGAAGGTCTGCAGCGCCCGGTAGGTGGCGGGGCCGGGGTCGCCGTCCTCGACCAGTCCGGCGTTGCCCCACACGTTGAGGTGGTGCTGGAGCGAACGCTTGGAGTCGGGCCCCCACTGGCCGTCCGGGGTGGAGCCGCAGACCCGCTGGACGGCCATGATGGTCAGGGTGCCGAACTGGCCGTCGACGGTGAGGCCGGCGCCGTCGTCGATGTACGCGAAGTACGCGGACTCGGTGGCCGGGCCCCACTGGCCGTCGGCGTTGGTGCCGACCTTGCCCTGGAGCCAGCGCACGCCGGCGGCGGTCTTCGGCCCCCAGGCGCCGTCGAGGTCCAGCGCCGGGCTGTAGCCCATGTCGTTGACGGCCTGCTGCTGGCGCGCTATCGAGCGCACGGACGTCATGGGGCCGCCGCCGGACGAGCCGCCCCCGAAGGCCTTGAACGCCGATTCGGTACCGGGCCCCCACAGGCCGTCGGCGGTGACGCCGACCTTGTTCTGCAGCCAGCGCACGCCGGCGTCCGTCTTCGGCCCCCAGGCGCCGTCGACGTCCAGTGCCGGGCTGTAGCCCAGGCCGTTGACCGCCTGCTGCTGGGCGGAGACCGACCGCACCTGGGTCATGCCGCCGCCGCTCGCGCCGCTGGAGTCGGTGGGCGGCGGGGTGTAGCCGCTGCCCGCCCAGTCGATCGGGCGGACCTGCGCCGGCATGCCGTTCTGGACCCAGGCGCGCAGCTGCGCCCCCGGGCAGTCGGTGGAGTTGCCGGGGAGCATGCCGTGGTAGGTCTTGGTGAGGACGTGGCCGGCCATGTCGCAGGCCTTCTCGTACATCGACCGGATCGCGGACATCGCGATGTCGGTGGCGTCGCCGCTCTCGCCGATGAAGCAGACGCCGATGTGGGTGGTGTTGGCCCCGTAGGCGTGCGCGCCCTGGAGGTACCAGCCGCGGCCCTCGAAGATCCGGCCGCTGGTGTCGACCAGGAAGTTGTAGCCGATGTCGGACCAGCCGTTGGAGTCCATGTGGTAGTTCTGGATCGACCGGAGCGTCTGGGTGGTCGGCCCGTCCGAGTAGTGCACGGTGAACCCGGTGCGGTCGCCGATGGCCACCGGCGTGATGTCCTTCGCCGGGCGGGCGCCCCACTGGGCGCGGGAGTAGATGTGCAGGGTGTCGGAGTCGGGGCCGGCACCGGTGCCCGAGCCCCGCTCGATGAAGGAGCCGTCCTTGACGTACGGGTAGAGCTTCCCGGGGCAGTCCGTGTGGGTCACCGTGCGGACGTCCGTGTGCCCGACGATCCGGAGGCCCGCGCCCTTCTCGTTCTGCAGCCAGCCGCAGAGCGTCCTGATGCCCGCGACCATCTCCGGGGTCACGTCGTCGTCGGCGCCCATCAGGCCCATCACGGCGTAGTAGTCGGAGTTGGCCCCGGGCGACTCGGTGCCGTTCGCGCCGGACCGGTAGTTGAGTCCGCGCCCCTCGTAGATGGAACCGTGCCTGCAGACCAGGAAGTTGTACGGGATGTCGTCGTACTCGGGCTCCCCGTTGCCGGTCCACTCCCGGATGTCCTGGGTGAGGCCGTGGTGCATCGACTCGTCCTGGATCTTCCTGACCAGTGCGGCGCACTGGCTGTGGGGATCGACGGACTTGTGCCCGCCGCCCTCGTGGTGGATGACGATGCCGCCGACCCACGGGGAGAAGGGACCGAAGTCGGTTGTCTTGGGCGGCTGGGCGCCCCATTCACTGCGCGAGATGATGGTGACCATCTGGTTCTCCGGAAGTCGTGCTGGGCTTGCTGACAGGACGGGCGGGGCGGGCGTCGGGTGAGTCGGGCGTCGGGTGCGCTACGCGGCCCCGATGACGCCCCCGTCCGTCCGCCGGATCACGAGCACGGCCGAGCGCGGGCGGCCGCCGGCGTCGTGGTCCGGCCAGTTGCTGACCACGCGGGGATCGTCCTGGGTGGGCGTGCCCCAGGCGAGGGTGTGCTCGCCCGGGTGCTGGACGTTGACGAACATGGTGCGGCGGTCCGGGGTGGTGACCACGCCGGTGATCTCGGCGCCGCGCGGGCCGGTCAGGAAGCGGCGGACCTCGCCGGTGGCGGGGTCGGCGGCCAGCATGGCGTTGTTGCCCAGGTGCTCGTGGCCGGTCTCGGCCCGGTTCTGGTCGTAGGCCGGGATGCCGGTCCCGATCCACAGCCGGCCGTCGGCGTCGGACCACAGGTTCTTCGGCGAGGCGAACATGCCCGCGGCGTCCAGGTGGACCTGGTGGTCGTGGGCCGGGTCGCCGGCGAGCACGAAGACCTGCCAGTGGAAGCCGGTCGCCCGGCCGTCGCCCTGGTCGGCCGTCCCGTCCTCGCGCCAGCGGATCACGTGGCCGTACGGGTTCTCGGCGCGCGGGCTGACCGCGGCCCGGTGGGCGTTCGGGCCGGCGGCGCAGTGGCCGAGGCCCGGGCTGTTCGCGAGCGCGCAGAACGCCGTCCCGTCCGGGCTCACCGAGGTCTGCTGGGGCCGCTCCAGCGGGGTGGCGCCGAGCGAGTCCGCCGCCAGCCGGGCCCGCAGCAGGACGTCGGCCTGGTCGGCCCAACCGTTGGCGACGGTCAGCGGGCCCTGGCCGTGGGTCAGCGGCAGCCAGCGGCCGGTGCCGTCGTCCTCGAACCGGGCGACGTACAGGGTGCCGTGGTCCAGCGGGCTGCGGCCCTGGGAGCGCAGCCGCCACCAGCTGTCCGAACCGACGAACTTGTAGAGGTAGCCGCCGTTCTCGTCGTCGCCGCTGTAGACGACGACCCGGCCGGCGGACTCGGTCACGCTCGCCCCGACGTGCTGGAAGCGGCCCAGCGCGGTGCGCTTCACGGGTGCCGCCTGCGGGTCGGCCGGGTCGATCTCCACCACCCAGCCGAACCGGTTGGCCTCGTTGCCGTTCACCGCGAGGTCGAAGCGAGCGTCGGCGCGGTGCCAGCCGTGGCCGTCGCCGCGGGCGCCGAGGCCGGCCCGCTTCTGGGCGCGGGTCGCCCGCCACGTCCTGTCGTCGGTGCCGAAGTAGCCGGCGGTGTTGCGCTCGCCCGCCAGGAACGTCCCCCACGGGGTCACCCCGTGCGCGCCGGTGCCGAGCGTGCCCGTGGCGGGCGTGCCGGTCCGCAGGGCCGGGTGGTCGGCGCCCACCGGTCCGGAGAAGGTGACGGGCGTGGCACCGGTGACGCGCACGTTGCGCGGCGAGTCGGCGAGCTGCCAGGTGCCGCCGGTGCGGCGCACCTCCAGCACGCTGACGCCGTGCGCGGCGAGCGCCTTGGCGACCTGTTCCTTGCTCACCTGTCCGTCCGTGGCCGCCGTGCCGGTGCGGCCGTACAGCAGGGCGGCGTCGGTGGACTCGTGGGTGAGCACCAGGGTGCCGTGGGAGTCGTCGGTGCCCGGGAAGAAGTGCAGGCCGGCGTGGTGGGAACCGACCTGCTCGGCCTGCTCCGCCGCGGTGTTGCCGCCGTCGGCGCGCCACTTCGGGCCGCTCTCGCGCACGGCCTGCCCCCACGGGGCGAGCACCTGCACGGAGTACCCGGCGGGCACGGTGACGGCGTCGGCGCTGCTCGCGGGGACGGCGGTGAAGCCGAGCGGGTGCGCCGCCGCACCGGCCGTGCCCGGCTGCCCGGCGGGGGCGGCGGAGGCGGGGGACGCGGAGAGGCCGAGGAACGCGGCGAGGGCGATGGTGCCGCCGGTCAGGGCCTGACGGCGCGACAGGCCGGCGGCCACCACGTCGTCGAACGTGCGGCGGGGTGCTGCCTCCGGTTGCGGAGTGTCGTGATCTGGCATGGTCGCCACCCAAGGGAAGTCGGCCCGCCGGGGCGGGGTGCGGGGCTGAAGAGGACCGGGTGCGTGCGCCGCGTCCCGTGCTCGGGGGCCGCGCGGCGACAGCCGGTCGGCCGGAGCGCGAGGCCCTCCGGAGCGAAAGGTCGGCCGGAGCGAACGGATCGCCGCGGGTCTCGCGGACCTGAACCTAGATCGAGTTCGACCCCCGTAGCCATCCTGAATCCGTCTCAGATGCTCCGGCGCCCCATCCCGGGACGGCGTGGGACGGCGGGGACGCCGGGGACGGGAACCGGAGCCGGGCCGACGGGCATCGTGGTACCGGAATCCGGCGATCCACGGTTCCGGACGGACGGAAGAGCACATGGAGGCGGCATGCGGTCAGCGCGGGAGCGGCGGAGCGGCTGGATCCGGCGGGCGGCCTGGACGGCGGCCGCCCTGGTCCTGGCCACGGGCGGCACGCTGTTCGGCAACAGCCGCGTCCTCGCGGCCTGGCACCACTGCCTGGTCCAGGACCACGAGCCGAACCCGAACCTGGCGACGGCCACGGTGTCCTGGTGGACGGTCGTGCTCGTCGCGCTCCTGGCGCTCGGCGCACTGCTGGGCCGCCGGCCGAGCAGCCGCCGGTACCGCCTGCCGGCCCTGCTCGCCGCCGCGGCCGTCCTGACCTGGCTCTACGTCACCGGGATGGGATCCCCCGCGCCGCTGCAACCCGGGCAGCCCCGGGACTCCGTGTGCCGGGTCCTGCCGCCCTTCCCCTTCACTGGCTGAGCGGCCGCGAGCCGCGGACCGGCCGTACGCGAGAACGCCCGGCCGGGAGGTCCCGGCCGGGCGTTTCGTCAGTCCACGACGGTCCCTAGCACCAGACCGGGCGGGAGCCGTAGTTGGCCTGGTAGTCCAGCTTGGCCCAGGTCAGCGGGCCGACGATGCCGTCGGGCTTGAGGCCGGTGCAGGTCTGGAACTTCTGCACCGCGGCGAGGGTCTTGGGGCCGAAGTACCCGTCGACGTCCGGGCCCTGGTAGGCGAGGGAGTTGTACAGCTCGCACTGTAGGGCCTTGACCGCGTCACCGCTGTCGTCCTGGGAGAGCTCCGGCTCGCTGGTGCTGTAGCCGCCGCAGAGCTGGCTCGGGGACGTCGCGGCCGAGGCGCTGCCGGCGGTGGTCACGCCGAAGCCGGCGGCCAGGAGGGTGGCGACCGCGACGGCCGCGAGCTTGTTGCGCATGGTTCTTCCTTCGGTACGCGTGACGGGGAGGACTCGGTCGGGCCGGGTCAGCAGATGTAGTTCGCCGCCGTGTCGATGTCGCTCTGGTTGTCCAGCCTGTTCCAGGTCAGCGGGCCGACGATGCCGTCGGGGTCGAGACCGGCGCACTTCTGGAACTTCTGCACGACGGCGAGGGTGTTCTTGCCGAAGATCCCGTCCACCTTGAGACCGGCGCCGCGCACGCTGTAGTTGAGCTCGCACTGCAGCGCCTTGATCTCCGGGCCGCTGTCGTTGAGGCTCACCTGCGCCTCGTTGTCGCTGTAGTAGCCGTACTGGGTGCACACGGCGGGGGTGCTGGCGGACGCGGTGGTGGCGGTGCCGATTCCGAGGCCGGTGAGCATGACGGCTCCGGCGGCGATGGCAGCGAGCTTGGTACGCATGGGTGTTGTCCTTCACAAAGGTCAGGTCGATGGTCGGGGTGGGACGGCGGGGCCCCTGCCGGCCGGGCCGGGTGAACGGCCCCGGGCGGTCAGGCCGTGACGTGGTACCAGTAGCCGCCGGTGCGCAGGGTGACGTAGTGCACGTCGGTGCCCGTCTCCTTGGCCTCGTACATCATGTCCGCGCCGGTGGCGGAGTCGGTGCCGGCGTAGAGCACCACGTGGTGGGTGTTGTGGGCGTCGGTGCCGAAGTACTCGACGTCGCCCGGCTGCCGCTGGTCCTCGGTGATCGGGGTGAGGTGCTTGTCCAGGGTCTGGTCGGTGGTGTCGCCGCCGTTGGCGAGGTCGATGCCGGCGCCGAACCAGAAGGCGGCCCGGACCAGGCCCGAACAGTCCATCCCGGCCGTGGTGTTGGCCGGGCAGGGCTGGATCGAGCCGGTGTAGCCGTCGCAGGTGCCCAGCGACGGGCCGGGGCCCTCGCCGCGCAGCGAGTGGCCGCCGCCCCACACGTACGGGACGCCCAGGTAGGACTTGGCCGCGTTCAGGACCTTGGTGGCGTCGATCGGGCCGCTGGGCAGCGGGGCGGGGGTGGCGGTGTAGAGGGCGTTCTTGACGCCGGCGCCGACGATGCCGTCGATGGCCAGGCCCTGGGCGGCCTGGAAGTTGCGTACGGCGGTGTCGGTGGCGGGGCCGAACTGCCCGTCCACGACGAGGCGGCCCGCGTTGAAGGTGTTCAGCATCGTCTGCAGGGTCGAGGCGCACTGCCCGCTCGCCCCGGTCTGCAGGTTCCCGCACTGGGTGCGGAGGTCGACGGTGCCGGAGGCGGCGGTGGCCGCCGTGTCGAGCGCCGACTTGGTGGCCGGGCCGACGATGCCGTCCGCGGTGAGGCTGTGCGCGCCCTGGAAGGTGCGCACGGCGCCGTCGGTGGCGGGCCCGAACTGGCCGTCCACGGTGAGGTGGGCGCCGGTCAGGTTGAGCTCCGCCTGGAGCTGGGTGACGCAGCCGTCGGCCTCGCCCTGCTGGAGGTTGGCCGGGCAGGACGGGGAGGTGATCGGGATCGGGGCCGGCGGGGTCGCGGCGGAGGCGGTGGAGGCGCCGAGGCCGGTCAGCGCGGACGCCAGGGCCAGGCCCAGGCCCAGGCCCAGCGACAACCGGCGCCGGGCGGGGAGGGGGGTGCTGCTCACAGGAGGGTCTCCGATTCCGTGATGATGCGCCAGGGCGGCCGGTGATCGGCCTCCCTGACGCCCGGTGTGCTCGACGGGCGGGTGCTACTCGAACAGCCCCGAGTCGCTGGGTATGTAGGGGAAGCAGGCGCCGTGCTTCCCGCCGTACTGCGCATCACCGCGGTAGAGGAGGTTGTCGCCGGTGAAGGGGCCGACGATGCCGTCCGGCTTCACGTGGACGAAGGACTGGAACCACTGGACCTGGTCCTTGGTCTTCGGGCCCCAGATGCTGTCCTCGTCGATGGTCGCCCGGTTGTTGGCCCGGGCGACGTCGTTGAGCAGGTGCTGGACGCACCAGACGCCGGTGGAGTCGTTGGTCTGGTTGTCGCCGATGTAGCCGGCGGACTCGGAGGCGGCGGCGGTGCCGGCCAGGCCCAGCAGGGCGGTTCCGGCCATGGCCACCGCCAGCACGGCGCGACCGAAGGACTTCGCGGTCATGGGTTGCTCCTCGCGGTACGGGTGGTCAGGGGCCGTAGGTGGTCGGGATGTACTGCCAGCAGTAGGCGTCGTAGCTGCCGACGTAGTACGGGTCGCCGTCGCTGATGATCGCGTTCCCGGTGAGCTGGCCGACGTAGCCGTCCTGGAGGAGCGACCGGCCGCTGATGAAGGTGTGGGCCTGCAGCCACTGGACGGCGGACTTGGTCTGCGGGCCCCAGAGCCCGTCCTCCGCCAACGGCGCGGGGCGGTCGGCCTGCGTGGTGCGGTTCAGGAAGTAGTTGATGTTGTGCTGGACGCACCACACGGCGTGGGTGTTGTTGGCGTAGCCGTCGCCGATGAACGGCGCGCCCTGGGCGGCGTCGGCGGTGCCGGACAGGCCCAGCAGCGCCGAGCCGGCCAGGGCCAGTGCCGCCGCGGCGCGGCCGAAGTTCCTCTTGCTCATGCGTCAGTCCTCCTGCGCCGGTTGATCAGGGGCCTTCGACGGTCGGGATGTACTGCCAGCAGGGGGCGCTGGGGCTGCCGACGGAGTCGGGGTAGCCGTAACCGACGATCAGGGATCCGGTGAGCGGGCCGACGATGCCGTCGGACTGGAGCCACTGGCCGCCGACCATGGCGTCGGTCTGCATCCACTGGACGGCGGCCTTGGTCTTCGGGCCCCAGTAGCCGTCCTCGTCCAGCCGCGCGGGGCGGTTGGCCTTGGTCGTGATGTCGATGAAGCGGTTGAGGTTGTGCTGGACGCACCACACGGCCTGGTGGCTGTTGGGGTAGCCGTCGCCGATGTACGGCGCGCCCTGGGCAGCGCTGGCGGTGCCGGACAGGCCCAGCAGCGCCGAGCCGGCGAGGGCCGCCGCCACCACGGTGCGGCCGATGGTCTTCAGGGTCATGGGACTCTCCTTGCGGGACGGTGGTCGGGGGCGGCGTGCCGTCGGGCACGTACGGCCCCCGGGCGGTACGGGGCGTGGGGCCCGGGCGGGCTCCGCCGCGCGGGACCGGCCTCGGCGAAGGCCGGGAGGTGCTGCCGGTACGCGTCGGATCGGGTGGGCGCCGTCGGCGCGCGGCCACCCTGCTGCGGCGGGGACGCTGCCGTACTCTGCCGGACTCCGTGGGCCGTCCGGAAGGTCTTCCGACGTCCCATCAGTCCCAGGGATGTGTCCCACGGTGCGGCCCCGCTCCGTGGGACGTGAGGTGGGGCGCGGGCCCGGGTTCCGGGGAACGCGGACGTGCCGGGCGACCCCGTGGGAGGGGTCGCCCGGCACGTCCGGACGCGGGGCTGTTCAGTGCTGGTGGCCGGCGGCCGGCTCCTGGGTCGCGGTGGTCGCCGTGGTCGCCGCGGGGGCGGGCGCCGCGCTGCCGTCGGCCGTCACGGTGAAGGCGGCGGTGCGGACGGTGCCCTGGTGCCGGAAGTCGAGGAAGAGCCGGTAGCTGCCGCCGCTCGGGGCGGTGGTGGTGAAGCCGATGCCGGGGCCCGGGGTGGTGGTGTCCGGGTGGACGTGGAGGTAGGCGAGGTCGCCGGCGCGCAGGGCGACCAGGTGGCCGTAGGCGCCGAGGTAGGGCTGGAGGTCGGTGACCGGGGCGCCGTCCTTGCTGACGTCCAGGGTGAGGTGGCTGCTGCGGCCGGGGGTGAGGTCGCCGCCGAGGGTGACGGCGTAGCCGTCGACGGTGGCGGTCCGGCCGGTGTCGGGCAGCCGGGCGGGGCGCAGGTCGCCGGCGGCGTGGAGGTCGGCGCCGAGGGTGAGGCCCTCGCTCGCTCCGGCGGGGGTGAAGTCGGCGAACACCCGGTACTCGCCGGCGGCGGGGAGGGCGGTGGGGGCGCTCCAGGTGCCGTCGGCGGCGAGGACGGGGTGCAGGTGCTGGAAGGTGGAGAGGTCGCGCGGGGCGACGATCAGGTGGAGTTCCTTCTCGTGCTGCTGCTGGTAGGCGGTGACGGGCTTGCCGTCCGTGCCGAGGATGCGGAAGCGCAGGTCGGTGGGGGAGCCGGCGGTGACGAAGGGCTGGTCGAGGCTGAGGGTGTAGCCGCGTTCGGAGACCTGGAGGCCGCCGGGGAGGCGGTCGGGGTCGGCCGGCCCGCCCCCTGCGTCGTGTCCGGCGTGGGCGGCGGGCCTGGTCACGGCGGTGCCGGTGCCGGTGCCGGTGGCGTGGCCGACGCCGAGGGCGAGGCCGAAGGCGGCGGCGAGGCCGGTGGTGAAGGCGGTGATGCGCAGGGCGGTGTTCACGGCGGGGTTCTCCTCGGTCGGGGTGAAGGGGAAGGAGTGCCCTGAGTGAATACCCCATGGGGGTATCAGGTCAAGCCGATCCCGCCGCGGAAAAATACCCATGGGGGGTATGGCCCAGGGCTTGCCCTCCCTACCCCCCAGGGGTATAAATGAACCCGGCGCCGCCCGATACCCCTCCAGGGTATGACGGCCCGGCCGGACGGACCAGGCGGAACAACTGTCACGAGGAGCAACGATGACCACGCAGGCACCCGCCTCCACGGAGGTGGAACTCTCGATCGGCGGAATGACGTGCGCCTCGTGCGCCGCCCGGATCGAGAAGAAGCTCAACCGGATGGACGGCGTCGCGGCCAGCGTCAACTACGCCACCGAGAAGGCGAAGGTCACCTTCGAGGGCGAGGTCGAGGTGGCCGACCTGATCGCCACCGTCGAGGCCACCGGCTACACCGCCGCGCTGCCCAGGCCCCCGGCCGCCGCCGGCGGCGAGGGCGCCGAGCCGGGCGAGCCCGCCGACGGACTGGCGCCGCTGCGCCAGCGGTTGTTCACCGCCGTCGCCCTGGCCGTCCCGGTGATCGCGATGGCGATGGTGCCGGCCCTGCAGTTCGACAACTGGCAGTGGCTCTCGCTCACCCTCACCGCCCCGGTCGTCACCTACGCCGCCTGGCCGTTCCACCGCGCGGCCTGGACCAACGCCCGGCACGGCGCCGCGACCATGGACACCCTGGTCTCGCTCGGTACCGGCGCCGCGTTCCTGTGGTCGCTGTGGGCGCTGTTCCTCGGTGACGCGGGGATGCCGGGCATGCGGCACGGCTTCGAGTTCACCATCGCCCGCAGCGACGGCGCCTCGAACATCTACCTGGAGGCGGCGGCCGGCGTCACCGCCTTCATCCTGGCCGGTCGCTACTTCGAGGCCCGCTCCAAGCGCACCGCCGGTGCCGCTCTCAAGGCGCTGCTGGAACTGGGCGCCAAGGACGTGACGGTGCTGCGCGGCGGCGCCGAGGTGCGGATCCCGATCGCCGAACTCGCCGTGGGGGACCGCTTCGTGGTGCGGCCCGGCGAGAAGATCGCGACCGACGGCACCGTGGTCGAGGGCGCCTCCGCGGTGGACGCCTCGATGCTGACCGGCGAGTCCGTCCCGGTCGAGGTCGGGGTCGGGGACGCCGTCACCGGTGCGACCGTCAACGCGGGCGGCCGGCTGGTGGTCGAGGCCGCCAGGGTCGGCGCCGACACCCAGCTCGCCCGGATGGCCAAGCTGGTCGAGGAGGCCCAGAACGGCAAGGCCGCCGCCCAGCGCCTCGCCGACCGGATCTCCGCGGTCTTCGTGCCGATCGTGATCACTCTGGCGGTGGCCACCCTCGGCTACTGGCTGGGCACCGGCGAGGGCTGGACCGCCGCCTTCACCGCAGCCGTCGCCGTGCTGATCATCGCCTGCCCGTGCGCCCTGGGCCTGGCCACCCCGACCGCCCTGCTGGTCGGCACCGGCCGCGGCGCCCAGCTGGGCATACTCATCAAGGGCCCGGAGGTCCTGGAGTCCACCCGCAAGGTCGACACCATCGTCCTGGACAAGACCGGCACCGTCACCACCGGCCAGATGACCCTGCTCGCCGTGCACGCCGTCGAGGGCGTCACCGAGGCCGAGGTGCTGCGCCTGGCCGGCGCCCTGGAGCACGCCTCCGAGCACCCGATCGCCCGGGCCATCGCCACCGCCGCCGCCAGGGCCGGGGAACTGCCCGCCGTCGAGGGCTTCGAGAACGTGCCCGGCCTGGGCGTCCAGGGTGTGGTGGACGGCCGTGCGGTGCTGGCCGGCCGGGAGGCGCTGCTCAACGAGTGGTCGCAGTACCTGCCCAAGAGCCTCGCCGAGGCCAAGCGCGCGGCCGAGTCGGCCGGTCGCACCGCGATCGCGGTCGGCTGGGACGGCGAGGCCCGGGCCGTCCTGGAGGTGGCGGACGCGGTCAAGCCGACCAGCGCCGAGGCCATCGCGAAGCTGCGGGCCCTGGGGCTCACCCCGGTGCTGCTGACCGGCGACAACAGGGCGGTCGCCGGGGCGGTCGCCGCCGAGGTCGGCATCGCCCCGGAGCACGTGATCGCCGAGGTCATGCCGCAGGACAAGGTCGACACCGTCAAGCGGCTGCAGGCCGAGGGCCGGGTCGTGGCGATGGTCGGGGACGGCGTCAACGACGCGGCCGCGCTCGCCCAGGCCGACCTGGGCCTGGCGATGGGCACCGGGACGGACGCCGCGATCGAGGCCGGCGACCTCACCCTGGTCCGCGGTGACCTGCTGGCCGCCGCCGACGCCATCCGGCTCAGCCGCAGGACCCTCGGCACCATCAAGAGCAACCTGTTCTGGGCCTTCGGCTACAACGTCGCCGCCCTGCCGCTGGCGGCCGCGGGCCTGCTCAACCCGATGATCGCCGGGGCGGCGATGGCCTTCTCCTCGGTCTTCGTGGTCGGCAACAGCCTCCGGCTGCGCCGCTTCCGCTGAGCCGCCGCTGAGCCGCCGCTGAGCCGCTGAGCCGTCGCCGCTGAGCCGCTGCCGCAGGGCCGAGGGCCCCGGAACCGTCACCCGGTTCCGGGGCCCTCGGCCGTCCGGGGCGCTCCCGGGTTCGTTACTCATCGTGACGGTGAGTCCAGGGCGCCAGGGGTCCGATTCGTCCGCATTTGCCACCTGTGACCCGTGCTTGGCGGTTGTTTTGTCCGCACTTGGGAGTCCGCTCACCGAAGTCCTACCCCGCCGCGACCGGGCCGAGATGTGACGCTCCGACACTTGTTAGGCAAGCCTTTCCTGCCTTAGGTTCTCGTGCCGTCAGGCCGCCGACCCTCGCTTTCCGAGGGCCCCGGCGGCCGTCCCCTGCCCTTCCGGAGGACCCTCACCATGCCCGGTACCGTGCGGCCCCTGGCCGGCCTGTCCCTCGTCGCCGTCTGCGCCCTCGCCCTCACCGCCTGCGGCAGCTCCGGCGGGACGGGAGGCGCGGACAGCGCCACCGCCGCGGCCGGCCAGACCGTCACCGTCTACAGCGGTCAGCACGAACAGACCGTCAAGGCCCTCACCGAGGACTTCACCAAGCGCACCGGCATCAAGGTCGAACTGCGTTCCGGCGACGAGGCCGAGCTCGCCAACCAGATCCTCCAGGAGGGCGACGCCTCCCCGGCCGACGTCTTCTACGCCGAGAACCCGCCCGCGCTCACCGTTCTTGACGACAAGGGCCTGCTCGCCAAGGTCGCCCCCGACACCCTCAAGTCCGTCCCGGCCGCCGACAGTTCCGGCAACGGCGACTGGGTCGGCGTCTCCGCCCGCAGCTCGGCCTTCCTGGCCGGCACCGGCAAGGCCGCCGACACCGCGCCGCCCGCCTCCGTGCTCGACCTGGCCAAGCCCGAGTGGAAGGGCCGCCTCGGCATCGCCCCCGGCGAGACCGACTTCGCCCCGGTCGTCACCCAGGTCCTCAAGGCCAAGGGCGAGGACGCGACCAAGCAGTGGCTCAAGGGCCTCAAGGACAACGCCAAGGTCTACGACAGCAACGAGACCCTCTCCGCCGCGATCAACAGCGGCGAGGTCGAGGGCGGCGTCATCGACCACTACTACTTCTACCGGATGCGCGACGAGAAGGGCGCCGCCGGGACCCACGCGACCCTGCACTACTTCCCCAAGGGCGACCCGGGCTCGCTGATCGACGTCTCCGGCGCCGGGATCCTCAAGCACGGCAAGCACCAGGCCGCCGCCCAGGCCTTCCTCGGCTACCTCGCCTCCGCGCCCGCCCAGACCGTCATCGCCGACTCCGCCAGCTACGAGTACCCGCTGGTCACCGGTGTCCAGGGCAAGCCCGAACTGCCCGCCCTGGCCGGCCTCGGCACCGTCGCCGACCCGGCCGCGCTCGGCGACGGCAAGCAGGCCCTGGCCCTGCTCCAGGACGCCGGACTGCTCCAGTGACGACCCCCCTGCCCGGGTGGCGGTGGCGGGCCGGCGGCCTGCTCGCCCCCGTCGCCGTCGCCGTCGTCGCGGTGGTCGCCTCGCCGCTCGGCTTCGTCACCGCCCAGGCCGCCCAGGCCGGTTGGCAGCAGGCCCGGCGGCTGCTCGGCCGCCCGCTGATCGCCACCCTGCTCTGGCACACCCTCGGCCTGGCCACCGCCGTCACCCTCGCCACCGCCGTCCTCGGCTTCGGCGCCGCCTACCTGGTCGAGCGCACCACCCTGCCCGGCCGCCGGGCCTGGACCGTCGGACTCGCCCTGCCGCTCGCCGTACCGGAGTTCGTCCGCGGCTACTCCTGGGTCTCGCTGTTCCGCTCCGTCCACGGCTACTGGGGCGCCGTCCTGGTGATGACCTGCTCGCTCTACCCCCTGGTGTTCCTGCCGGTCGCGGCCGCCCTGCGGCACGGCGACGCCGCCGCCGAGGAGGTGTCCCGCTCGCTCGGCCGCGGTCGGCTCGCCACCCTGTGGCGGGTCACCCTGCCGCTCACCCGGCCCGCCCTGGCCGGCGGCGTCCTGCTGGTCTCGCTCTACCTGCTCGGCGAGTACGGCGCCTTCGCGATGCTGCGCTACACCACCTTCGCCACCGCCGTGTTCACCCAGTACAAGCTCGGCTTCGACGCGGCCTCCGCCTCCCTGCTCACCCTGGTGCTGGTCGGCCTCGCCCTGCTGCTGGTCACCCTGGAGGCCTGGGCCGGCCGCCGGGCGCGCACCACCCGGCACGGCGCCCTGGCCCGCCCCGCCGTGCCCGTACGGCTCGGCGGCTGGACCGCCCCCGCCCTCGGCGCGCTGGCCGCACTGGTCGGCGTCTCGCTCGGGGTGCCGCTGTACGCGCTGGCGTACTGGCTGGTCAAGGGCAGCTCCACCACCCTGCCCTCCGCCTCCGTGCTCGGCGCCACCCTGGCCACCCTCGGCTACGCGCTCGGCGCGGCCGTCGTCGCCACGGCCGCCGCCCTCCCCGTCGCCCTGTACGGCTGGCGGCGCGGCACCCGGCCCGCCCGCACCGTCGAGCGGATCGCCTACCTCACCCGGGCGCTGCCCGGCATCGCGGTCGCCCTCGCGGTGGTCTTCTTCGCCGTCCGCTGGGCCCGGCCGCTCTACCAGCAGCCGCCGATGCTGGTCCTCGGGTACGTCCTGCTGTTCTTCCCGCTGGCCCTCACCGCCGTCCGCGCCGCCCTCGCCCAGGTGCCGCCCGGCGTCGAGGAGGCCGCCCGCTCGCTCGGCACCCGGCCGCTCGCCGTCCTCGGCCGGGTCACCCTGCCGCTGGTGCTGCCCGGCCTCGGCGCCGCCGTCGCCATGGTCGGCCTCACCGCGTCCACCGAACTCACCGCCACCCTGCTGCTGCGCCCCACCGGCACCCAGACCCTGGCCACCCAGTTCTGGGTCTACACCAGAGGCCTCGCCTACGGGGCGGCGGCGCCGTACGCGGCCCTGATGGTGGCGCTGTCCGTCCCCTCCGTCCTGCTGCTCACCCGCCGTACATCCGGGAGCCCCCGATGACCGGACTCTCCGTCGTCGACCTGCACGCCGCCCACGGACGCAACCCCGTCCTGCACGGCATCGACCTGACCGTGCCGGACGGCGCGCTCGCCTGCGTCCTCGGCCCCTCCGGCTGCGGCAAGTCCACCCTGCTGCGGGTGCTGGCCGGCTTCCACCCGGCCGCCGCCGGGCAGGTCGTGCTGCACGGCCGCGTGCTCGACGACGGCCGCCGCAGGCTCGCCGCCGAACAGCGGGGCGTCGGCCTCGTCCCGCAGGACGGCGCGCTCTTCCCGCACCTCAGCGTCGCCGCCAACATCGGCTTCGGGCTGCCCCGTTCGCAGCGCCGCGCCCGGGTCGCCGAACTGCTCGACCTGGTCGGCCTGTCCGGCCTGGGGGAGCGCCGCCCGCACCAGCTCTCCGGCGGCCAGCAGCAACGCGTCGCCCTGGCACGGGCGTTGGCGCCCCGCCCGCGCCTGCTGCTGCTCGACGAACCGTTCGCCGCCCTGGACGCGGCCCTGCGGGCCGACCTGCGCCGCGAAGTCGCCTCCGCCCTGCGGCAGTCCGGCACCACGGCGGTGCTGGTCACCCACGACCAGGACGAGGCGCTCTCCTTCGCCGACACCGTCGCCGTCCTGCGCGACGGCCGGATCGCCCAGGCGGGCAGCCCCGAGGAGCTCTACCACCGCCCGGCCGACGCCGCCGTCGCGGGCGTCCTCGGCGAGGCGAACCTGATCCCGGCCGAGGCCAGGGGAGTCGAGGCGCTGACCGCCCTGGGCGCCCTTCCGCTGGCCGACCCCGCGGTCGACTCCGGCGGCGCGCTCGCGCTGCTCCGGCCGGGCCAACTGCGGCTCACCGCCGAGCCGGTGGCGGGCGCCGTCCCGGCGAAGGTGCTCGGCAGCGACTTCCGGGGCCACGACCACCGGGTCGAACTGCGGCCCGGCGCGGCGGGGTTGCCCGAGGTGCTGATCGTCTCCGCCGACCGTCCGTGGCCGGTGGGCGGTGAGGCCTACCTGGCCGCCGCGGGGCCGGTGCACCTGCTGCCGGGGGAGTGAGCGTCCGGGCAGCGCCGGGCGGCCGGGCGGTTGGGCACGCACCTCGCCGACCGGCCGCGTACCTGTGGCGCCTACGGCCCCTCGGGTAGGTCCACCGCCTGCCAGCGGTAGGCCGCGTCCTCCTGCCAGACCTGCAACTCGCCCTCCACCACGGCCGCCAGGCACAGGCGCCAGTCGTCCCCCATGGCGAGGGCGACCCGGGTGGCGGGGCGCAGGGTCGGCCGCCACCAGCGGGGGCGCCGGGAGGCTCCGCCGGGCGGCAGGCGCAGCCGGACGCCGCCCGCGCCGGCCAGGGCGACGGTGGGGCCGCCGCGGTGGCCGACCATGGCGATGCCGAGGGAGGGTTCCCCGTCGCCGATCTCGGTGGCGGTGGCGGTCGCCGAGCCGAGGGTGTGCAACTGGGCGGAGCCGTCCGTGCGCAGGGTGGCGGCCTGCGGTCCGGCGGAGGCGCGGGCCAGCGCGCCGGCGCGCAGGGTGCCGGGCGGGCCGAGCGGGACGGGTGGTGAGCCGGAGCCCGGGCGCCAGCTGAGCACGCGCTCGCGGTGCTCGACCAGGACCAGCCAGGCGCCGGGCCGTTCCTCCTCGGCGGCGAGCACCCGGTCGGCGGGGCAGCCGGGGTGCTCCTGGCCGGTGAGGGTGAGGCCGGGGGCCCAGCGGTAGGAGCGCAGGGCGCCGGCGGCGGCGGTCCAGACGGTCAGCTCCCCGGCCGCGCCGACCGCCCCGGCCAGGCCGCTGACCCCGCGGGCGGCCTCCCACCAGCCGGCCGCGGTGCCGACCCACAGGGTGCCGGAGCGGTCCTCGGCGCAGACCACCAGCTCGCCCTGGCGCCCGGCCCAGCCCGCCGCCAACTCCCGTACCGCACCGGGCCCCTGGCCGGCGGGCGGCCGGTGGCCGGTGCGTCCGGGGCCGGCCAGCGCGGTGCCGTCGGCGCCGGCCGTGACCACCAGCGGCCGGCCGGCCCGGTCCGGCAGTACGGCCAGGCCCGCGGTGCGCGCCACCGGGCGGTGGGCGCGCAGCAGTTCGCGGCCGCGGGCGGCCCAGGGGCCGAGCGGGGCGGGGCGCCGGTCGGGCTCGCGGGCGAGCGGTTCGCAGGCCCAGCGGGCCAGTTCCTCGCCGTAACCGGCGGCCAGCAGCTCGGCGCGGGCCTGTTCGGCGGCGAGCCGGTGGTCGAGCCGGCCGTGGTCGGGCAGCAGCAGGGTGCGGGCGAGGGTGCCGACCGCGAAGAGGTCCTTGGCGGTGGTGGGGAAGCCGCCGACCTGTTCGGCCTCCGGCGGTACGTGCCCGGGGGTGAACACGGCGACGGTCAGGGTGTGGTCGAGCGGGGCGAGGAAGGTCAGGTCGATCAGTTTGACCAGGCCCTGGCCGTCCACCAGCACGTTGGCGGGGGAGATGTCGCGGTGGACCCAGCGTTTGCGGTGCAGCTCGTCGACGATCCGGCACAGCCGGGCCAGCACCTCGGCCATCGCGGCCGGACCGCCGCGCTGGGCCCGGGCCCAGGTGTGCAGCGGCACGCCGTCGACCCAGGGCGAGATCTGGTAGCCGAGCAGCCCGCCGGAGGGTGCCGCGCCGGGCCGGTGCGGGGAGGGGCCGAGCAGGAAGCTGGGCACCACCAGGTCGGTGACGCCGAGCCGGTGGGCGTTGTGCGAGACGTCGTCCCAGCGGCCGAGCCAGCGCCGCACCTCGGACGGGTCGCGCTCCAGCATGATCTTCGCGGCGACGAGTTCCCTGATCCCGTTGTGCCCGGTGCGCACCGCCCGCCACACCTCGGCCTCGCCGCCCCGGTGGTGGAACTCCAGCAGCTCGTACTGTTCGGGGTCGAACTCGGGCCCGAAGCGGAGCCCGGGCACCCAACGAGATTCTGACACGCGACCCCCGACGCTTCCTCACCACTGCGGACGCGCGACTGCCGTACGGCCTGCGCGCTGCCCAGGATAGTGCGCATTTCTGTTCGTCCGACCGGAGGAGGGCCTATTCTGATGGGCGCCCGAGCAACATCACGAAACAACGTCAACTCATGGTCGTACGGGGAATGTTGATCATGGAGCGGGACGACATCGAGGCACAGGGGGACGGTGCATGCTGCAGCTTGCGGTGCTGCTGATCGTGGTGGCACTGGCCGGGGCGGCCGCCGTCCTGCTCGCCCGTAGGCGAACCACCCTGGACCCGGCCGGAGTCGCCAAGGCCCTGGCCGCGGCCGCCGGACAGCTCGCCGCCGGAAAGGCCCCGCAGGCCCGCCGCCGCTACGCCCGGCTGGCCCGCCAACTCGCCACCGGGCCCGCTGAACTGCGCACCCAGCGCGGCCTCGCCCTGCTCGGCCAGGCCGAGGCCACCATCCCCACCGGCGACCAGCAGGCCACCCTCGCCCTGCACCGCGAGGCCTTCCCGCTGCTCACCGACCCGGCCCGGCAACTGCCCCGCTGGAGCCTGCGCCGGCTCGCCGAGGAACGGACCCAGGCCCCGGACGGCGACCTCGGCCCGGTCCTCGCCTACCTCCGGGCCGCCGCCACCACCGGCACCGGCAGCGCCACCGGCACCGGCACCGCCACCGAAACCGGCAGCGCCACCGGCACCGATTCGGGCGAGGACGCCGTCGCCGTCGCCCGCACCGTACGGTGGCTCCAGCACCTCTGCCGCGAGGGCACGCCCGAGCAGCGCGACCACGCCACCGACCGGGCCCTCGCCGCCCTGCCCGGCCAGGACTGGCCGGTCCTCGCCCGGGCCGCCCTGCTGAACGCCACCGGCCGCGCCGAGCAGGCCGAACCGCTGCTCGCCGCCGCGGCCCCCGGCGGCGGCGCCGAACTCTGGTTCCGCTGGGGCGCCCAGCTGTTCACCGCGCACCGGGACGAACCCGCCGCCGCCGCCTTCGACGAAGCCCTGCGCCGCGGCCCCGGCGACCCCGGCCCCTGGGGCCGCGGCCCGGCCCTGCGCACCGACAGCCTGCTCTTCCGCGGCCTCGCCCGGCAGCGCCTCGGCGCCACCGACGCCGCCTGGGCCGACCTCGCGGCCGCCGCCACCGAGACCCCCGGCGACCCGCGCCCGCGCTACGCCCTCGGCCGGCTCGCCCTGCTGCTCGGCGCCGACGACCAGGCCCGGGAGCAGTTCACCGCCGCACTCACCGTCCAACCCTCCTTCGCCCCGGCCCGGTTCGGCCTCGCCCTGGTCCACGAACGGGCCCAGCGGCACGCCGAGGCCGCCGCCGACTACCGCACCGGCCTCGGCCAGGTCCCCGACTGGCGCCCCGCCAGGGTCCGGCTCGGCGCCGCCCTGACCGCCGCCGACCGGGCCGCCGAGGCCGAGCCGCTGCTGCGCGCCGAGGCCGACACCGAACCCGACTCCCGCTGGAGCCGGATCGCCGCCTACCACCACGGCCTCGCCCTCGCCCGCACCGGCGACCCGGCCGGCGCCCTCGCCCGCTGGGAACCCCTGGACGACCCCGAACTGCACGTCCGCCAGGCCCTGGCCCGCGACCGGCTCGCCCGCACCCGGCTGGCCGCCGACCCGGCCGCCGCCCGCGCCCTGTGGCAGCGGGCCGCCGCCGAACACCCCGGCGCCCCCGGCTACCGGTCCGCGCTGCGCGAGGCCGCCCTGCGCGAGGCCGCCCACCTGCTGGTCACCGGCCGCGACCGCGCCGAGGCGCGCGAGGCCGCCGCCGCCGCGCTCGCCCTGGCCGACGCCCTGCCCGGCGCGCTCACCCACCGGCAGTCCCGGCTGCGTGCCGCGCTCGCCCTCGCCGAGGGCGCGACCGAGCGGGTCACCGCGCTGCTCGACCCCGCCGCCGCGCCCCGCGACCGCTACCACCTGGCCGCCGCCGCCCTGCTGGCGGGCCGTCCGGTGCAGACCATCGCCCTGCTCGGTCCGCTCGACCCCGACCCGGCCGGCGACCCGGCGCTCGCCCGGCTGCGCGCCCTGCTCGCCGAACGGGCCGGCAACTGGGCCGCCGCACTGGACTGGTACCGGCACTTCCTCACCGCCCCCGCGGCCGGGTCCGCCGCCGGTTCCCCCGAGGCCGGTTCCTTCGAGGCCGCTTCCGCCGCAGACCCGGTCGGCGACTGCGCGGCCTGCGCCCGCCCCGCCACCGGCGCCTGCGGAGGCTGCGGGCGGGAGGCCTGCGCCGAGCACCTGCACGCCCCGGCCGGATCCGCCTCGCCCCGCTGCACCCACTGCACCGGCCCCGCCCTGCGCGCCCTCCTGGACTGCGCCCGCCGGGCCGGTACCCCCGAACAGGCCGAACCCGTCCTGGCCGGCTGGGCCGAGGCGCTCGGCGACGGCGCCGCCGCCGCACCGGTACGGCTCGACCTCGCCCTGCTGCGCGCCGAACTCGGCCGCCTCGACGAGGCCCTGGCCGATCTGCCCGAGGAGGCCGGCCCGGCCCGGGCGGCCGTCCTGGTCCGCCGGGCCGGCGCCGCCCTCGCGGCCGAGCAGCACGGCCGGGCGGCCGGCGACCTGCGCCGGGCCCTCGCCCTCGCGCCCGGCCACCCGCAGGCGGCCGCCGCGCTGGTGCTGCTCGGCGAGCACGAGGCCCACCAGCACGCCGTCGAGGGCCGCCACCGCGAGGCCTACCGGGCCTACCGCGCGCTGCTGCTCGACGACCCCGCCCACCCCCGGCTGCTGCACGCCCTCGGGCTGGCCGGCTACCGCTTCGCGGCCGCCACCGGGGCGACGGCGACGGGAGCGGCCGACGGGACCGTGGCCGAGGCCGCCGACGAGCAGGCCTGGGCCTGGACGATCGGCTGCCTGGTCGCCGCCCTGCACCGCGAGGAGCTCTGGACCGAGACCGCCCGGACCACCGGCCGCGAGGCCGACCCCCAGCGCACCGCCGCCGCCCGCACCGCGCTCACCGACCGCCTCCGCGAGGACCTGCGCGTCCTCGACCGGGCCGCCGGCCGCAGCGGCGACGAGACCACCGCGTGGACGCTGCGCCTGGGCATGGAGTCCCACGCCGCGGACGCCTTCGCCCAGGAGGACGTCCGGATAGCCCTGCCCGGGCGCCCCACCCGCCGGCTGGTCCTCGGCCCGGGCCTGGACCGGCTGCTGCGCGCCGAACTGGCCGGCTGGGGCGAGGCCTACCAGCAGGCCGTCGGCGCCTGGCGGCGCGGCCCCGGGGCCGCCTCGGGGCCCGCGCTCGGCCGAGCCCTCGGCCTGTTCGGCGCGCTCGGCCCGCAGCAGTACCTGCACCTCCAGGGCCGGCAGGCGGCCGCCGTCGCCGCGCTGGACGCGGTCGCCGAGGGCGAGCGCGGCGCCGCCTGGCAGTCGCTGCTCGGCGCGGCCCTGGTCAGCCAGGCCCGGGAGCACCACCGCAACCAGGACTGGCGGGAGGCGCTGGACTGCCTCACCCGGGCCCGGAGCGTCCCCGGCCTGGTGCTGCCCGTCGAGGTGGCCAAGGTGGCCGCCGAGTCCGGGGTCCGGGCCGCCCGCGCCCTGTTGAAGAGCAGCGTGGACGACCAGGAGGGCGCGGCCGGACTGCTGGAGAAGGCCTTCGCGCTGGCCCCGGACGACCCGGAGGTGCGCGGCGACCTCGGCGCGACCTACGCCCAGTGGGCCCGCAAGATCAACAACGAGGAGAAGGACTACCTGCGCGCCCTCGAACTGCTGGCCAAGAGCGCCGAGCTCGCCCCCGGCGACCCGACCGCCCGGCACTTCCTGCGCGCCGCCCTCGGCAACCGGGCCGGTCAGCTCAGCCGGGTGGACGCCTCCGACGCGGAACTCCAGGAAGCCGTCGGGACGTGGAAGCGGCTGATCGAACTCGACGACGACCCCGAGAACCGCCGGGGCCTCGCCTTCGTGCTGCGCCAACTGGCCCGCTCCGCCGCCTTCGTCGACGACAGCGCCCGCGCCCTCGCCCGGATGCTGGAGGCGCTGGTCTGGGACCCGGACTGGGAGGGCGACGCCGCGAGCGAGGCGGGCCGCCGGGTCTCGGTGCTGCTCGCCAACCACGTCATCGACCACATGCAGAACAGCACCTTCCAGGCCCAGGCCGCGATGCTCCACAAGGCCAGGTCCTACGACGACTCGGCCGAGATCCGCGGCCTGATGGTCAGCGTCTGGCGCAGCCGGGCGATCTCGTTCTACGAGGAGCGCCTCTACGTCGAGGCGATCGGCCTGCTGCGCGAGGCGCTCGAACTCGCCGTCGCGCCGGAGGACACCGCCAAGCTCAAGACCGAACTCGGCATCGTCCTCAGCTCGTTCGCCGTCGCCCGGGCCAACGCCGGCAACCACCTGGAGGCCCAGGGGGCGATGGAACTCGCCCTCCAGCACAATCCCCACGACCGCGAACTGCGTGCCCTGGCGGACCGGATCAACAAGCTCGGCCGCCGCTACTGACCGGCCCCGCAACCGCCGGACGGCCGGCGCCGTCGTAACCCGTGCACCGCGTCCGCACCGACCGCACCGCCCAGCCCTCTACCCCCAACCCCCCCTGCCCCGTCCGGACCGTGAGGAGAGAGACCGCCCGCCATGCCACTGCACGAACCGTCGCCGTACGAGGTCCTGGGCATCCCGCTCACGGCCGGGGTACGCGAGATCAACCTCTCGGTCGGGAAGGCGCTCAAGGCGGGCCGGTACAGCCGCCAGCAGATCCAGGACGCCGCGGCCCTGCTGCGCAACCCGGACCGGCGCCTGGAGGTGGACCTCCAACAGCCGCTGCCGCCCGAACCGGTCGACCAGGCCGCCGAGTTGCTCGCCCCCGCGCTGGCCGAACCGCTGCTGGTGATCGAGCGCCCCGGCCTCCCGCCGGCCCCGGCCCTGCTCGCCCTGCACCGGGCCGAGGCCGCCGCCGACTTCGCCGAGCCCGCCCCCGGCGGCGCCGACCCCGAACCGCCCGTCCCCGCCCGCTACGCGGCCGACCTGTCCGTGCTGCCCCAGATCGAGGTCCCGCAATGACCGACGCACCGACCGCACCCGCCGGGCCGACCGCACCGACCGCACCGGCCGGTGTACCGACCGCAGCCCTGCTCGACGGCCACCGGCCGCTGGAGGTCCCGCCGGGTGCGGAGGCCGTCGACCTGGAGGCCAAGTTCACCCAACTGCTCTTCCGGTCCTCCCTGTTGGGCAACAAGCTGACCGAGCAGAAGCAGCAGGCCCGGGCCGAGCAGCGGGAACTGCTGGGCGTCCTGATCGAGGTGGACGACGCGCTGACCGCCCTCGGGCTGGACCGCGAGCTGGTGGCGCTCGGCCGCGGCGCCGGGCTGGAGGCGACCCGTCGGCGGCTGCTCGGCCGGCTGGCCAAGGCCGGGGTCCGGCCGATGCGGCTGGAGGGGTTGGCGGCCGACCCGGCGCTGACCGAGATCGTGGGCACCGAGGTGCGGCCGGGGGTGGCGCCGGAGACGGTGCTGCAGACGGTGGTGACCGGCTTCTTCTGGGAGCAGGAGGTGCTGCGCCGGGCCCAAGTGGTGGTCGCCGCAGCGGAGTCGGCACCGGAGTCGGTGCCGGAGTCGGTGCCGGTGCCGGTCGAGGACCCGCGCAGCGCGCGGATCGGGCTTGAGGAGCCGGAGCAGCGCGAGGAGCCGAAGGAGCCCGAGCAGCCGACGGCCGCCGCGCCCGACCCCGCCGCCAGGCCGGTGCCGCCCCGGGTCCGTCGGCACGCCAAGGCGCCGGGCCGGCCGGCCAAGCGCGCCAAACGCAAGAAGTAGCCAGGACCACGAGGGGCAAGAGGGGAACGACATGTACCGCACACTCGGCATCGACCTGGGTACCACCAACTCCGTGGTGGCCCACCTGCGCCGGGGCGCGCCGGAGATCATCTTCAACCGGCAGAACCAGGAGGCCACGCCCTCCGTGGTCGGCAGCGGCCGCAAGGGCGAGCTGCTGGTCGGTTCGACCGCGCGCAGCCGGATCGCCATCGACGGCGCGAACGTGATCCGCTCGGTCAAGCGCTTCATGGGCCGCAAGTTCAAGGACCCGCAGGTCCAGGCGGCGCTCAAGGAGGTCGACTACAAGGTCACCGCGGGCACCGACGGCGACGTCAACGTCTGGTTCAACGGCCGCTCCTACACCCCGATCGAGATCTCCGCGATCATCCTGCACCGGCTCAAGCAGGACGCCGAGCAGCGTCTCGGGGAGCCCTTCCACCGGGCGGTGATCACCGTCCCCGCGTACTTCGGCGAGCGGCAGGTGGCCGCCACCCAGGAGGCGGGCCGGATGGCCGGCCTGCACGTGCTGCGGATCATCAACGAGCCGACCGCCGCCGCGCTCGCGTACGGGCTGGCGAGCGACGCCGGGGACGAGGGCCGCACCGTCCTGGTGTACGACCTCGGCGGCGGCACCTTCGACATCTCCATCCTGCTGCTGGTGCCCGGTTCGGTCTCGGTGCTCGGCATCGAGGGCGACAACCTGTTGGGCGGCGACGACTTCGACCGGGCGATCACCACCGCGCTGCTGGAGGACATCCGCGAGGAGTACGGCTCCGACTACCAGCCGGACCTGCGGGACCGCCCGAAGATCGCCTCGACGGCCGAGACGGTCAAGATCGAGCTGTCCAACCAGCAGTCCTCCGAAGTGATCCTGCCCGGCCTGGGCGCCGGACAGCTGGTGCTGGAGACGGAGTTCGAGCGGGCCCGCTTCGAGGAGCTGATCGAGGCCCAGATCGAGCGGACCATCGAGCTGACCCACAAGGCGATCATGCAGGCCAACCTGACCGTCGGGGACGTCGACGAGGTGGTGCTGGTCGGCGGTTCGACCGCGATCCCGCTGGTCGAGCGGCGCCTCGGCGAGGTGTTCGGCACCCGCCGGATCAAGCGCGGCGTCAACCCGATGCAGTGCGTGGCGCTCGGCGCGGCCGTGCAGTGCGCCCTGGTCGGCGAGGTGGAGTGCCCGGAGTGCCGGGCCCCCGGGGACCTCTCGGCCTCCAACTGCGCCAACTGCGCGACCTCCCTGCTCGGCGGCGACCGGGTCTCCTGCCCGACCTGCCACGTCCCGGTCGAGGCCGGGGCGTCGGCCTGCCCCAAGTGCGCCCAGGAGATGGACGGTTCGTCCGCCGACGGCTCGGCCGGCTCCGGCGCGAGGATCCCGCAGCAGTCCCAGGCCACCACCGCGCTGCGCGCCGACAACTGCCCGCAGTGCGGCACCCCGGCCGCCCCCGGCGTCACCGCCTGCGAACTGTGCGGTGAGCCGCTCAACTCGGCCGCCCCGGGCCACACCAAGGTGGCCTCCACCGCCGCCGAGGACGTCGGCCTGCGCTGCTCCTCCTGCGCCACCGTCAACCCACCGGGCAGCGAAGTCTGTGCGGGCTGCGGCGAGTTGATGCAGGTCACCAACCCCTTCGACATCACCCCGAAGAACCTCGGCATCGAGCTCAACGACGGCCGGCTGGCCGTCATGATCCCCAAGAACACCAGCTACCCGACCAGTTCGCCGGTCGGCCGGGAGTTCGTGGTCTCCGGCAGCGGCCGCCAACGGCTGGAGATCGCCGTCTACGAGGGCGAGCACGAGATCGCCCAGCAGAACGAGCTGATCGGCCACCTCACCCTGCGCCTGCCCGAGGGCCTCGGCGGCCGCACCCCGGTGGAGGTCTCCTTCGGCCTGGACCGCGACCGCACCATCACCCTGTCGGTGCGGATCCAGGGCGGCGCCGAGAAGACCGTCAAGCTGGAGCGGGTCACCCTCGACCCCGAGTTGAAGGTGCAGGTCGAGGAGCAGCAGCGGCAGATCGAGTCCTTCACCGACCGCTGGGGCGGCGAGCTCACCGAGGCTGAGATGCGCGAGGCGCAGCGGCTGATGGACGCCCTGGACGACCTGGCGGCCGGGCAGACCCGCGGCCGGTCGGTGGACGAGGCGCTGGAGCGGGCGCAGCGCCAGCTCAAGGCGCAGCGCTGGGTGCGCGGCTCGGAGGCCTACCTGAGCCTGTTCATCCACTACTGCGAGAAGCACCTGGACCCGAGCGACCTGGACCGGCTGCGCTCGGTGGCCGCCGAGCTGCGCCTGCGCCGGGAGGCGGCCGACTGGGAGGGCGCGATGCGCGCGGCCCAGAAGGCGGACGAGCTGTGCGACTCGCTCGGCCACACCTTCCGGATGCTCACCATGTGCAACATCTACGTCAACCAGAACATGGTGTCGCCGGCCCTCGGGCAGCGGATCATGGCGGAGCTGCGCGGCCTGGACGAGGCGGTGGAGGCGCCCAACATGGAGGCGGTCAACACCCACATGTCGAACCTGCTGGCGCTGTACGCCCAGGCGCAGCGGGAACTGGGCAGCGAGCCGGCCGCCGAGTCGCTCGGCCCGGTGCGCCCGGAGGAGGCCGGTCCGCGATGACCACTCCCGACGTACCTGCCGTGCCCGGAGCGCCCGAGGAGCCGGAGGTCCGCTGCCCGCTGTGCAAGGTCCCGGCGGACCGGCGGTCGCTGGGCTGCCCGTCCTGCCGGGAGGACCTGGGCGTGCTGTTCCGGCTGCGTTACGCCGGTCGGATCGACTACAACCGGGCCCTGACGGCGCTGGGGGCGGGGGAGGGGGCGCTCGCGCTCGGCCTGCTGCACCGCGCGCTGGAGGCCGAACCGGGGCTGGAACCGGCCCGGGAGCTGCTGGGATCACTGAGCGTGTCCGGGTTCGGCGGGTCGGGTGCGGAGCCGGGGGAGGGCCTGCGGGAGGGTCGGCGGGAGGGCGACACGCCCTCGGGCTGACCAATTCGGCCGCTTCCGGCCTGCCGTGGAGTTCGATCGGTGCGAGTGTGATCGTCACACGGAGTTCCGCCACCCTCTCAAGGAGTGACGCAATGCGTATTCGCACCACCCTCGCCGCCACCGCGCTCGCCGCGGTGGCCGTCATCGCCGGTGCCGGCACCGCCGCCGCCAGCGGCGCGACCGCGAACGGTGTCGCCTTCGGTTCGCCCGGTGTGCTCTCCGGCAACCAGATCCAGATCCCGATCAACCTCGAGGCCAACGTCTGCGGCAACTCGATCGGCGTCATCAGCATCCTCAACCCGGCCTTCGGCAACACCTGCATCAACGCCTGACCCGCGCACCGGGGCCGTCCGTCGCAGCCGACGGGCGGCCCCGGTGCCGTGCCGGTACCCCCGTTCGGGGGTGGCGGCGCGGGCCGGGGACCGCGAGCATGGTCCCCTGTCCCGCACCGCCGCACCCAGGAGCCCGCCCGTGCCGACACCGCCCGCCCAGCGCAGCTACGCCTCCGGGGCCTCGGCCGTCCCGCTGCTCGGCGACACCATCGGGGAGAACCTCGACCGCGCGGTGCGCGCCTTCCCCGACCGCGACGCCCTGGTCGACCGCCCCACCGGCCGCCGCTGGACGTACGCCCAACTCGCCGCCGACGTCGACGCGCTGGCCCTCGGCCTGCTGGAGCTCGGCATCGCCAAGGGCGACCGGGTCGGCATCTGGGCCCCCAACTGCGCGGAGTGGACGCTCACCCAGTACGCCACCGCCAAGCTCGGCGCCGTCCTGGTCACCGTCAACCCGGCCTACCGGGCGCACGAGCTGGAGTACGTGCTGAACCAGGCCGGGATCCGGCTGCTGGTCGCCGCCGAGCGCTTCAAGACCTCGGACTACGCCGGGATGATCGGCGAAGTCCGGCCCCGCTGCGCCGGGTTGGAGCGGGTGCTGCTGCTCGGCAGCCCCGCCTGGGACGAGGTGCTGGCCGCCGGCCGCGCCGCCGACCCCGCCCCGCTGGCCGCCCGCCAGGGCGAGCTGGCCCCCGACGACCCGATCAACATCCAGTACACCTCGGGCACCACCGGCTTCCCCAAGGGCGCCACCCTCTCGCACCACAACATCCTCAACAACGGTTACTTCGTGGGCGAGTTGCTCGACTACACCGAGCAGGACCGGATCTGCGTCCCGGTGCCCTTCTACCACTGCTTCGGCATGGTCATGGGCAACCTCGCCGCCACCTCGCACGGCGCCTGCGTGGTCATCCCGGCCCCCTCCTTCGAACCCGGCGCCACCCTGGCCGCCGTCGCCGCCGAGCGCTGCACCTCGCTGTACGGCGTGCCGACCATGTTCATCGCCGAACTCGCCGACCCGGACTTCGACCGCTACGACCTGGGCAGCCTGCGCACCGGCATCATGGCGGGCTCGCCCTGCCCGGCCGAGGTGATGAAGGAGGTCATCGAGCGGATGGGCATGGCGGAGGTGTCGATCTGCTACGGCATGACCGAGACCTCGCCGGTCTCCACCCAGACCCGCACCGACGACCCGGTCGAGCGCCGGGTCTCCACCGTCGGCCGGGTCGGCCCGCACCTGGAGGTCAAGGTCGTCGACCCGGCCACCGGCCGCACCGTCCCGCGCGGCGAGCCCGGCGAGCTGTGCACCCGCGGCTACTCCGTCATGCTCGGCTACTGGAACGAGCCCGAGCGCACCGCCGAGGCCGTCGACGCGGCCCGCTGGATGCACACCGGGGACCTCGCGGTGATGGACGCGGACGGCTACCTCGCCATCACCGGCCGGATCAAGGACATGGTCATCCGCGGCGGGGAGAACCTCTACCCGCGCGAGATCGAGGAGTTCCTCTACACCCACCCCGACGTCCTCGACGTCCAGGTGATCGGCGTCCCCGACCCCAGGTACGGCGAGGAGCTGATGGCCTGGATCCGGATGCGCGAGGGCGCCGAGCCGCTCACCGCCGAGGCCGTGGCCGCCTACTGCGCCGGGCGGCTGGCCCACTTCAAGGTCCCGCGCTACGTGCACGTGGTCGAGGAGTTCCCGATGACCGTCACCGGCAAGATCCGCAAGGTCGAGATGCGCGCGCAGGCGCTGCGCATCCTCGGCCTCTGACCCCGGGAACGCCCGCGGCCCGCCCCCGGGCGGGGACGGGCCGCGGCGTCGCCGATCCGCCGCCCGTGGGAGGCGCGCGTTACGCGGCGAGGTCGGCGTAGAAGATGATGTTGTCGGTGCGGTGTCCGTGCTCGATCCCGCCGCCGCAGGTCAGCAGGCGGAGTTCGGCGTGGTCGGTCGCACCGTAGACCTTGTCGGTCGGGAAGTCCTTCTTGTTCACGTTCTGGATCTCACGGATCCTGAACTCCGCGGTGCTGCCGTCCTCGCGCCGGACGACGACGGTGTCGCCCAGCTCGACCTTCTCGACGTCCTTCATCAGCGCAGGGCCGTGCCTGGTGTCGAAGTGCGCCACCAGGACGGCGATCCCGGTCTCACCCGGGGTGACGCTCCCGGTCCACCAGCCGGGGCTGTTCGCGTCGGTGTCGGGATCCGGGACACCGAGCTCGCCCGTGGCGTCGAGCTCGAGGTCGACCATCTTCCTGCTGTCGACACCGGCCGCCTCGATCCTCATCCCGGTCGGGCGCGCCTTCGGCATCGCCCGTGCGACGGCACTGGGGGTCGAAGCGGCCGAGGTGCTGGTGACCTTGGGCTCCGGGGGCAGGTCGATAACGAGGGCCTTCGGCCTGGCGGACCTGATCGACCGTATCGTGATCGGCGCTGCCCCGCCCGAGGTTGAGGACGCCGTCTACCGGCTGGTGCTCGAGGCACTCACCAACATCCGCCGACATTCTTCCCGCGCTACCCGGTTCTCGGTTTCGGCCACCCGTTCCTCTGTCGGCGCTGTGTCGGTGTCCGTGGCCCACCACGGCGGCAGGAAGGCCCTACGAACACGCAACCGCACCGGAGGTGGCACCGGACTTCTCGCCCTTGCCGAGCGCATCCAGAGCCTGGCCGGCACTGTCAGTGCCGGCCCGCACCAGGACGGTTGGCACGTCCGCGCCACCGTTCCTCTCGACTGAGAGGTCCGGGCGAGGATCGATCGTCCACGCGGCCGGAGAATAATCGATACATCGTCGACAGAGGATGAATCCCCATTCACCTTTGTTGCCCCCACAGCTGCCTTTGGGAGTCATCTCAGGTGAGGAGTCTGCCGAGCCAGATGAGGGCTGCGGCGACGCGACTCGGTCGGAGCCGACCTGTGAGGGCGTCCAGAACTGGCCGGCAAGCCCGAGCTCACAGGGTCGATGCTCCACCACGGCCTGCCGCTCCACCTCCTGTGCCGACGGCGACAAGAGCAGAGCGTCCCCAGGCGGCTCACCCACGCAAGGTCAATAACTCAGAACCCCAACGGTTTCAGGACTGCAGGACCTTCTGGGGCGGGTTCGGTCACCTTTGGTGAATCCACTGAAGTGAACTCCCGGCGGGCGGTTGGTCTTGTACCTGAAGGCCCGTTCAGGCGTATTACTTGTCTCTCCTTGGTCGAACGTACGCTTCCCGAAATTCATCCGATGAGTCGCTGATCTCGGTCAGCGAGACAAGGGGATTCGCGAAAAATGCGTTCCGCTCTCCGAGTTGCTGTCACCGTCGTGGGTGCCACGGCGGCCCTGTCCCTCCCCCTGGGCCTAGGGCCTGTCCGGCGGATCTTGCCAGGCGCGCGACGCCGGGCATCCCGCCTGGACGCACGCCCGAATCGCCCAAGTACGTCCAGTACGAGGCCGACTCGGGCGCACGCCCAGCCGGGCGCCCAACGCCGCGCGCTGATCTGCCAAGATCCGCCGGACAGGCCCTAGCCCACGCCGCCGACACCGGGCACGCCCCTTCGTCCAACGCACTGCAGGCCGCGTCGAAGGCAAAGTCCCACGACCTGCCCGACGGTTACAGCACGCGGTACAAGAGCGACAATCCGATCGGGGTGACCATCACCTATGACCTGACTGGCGAGTCCATCGAGCTGAGGGTCGATCGTGTGAGGACCGGCCGCCTCCACAACTACGACTTCACCATGGACTCCAAGGGAATCCTGACGGTCGAGGAGGTGCCGAACACGCAGGAGCTGGCCGACGGCTATGTGGCCGACGTCCACGAGCAGGTCGTCTCTACCCGGACGGGCAAGATCACGGCGTACACCGCGAAGATCCACGATGCCTCGGGCAAGATCCAGCTCACGCTGACCAACCCCGGCGATTCCACCGGCCAGCACGGTCACTACAGCTTCGCCCTGGCCTCCGACGGCAAGGTGACGGCCACCAAGCTCGCCCCGGGTGACAAGGGTCAGCCTGGTGACAAGGGTGACAAGGGTCAGCCCGGCGACAAGGGCCAGCCCGGTGGCAAGAAGGCGGCGGTCACGCCCAAGGGCGGCGTGAAGGCCGGTGCCGAGGGCGTCGGCACCGGTGACAGCGCCGAGCTGGTGTACGGCGGGGCCGGTGCGGCCGCCGTCGGGCGCCGCCGGCCTCGGCTTCGTGCTGCTGTGGCGCGGCCGCAGCAACGTCTGATCCCTCGATCGACGGCCGCCGCGCGAGTGGGTTTCCCCCCCGCCCGGCGGCCGTTCCATGCCTGCCCGGAGGACACCCATGACCCGAACCCGCGTCACCGTCGTTGCGGTCGCCGTCGCGGCGGCTGCCCTGCTCACCGCCTGCGGCGGTAGGGACAGCCCTGTGCTCCCCGCCGCCCCCGAGATCGTCAGCACCGCTACCGCGTCGCCGGCCACTGCGGCGGCCTCCCTTCCGAAGTCCCGGCCGACGGGGCTCAAGATCGGGTCGGCCGGTGTCGACGCGAAGAGGATGGTCGATCTGAAGATCGACGACAAGGGCGAGCTCGGGGTGCCGGATCCCGACAAGGAGGCGGACCTTCCGGGGTGGTGGGAAGGGAGTCCGACCCCGGGTGAACCGGGGGCGTCCGTGCTCGTGGCCCACTTCGACACCAGGCACGGGCCGGCCCTGATGAAGGACGTCGAGAAGATCAGGCTCGGCGACCGGATCGCGGTGCCCCGTGAGGACGGCACCACGGCCGTCTTCGCGGTCCGCGAGATCGAGAAGGTGGACAAGAAGGCCTTCCCGACCGAGAAGGTCTACGGCGCCACCGACCGGCCGGAACTGCGGCTGCTGACCTGCGGTGGTGAGATCAGGGACGGGCACCGGACCGGGAACGTGATCTTCTACGCGGACCTGGTACCGGCCTGATCCTGCACCTCGGCAGCGGTTCCGGGGCCGGCGGGTGGAGGCAGAAGCGCAGACGTTCGTGGTCCAGGGTGATGCCCGCAGATCTGACCAGCGCAAACGCTGATGGCCGACGAGGAGGCTCCCTCGTCGGCCATCAGCGTCGGTGGTGGCGCTCAGTACCGGGTGCCCCAGGCCTCGTCGGTGGAGACGATCTCGCGGCCGAGCGGCATCAGCGAGATCGGGATCATCTTGAGGTTGGCCCAGCCGAAGGGGATCCCGATGATCGACAGGAACAGCGGGATGCTGGTCACCAGGTGCGCGATCGCCAGCCACCACCCGGCGAAGACGAACCAGATCACGTTGCCGACGCAGGACGCCGCCCCGGCGTCCGGCCGCTCGACGGTCGTCCGTCCGAAGGGCCACAGTATGAAGCCGGCGATCCGGAACGAGGCGATGCCGAACGGGATGGTCACGATCAGCACGCAGCAGATGATTCCGGCGACGACGTACCCGATGGCCATCCAGATGCCGCAGAAGAGCAGCCAGATGACGTTGAGGACGAAATTGATGGGCTTCATGCGCGTTACCTTCTCACGCTCGACGGACTGACTGCCACGACCTGCCATGCCCTCTGGCGTGCGCGTTCACTCCCTTAGGGGGTGCTCTTGGGGGATGACTCGGGGGTCGGGAGGGCGGGGAACTCGGTGGCGGAGGGGCTCGTGTAGTGGCAGTCGCCGGAGGTGGGGCAGAGGTACACCGTGAGGTCCTCGCCGTGGGTGGGCGACAGGAGGCGGAACTCGGCGAAGGTGACGAACCTGCCGCCACCGAGGTCGACCGCGCGGAAGCGGGGTGGGGCGGCGACGTGGTCGGTGTCGCCGGTCACCTTGACGTCGTCCTGGCGGCCGGAGAAGGTGGTGAACAGGTACTGCTCCGGCCCCAGTACCCCGTTCGCCACCAGCTCCGTGTCCCTGGTCTGATCGTCGATCGGGATGAACTCGGTTCCGTCCCACGGGTCGCCGAGGTGTACCCAGCAGACGTCGAGGTTGTCCTTCAACCAGAACGCGACCGCTCGGGAGTGCCCGTCGTCGTCGAGTACCGCGAGGGTGGCGAGGGTCGGCTTCGGGCACTGCTTCACCAGGAGCCCCGGCCGGTCGACGGCGTCGACGATCCACTGGGCGGACGGCGGCGCCGGTTCGGGCAGCACCACTGCGTGGCGTGGCGGCCCGTCGTCGGCGAAGACTCCGCAGGCCGTCACGGCGGCCAGGACGGCCACCGAACTCACCAGTCCCGCAGGGCCTTTCATCGCGTACCCCCTGTAGCGCTCCGATGGATCCAGGGTCGGCCAGGGCGGGGTGGCCGACAAGGCGCTGCGGGGTCACGGAACCGTCCCGGTCCCGCACGGAGGTGACGGTGCGTCAGTGGGCGTCGCGGCAGGTGCCGGTGGGGGTGCAGAGGGTGAGGGTGAGCGGGCGGCCGGTCGGGGGGATCCGGTAGTGGTAGGCGGCGAAGGTGACGAGGTCGCCTGCGCCGAGGTCGAGGGTGCGGCGCCGGACGGGGCTGACGAGGTGGTCCGGGTCGCCGGAGACCGTGATGTCGTCCACCTGGCCGCGGTAGGCCGTGAAGGCGTAGGAGTCCACGCCCGCCGTGGTGTCGGCGGGCATCGGGGTGCGGGGGACGAGGTCGGCGATGGCGGCGAACCAGACGGTGGTGGGCGTGACGCCCGCGTGGTTGACGACGGCGTAGCAGACGTCGAGGTTGTCCGGCAGCCAGAGGGCCACGGCCCGGGTCCGCCCGTCGGTGTCGAGGACGACCATGGTCGCCAGGGCCGGCTTCGGGCACTGCGGCGGCAGGTTGAGCCCGCCGACGAGGTCCGCGATCCACTGGGCGGAGGGCGGGGCGGCCTCGGGGAGCGGCACCGGGTGGCGGTAGGTGCCGGGGTCGAGGGCCGGATCGCAGGCGGTGGCCGGGCCGAGCGCCGTCACCAGTGCCAGCGTCGACCAGAGCGCCCCGAGGCGGCGTCGCATCCTGTCCCCTCTCCCTCCCGGTACGACGGGTGGGCCCCAGGATGCGCCCGGCACCGGGCGGCGGCAAGACTCCTGCCGCGGCCCGGAGCACGGAGCCGGGAGGGGTCAGGCCGGGCGGGGCAGGTAGGCCAGGCCGTGGGCGCCGGGCTCGGCGAGCTTGGGGACGGTGAGGCGGGTGACCGGGGTCAGGGTGTCGAGGTCGACGACGTCCACGGTCGAGGAGACGACGGAGGCGACGTAGCCGAACCGGCCGTCGGGGGAGGAGGTGATGGTCAGCGGGAAGCGGCCGACCTCGACGGAGCCGAGCCTGCGGTGGGTGGCCGCGGAGAAGACGGTGAGGCAGCCGGGGTCCTGTCGGCCGAGCGGCGAGTCGGGGCTGGTGGTGGCGTGGATCTCGCCGGCCAGGAGGCGGCCGCCGCTGGTCAGGTGGACCGGCAGGACGGCGGAGCCCGTGGGCAGCACGTCGACCACGGAGGCCGTACGGGTGTCCAGGACGCGGATGCCGGGCGCGGCGTCGGGCTTCCCGGCGAAGCCGAGGTAGGGCCCGCCGACGTACACCCGGGCGCCGTCGGCGGAGACGGCCAGGCCCTCGCTGCCGGGGACGGTGATCTTGGCGGTCAGTGTGCCGCGGTCGAGGTCGACCACGGAGACGTACGGGGCCTCCTTGTTGGTGGCGTAACCGGTGCGCCCGTCCGGGGAGATGGCGAACCAGTGCGGGCCCGGGGCGTCGGTGTCGATCCGGCCGAGCGGGCGGCGGGTCGCGGTGTCGACGACCACCACGCCGCCGGGTCGGTCCGTCGAGGCCTCGACGCTGACGTAGAGCCGGCCGCGGACCGGGTCCAGGGCCAGGCCGTGCGGGCCGTGCTCGGGGGCGAGGTCGATCACCTCGACGACGGTGCGGGTGTCGGCGTCGATGACGGTCAGTTCGGTGCTGTGGCCGTCGTGGGCGTTGTAGTAGCCGGAGCGGTACGCGCTGGTGCACCAGAGCAGGCGCTGCGTCGGGTCGAAGCACAACTCGTGCGGCTGGGCCGGGACCTCGACGGTGTCGAGCAGGGCGTCGGTGGCGGCGTCGAAGAAGGAGACGGTCGGGCCGCTCTGGCTGACGACGGCGAGGACGTCGCCGGCGAGGTGGGCGCGGGCGTCGAGCTGGGCGCGGGCGTCGAGGTGGGCGCGGGCGTCGAGGGGGGTGTTCGGCACGGGAACTCCTGGTGGGTGGCCGGTGGGTGCCGGCGGGTGCTTCGTGAACGGTTCCCACTGTGCTCGCCCCAGGCCGGTCGAGCCATGCAAGGATCGGCACGGGATCATTGCCCCGGACGTAAAACTGAAGCTCAGGAGCCCACTGATGGACCTCAACCTGCTGCGGGCGCTGGACGCCCTGCTCCAGGAGAACAGCGTGACCCGGGCCGCCGAGCGGCTCGGCACCTCGCCGGCGGCGGCGAGCCGGATGCTGGCCCGGCTGCGCCGCGCGGTCGGCGACCCGCTGCTGGTGCGGGCCGGGCAGGGGCTGGTGCCGACCCCGCGGGCGCTGGAACTGCGGGAGGAGGTGGCGGAGTTGCTGCGGGGCTGTGACAACGTGCTGCGGCCCGGGGCGGGTTTCGACCCGGTCCACCTGGAGCGGACCTTCACGGTGCAGAGCACGGACGCGGTGCTGGTCCGGGCGGCCGGCCGGCTGACCGGGCGGATCCGGGCCGAGGCCCCGGGCGTGGACGTGCTGTTCCTGCCGGAGTCGCTGGAGGGCGGACCGGGCCTGCGTCAGGGGCGGGTGGACGTCGAGGTCGGCGTGCTGGGGCAGTTGGACCCGGAGATCCGCACCCGGCCGCTGGTGACGGCGCCGGTGGCCGGCGTGGCGCGGGCCGGGCACCCGCTGTTCGACGGGCGGATCACCGCCCGGCGGTTCGCCGCCGCCGACCACATCGGCGTCTCGCGGCGCGGCAAGCGGCTCGGGCCGATCGACGCGGCGCTGGCCGAGCGCGGCCTGCGCCGCCGGGTCGCGGTGGTGGTGCCCAGCCACACCGCCGCGATGCTGCTGGCCCGGGACTCCGACCTGGTGACGCTCGGGGCCGCGGACTGGCTGCCGGAGGCCTTCGAGGCGCTGGGCCTGCGCACCTTCCCGATCCCGCTCGAACTCCCGCCGTTGGAAATGGGGATGGCCTGGCACCCGCGCAACTCGGCCGATCCTGCCCACCGTTGGTTCCGTGCGCACCTGGCGGCGGCCGTGCGGCAGGAGTAGCGGCAGGAGCAGGGACGGCGGCAGGGGCCGCACCCGGTGTGAACGGCTGCGGCCCCGGACCGCCGAGGAGGCGGCCGCTACGTGCCCGCGATGACCCGCCCCATCGCGGCCAGCGTCGGCGAGCCGTTGTTCCAGTAGTCGGAGTGCCCGGCCTTGGGGTCGACCGGCATGACGTTCGCGCCGAAGTCGGACACGGTGGTCTGGCGGCCGTGGATCAGGTGGTGGTCGTCGTCGTCGACGAAGGGCAGGTTGCTCACCGTGTTGTCCCAGACGTTCTGCGCCATTCCGCCGGGGTCGATGGCGGCGGCCATGCCGATCATGTCGGACGGGCTCTGCGCCGCGTACACGTGGGACGGGTCGATGCGGAGGTCCTTGGCGGAGTCGACGCCGGCGCCGGGGCTGGCGATCAGGACGACGTTGTCGACCGGGAGCCCGTGGTCCTTCATGGTGTAGCCGATGGTCGTGGTGCCGTAGCTGTGCCCGAGGATCGTGTTGTTGCCGATGGTCCCGTTGTGGGTGGCGTGCAATCCGTTCTCGAAGCCGACCAGCTTCTTCTCCGCGTCCTTCGCGTACTGGTCGTCCGTGGCATCGGCGAGGGACTGCGGGGCGTCGTAGCCGATCCAGGTGATCGAGGAGGTGGTCTTCCCGGTGCCGGCGGCGTTGGCCGCAGCGACCATGGCGTCCGAGCGCTCGATGTCGCTGCCGATGTGTCCGAGCCGCGCTCCGGTGCCGGGGACGTACGTCGAGACGTTGTCGGCGGTGTCCGGGTTGCCGCTCGCGACGATGGCGTGGCCGCGACCGGCGTTGTCGTAGCCGAGCAGGTAGGTCTGCGGATGGTTGGCGTCGACGGGGACCTTCATCCGGTCCTCGATCGCCTTGATGCCGTTCAGCTGGTCGACGAGCCCGTCGTGCTCCTGCTTCCAGAGCTTGTGGTCCGGGGGCTCGACGGCGCCGTACGGCGTGCCCACCACCGAGTCGGGCTCCGGGCCGAGGGCGTCGAGCCGCTGCTGGAGGTCGGCGTGCGTCTTGGCGAGGGTGATCCGGTTGGCCTGGTCGCGGCCGGTGGCGGGGATGCCGTCGAGGTTGCCGATCTGCTCCGGGTGGGTGAGGGCCATCATCCGCTGCTGCTCGTCGGTCAGGCTGTCCCACCAGGCCTTGACGCTGTTGGGGTCGGTGCCCGCGGCGGGGACCTGGTGGAGCGCGTTCGCGGCGGCCGTGTCGTTCTTCGCGACGGTGGAGTCGAGTCCGGTCGCGTTGGTCGCGTTGGTGGTGAGGTGGGCGAGTCGGCTGCTGATCGTCCGGTCCGCGTGGTCGGCCTCGGTGAGGGCGGCGGTGATCCGGCTCTGGATGTCCTTGGCCAGGGTGTCGGCGTCCGTGCCCGCGAAGTTGGGGGAGTTGGGGTCCTTGTCCCAGGTGATCCCGCCGTCGGGGGCGACGGTCAGCTTGTGGGCCTTGGCGTCGTTGAGGGCGTTGGACAGGTGGGTCTGGGCGGCGACGAAGGCCTCGGAGGCGTCCTGGAGGGCCCGGCTGATGAGCCCGATCTCCTGTTGGGCGGCCTGGAGTTCGTCGTGCAGCGTCTGCATCCGGGTCTGGGCGTGGCCGCCGGCCGTCCCGGTCCACTCGGATCGGGTCAGCCGGTCGACGACCTCGTGCTGCCAGTTCTCCACGTGCTGTCCGAAGGCGGTGGAGAGGGTGTCGAAGGCGCCCTTGGCGGTGGCGAGGTTGCCGAAGTCGGCGCCGTTCAGCGTCTTGATGTCCATCGGCTACTCCACCGCCTTCGCACTGCGCGGTCCCACCGGGCCGGGGATGACGACGGTGTCGAACGGGTCGGGCTCCTTGGTGGTCGGGACCGGGGTGTCCGGGTGGATCATGTTGGTGTGGATGTCCTGCTCGACCTGCCGGTAGTAGGCCGCCGAGGTGCCGAGCTTGGTGCCGAAGTCGCCCATGTCGCCGCCGAGCCTGTCCAGCAGGGTCTTCCAGCTGCTGCCGCAGGTGGTCAACGCGGCGGCGGTGAGCCAGCCTTGCAGGGTGCCGGCGGCCTGGCTGCACGGATCGGTGATCTTCGCGGTCTCGCCGGGTATGAGACCGCCGATGTGTTGCGCGCTCTGTCCGCAGCCGTCCAGCTCGGACGGTTTGACCTTGAACGCCAAACCCGCATCGGGTTCTGCCATGTCTTCGTTCCCCCGTCAGTTCCGGACCGGTGGCCGGACGGGTCGCCGGGCCGGTCCGAGCGACAACTGACGACGCATGCTAGCGGATCGTCGAGAACGGAAAAGGGGTTCGACCGGGGCGTGTGCGAAGGGGCCGCACCTCGGTAAAGGTGCGGCCCCGAAGGGGAGTTGGGCTACTTGGCCGGCGTGCCGTCGGGCCAGACGCAGGGCGAGCCGACCTGGAGGGTGAGGTCGTGGCCGGAGTCGGAGGTTCCGTTCAGGATCGCGAGGAACTGGTTCTGCGGGTTCCTCAGCCGGATCCGGTCGATGTGGGAGCCCGTCGGCTCCGGCACGGCCTGGAAGCCCTGTCCGGTCAGGTAGTCGCGGAAGGCGGTCACCGTCCTGGCTTTGGCGTCCGACGGCACGTCACCGAGGTCGCGGACCCGGCTGGTCTGCTTCCGGCCGTGCGGGCCGATGTCGTTGGCGTCGCACTCCAGATCGCTGAACGCGGGCGGCGAGGACACCGGCTGGACCGGCAGTCGGGCCTGGACGGCGGCGAGGTAGCCGTCGATCTGCGTCTTCGCCTGGTCCAGGGTGATGGTGGGCTGCGCGCGCTCCTGGAGGGTGTCGGCCCCGCAGGCGCTCAGGGCCGTGGCGGTGACCGCCAGGAGGGCCGCGGCGGTGACCCGCCCGATCAGCGGGACGGGTGCGGTGGCGGTCATGAGTTGGGCTTTCCGGCGATGACCTGGCCCATGGCGGCCAGGGTGGGTGAACCGTTGTTCCAGTAGTCGGAGTGGCCGGCGTCGGGGTCGACGGGCATCACGTTCGCACCGAACTGCGGGGCGGTGGTCTGCCGGCCGTACATCAGGTGGTGGTCGCCGTCGCCGAAGCCGAAGTCGGTCTTGATGTTGTCCCAGAGGTTGTCGCCCATCCCGCCGGGGTCGGTGGCGGCGGCCCAGCCGATCGCGTCGGCCGGGCTCTGCGCGGCGTACACGTGGGAGGGGTCGATCCGCAGGTCCTTGGCGTTCTCGACGCCGGCGCCGGGGCTGGCGATCAGGACGGCGTTGTCGACCGGGAGGCCGTGGTCGCGCATGGTGTACCCGACGACCGTGGTGCCGTAGCTGTGGGCCAGGATGGTGTTGTTCCCGATGGCCCCGTTGTGGGTGGCGTGCAGTCCGTTCTCGAAGCCGACCAGCTTGTCCTCCGCGTTCTTCGCGTAAGTGTCGTCCGCGGCCTCGGGGATGATGTTCTGGGGTGCGTCGTAGCCGACCCAGGTGATCGACGAGGTGGTCTTGCCGGTGCCCGCGGCGTTGGCGGAGGCGACCATCGCGTCCGAGCGGTTGATGTCGCTGTTGATGCTGCCGAGCCGGGCGCCGGTGCCGGGGACGTACGTCGACACGTTGTCGGCCGTGTCGGGGTTGTTGACCGCGACGATGGCGTGGCCCTTGCCGTTGGTGTCGAAGCCCATCAGGAAGGTCGGCGGGTGCTGGGCGTCGACGGGCGTGTTCAGCCGGCTCTCGATGGCGTTGATGCCGTTCATCTTGTCGGCCAGCTCGTCGTGCTTGTGCTGCCAGTCCGTGTAGGCGGGGTTCGGGCGGATGAACCTGCCGTTGCCCACGGTCGCCGGCGGCGCGGCGCCGAGCGCGTCGAGCTGGTGCTGGACGTCCTGCTTGCCGCGCGCCAGGTTGATCCGGTTGGCCTCGTCCCGGCCGGTGGCGGGGATGCCGTCGAGGTTGCCGATCTGGTCGGGGTGGTTGAGGACCATCCGGTGCTGCTGCTCGTCGGTCAGCCCGTTCCACCAGGCCTTGACGCTGTTCGGGTCGGTGCCGGCGGGAGGGATCTGGCCGAGGGCGTCCGCGGCGGCCTGGTCGGCCTTCGCGGTGGCGGAGTCCAGGCCGGTGCCGTTGCTCGCGTTGGTGGCGAGGTGGCCGAGCCGGGTGTTGATGGTCTGGTCGGCGTGGTCGGCCTCGTTGAGGGCGGCGGTGATCCGGGCCTGGATCTGCTTGGCCTGCGCCTCGGCGTCCGTGCCCGCGAAGTTGGGGGAGTTGGGGTCCTTCTCCCAGGTGATCCCACCGTCCGCGGCGACGGTCAGCTTGTGGGTCTTGGCGTCGTCCAGGGCGTTGATCAGGTGGGCCTGGGCGGCCGCGAAGCCGTCGTAGGCGTCCTGCAGGGCCCGGCTGACCAGGCCGAGTTCCTGCTTGGCGGCCTGGAGTTCGTTTCCCAGGTCCTGGATCCGGGTGTTGGCGTGCCCGGCGGCCGTCCCGGTCCACTCGGAGTGGTTCAGCCGGTCGACGACCTCGTGCTGCCAGTTCTCGATGTGCTGGCCGAAGGCGGTGGCCAGGGTGTCGAAGGCGTTCTTCGCGCCGGTGATGCCGATGACGTCGGCGTCGTGCAGGGTCTTGATGTCCATGGCTACTCGGCCGCCTTCGCGCTGCGCGGCTTGACCGGGCCGGGGACGACGGCGGTGTCGAAGGGGTCCGGCTCCGTGCCGTTCGAGGCGGGCGCGTTCGGGTTGCGCATGCTGTTGTGGGCGTTCTGCTCGGCCTGGCGGTAGTAGGTCGCCGAGGTGCCGAGCTTGGTGCCGACGTCGCCCATGTCGCCGCCGAGCTTGTCGAGCAGGGTCTTCCAGCTGGTGCTGCAACTGGTGATCGCGCCGGCGGTGAGGAAGCCCTTGAGGCCTCCGGCGGCCGTGTTGCACGGATCGGTGATCTTGGCGGTCTCGCCCGGTATCAGGCCGCCGATGTGCTGCGCGCTCTGCCCGCAACCGTCCAGCTCGCCCGGCTTGACCTTGAACTCCAGTCCCGCGTCAGGTACTGCCATCTCTTCGTTCCCCCGTCAGTTCCGGACCGCGGCGTCCTCCCGGCCCGGGATCGTGCGTAACTGCCGGGCATGTTAACGGATCTTGTACACGGAAAGTCCGCCGGAACCCGGGGGGATGTGGTATGGGCTCGAACGATCCGGTGGCGGCCCCCGGCGCACGGCCCGGTCGTAGCCCGGTCGCAGCTCGGGATACCCTGCGGGGGTAAGCGGACACGGTGGGGCGGACGGGAGGCGGGGCATGGCGCAGCAGCGGCCGTACGGCGCCCCGGTGCCCGGGGTGCTGCGCCTGCTGCTGCTCGCCGCGCTGCTGCTCGGCATCGTGACGATGCACACGCTCGGGCACCCGAGTGGTGGACACGGCGGGCACGGCGGGTCGGAGGGGCACGGGCCCCGGGTGGCGGTGGTCCAGCAGCTGCCGGACCACCATGGGCCGGCCGTCGATTCCGCGGCCGTCGAATCCGCGACTGCCGATTCCGCGACTGCTGATCCCGCGACCGCCGACGGCATGGACCCGATGACGGTCTGTCTCGCCGTGCTGGTCGGTTGGGGCGTGGTGCTGCTGGTCGTCGGCCCGCTGCTGCGCCGCAGCGGTGACGCCGCCGCCGAGGTGCGGGCCCGGCTGCTGCGGGCCGTCCGCGCACTGCCGCCGCCCGGGGGTGGGCGGCTCCTCCTCAGCAGACTGTCGGTGCTGCGTCAGTAGGCGTGCGCCCGCCGTCCTGTGCCCGCGCACGCGCCATCGCGCCTGCGCGCCCGCGCACGGAACGGCCGACGCGCCGTCCTGTACGTCCACACCACCCCTGTACGAGGTGCACTCCGCCATGCGCACACCCACCCGTCGTACCGTCCTCGGCGCCGCGCTCGCCGCCGCCGGGACCGGCCTGCTCACCGCCTGCTCCGCCGGTTCGGACCCGATGAGCGGCATGGACCACTCGTCCATGGACCGTTCCCCGATGACCGGCAGTGCCGCCCCCGCCGGCTTCGTCGCCCCGAACGGTCCCGAGGTCGCCGCCGCCGAGGCACGGCGCAAGCCCGGACCCGAGCGCAAGGTCGCGCTCACCGCCACCGAGACCACCCTCGACCTGGGCGGACGCACTGTCCGCAGCTGGGCCTACGGCGACCGCCTGCCCGGCCAGGAGGTGCGCGCCACCGTCGGCGACACCCTCGCCCTCACCCTCGCCAACCACCTGCCGCAGCCCACCTCGCTGCACTGGCACGGCCTCGCGCTGCGCAACGACATGGACGGCGTGCCGGGCCTGACCCAGGACCCCGTCCGGGCGGGGGCCTCCTTCGACTACCGCTTCGCCCTCTCCCACCCCGGCACCTACTGGTTCCACCCGCACTCCGGCGTCCAGCAGGACCGCGGCCTGTACGCCCCGCTGATCGTCGAGGACCCGAAGGAGCCGCTGCGCTACGACAGGGAGTGGGTGGTCGTCCTGGACGACTGGGTGGACGGGGTCGACGGCAGCACCCCGGACGCCGTCCTCGCCGAACTCGCCAAGGGCATGGGCGACATGGGCGGTACGGGTGGCATGGACCACTCGGGGCACGGCATGCCGGGCATGTCGGGCACCCCCGCCGCAGCCGACGGCCCGTCCCGGATGCTGATGGGCGCCACCAGCCCGCTGCTCGGCGGCGACGCGGGCGACGTCGCCTACCCCTTCCACCTGGTCAACGGCCGCCTGGCGACCGCCCCCGAGACCTTCACCGCCAAGCCCGGCGACCGGATCCGGCTCCGGCTGATCAACGCGGGCGGCGACACCGCCTACCGGGTCGCCCTCGGCGGCCACGAGCTGACCGTCACCCACACCGACGGCTTCCCGGTCGAACCGGCCACCACCCAGGCCCTGTTGCTCGGCATGGGCGAGCGCTACGACGTGCTGGTCACCGCCAAGGACGGCGCCTTCCCGCTGACCGCCCTGGCCGAGGGCAAGAACGCCGCCGCGCTGGCGGTGCTGCGCACCGGCGCCGGCGCCGCGCCGGACGCCTCGACCCGCCCCGCCGAACTGGACGGCCGGCTGCTGACCGCCGGGCAGTTGAGGGCCGATCCGGCCGTCCGGCTGCCGGACCGGGCGCCGGACCGCACGGTGGCGCTGGAGCTCACCGGCGGCATGGCCAGGGCCGACTGGGCGTTCAACGGCCGCAGGTACGACCCGGCGCAGCGCCACCCGGTCGCGGCCGGGGAGCGGGTGCGGCTGGAGTTCCGCAACAGCACCGCCATGTGGCACCCCGTCCACCTGCACGGACACAGCTTCGCGCTGGGCGTCGGCGGCCCCCGCAAGGACACCGCGATCGTGCTGCCGGGCACGACCCTGGCGGTGGACTTCGACGCCGACAACCCGGGTCTGTGGATGGTGCACTGCCACAACGTGTACCACGCGGAGACCGGCATGATGACGGTCCTCGGTTACCGGGCGTAACCCCGTCCGGTCCGTGAGACGCCGGGGCGGGGTGCTCCACCGCCCCGCCCCGGCGCCGGCCCCGACCCGCCGCGCCACCCGTTCCGACCTGCGCAGCCATGACGTTTTCTTAACGCGGGCCGATGACGTCTCCTTAACGGCTGTCGCATAGCCTGGCGCACTGCCGTCGCCCGACGGCGCTTTACGGGGTCTTTAAACAAGAGGTGCAAGGTGGTTTCGTCGGGTTCGACGGAGGCGACGACGGAGGCTCCGTCGTCGGCGCGAATACGGCTGCGCAGCTGGCTCCTGGAGGACATGTCCCCGGAGAAGGCCGCCAGGGACGCCGCCGCGAAGGCGCAGCAGGACGGCGCGGAGTCGGGGGACTCCGCCGCCGAGGCCGGTCACGCTGCGCACACGGGCCAGCCGTGGTGGCGCGTGATGTGCCTGACCGGTCTGGACTACTTCTCGACGCTCGGCTACCAGCCGGGCATCGCCGCGCTCGCGGCCGGACTGCTGTCGCCGATCGCCACGATCGTGCTGGTGCTGGTCACCCTGCTGGGCGCGCTGCCGGTCTACCGGCGGGTCGCCCAGGAGAGCCCGCGCGGTGAGGGCTCGATCGCGATGCTGGAGCGGCTGCTGTCGTTCTGGAAGGGCAAGCTGTTCGTCCTCGCGCTGCTCGGCTTCGCGGCGACGGACTTCATCATCACGATCACCCTCTCCGCCGCCGACGCCAGCGCCCACCTGGTCGAGAACCCGCATCTGACGGGCGCCCTCGGCGGCAAGCAGATGGTCATCACGCTGATCCTGGTCGCCCTGCTCGGTGCCGTCTTCCTCAAGGGCTTCGGCGAGGCGATCGGCCTGGCCGTGGGGCTGGTCGGGGTCTACCTGGCGCTCAACGTGGTGGTCGTGGCGGTCGGCATCTGGAAGATCGTCCAGGCGCCGCACGTCGTCACCGACTGGTCCAACGCGCTCACCACCCAGCACGGCAACGTGTTCGTGATGATCGGCGTCGCGCTCGTCGTCTTCCCGAAGCTCGCGCTCGGCATGTCCGGCTTCGAGACCGGCGTCGCCGTGATGCCGCACATCAAGGGCGACGCGGACGACACCGAGGCGAACCCGGTCGGCCGGATCCGCGGCACCCGCAAGTTGCTCACCACCGCCGCCGTGATCATGAGCAGCTTCCTGATCGCGACCAGCTTCATCTGCACCCTGCTCATCCCCGCCAAGGAGTTCGAGAGCGGCGGCCAGGCCAACGGCCGCGCCCTGGCCTTCCTGGCGCACGAGTACCTGGGCGGCGCCTTCGGCAGCGTCTACGACCTGTCGACCATCGCGATCCTTTGGTTCGCCGGCGCCTCCGCCATGGCGGGCATGCTCAACCTGCTGCCCCGCTACCTCCCGCGCTACGGCATGGCCCCGCACTGGGCCCGCGCCGTGCGCCCGATGGTGATCGTGCTGACCGTCGTCGGCTTCCTGATCACCTGGCTGTTCGACGCCAGCGTCGACGCCCAGGGCGGCGCCTACGCCACCGGTGTGCTGGTCCTGATCAGCTCGGCGGCCATCGCCGTCACCATCGCCGCGTACAAGAAGCGCCAGCGCGGCTGGACCGTCGCCTTCGGGGTCATCGCCGCGGTCTTCCTCTACACCACCGTGGTCAACACCATGGAGCGCCCGGACGGCGTCAAGATCGGCGCCTGCTTCATCGCCGGCATCATCCTGGTGTCGCTGCTCTCCCGCCTCAAGCGCGCCTTCGAGCTGCGCGTCACCGACGTGCTGCTGGACGAGACGGCCGAGCGGTTCATCCGCGACTACGCCCACCGCCCGCTGCGCCTGATCGCCAACGAGCCGACCAACCGGGACGTCGCCGAGTACCGCGACAAGATCCGGCAGATCCGCGCCGACAACGACATCCCCGGCGAGGACGACCTGGTCTTCGTCGAGGTGACCGTCCGGGACGCCTCGGACTTCGAGTCCGAGCTGACCGTCCGCGGCGAGGTGCTGCACAACCGGTACCGGGTGCTCACCCTGGAGAGCTCCAGCATCCCGAACGCGATCGCCGCCCTGGCGCTCACCGTCCGGGACCGCACCGGGCAGCGGCCGCACCTGTACTTCGAGTGGACCGAGGGGCACCCCTTCGCCCAGTTCCTGCGCTTCATCCTGTTCGGTCAGGGCGAGGTCGCGCCGGTCACCCGCGAGGTGCTGCGCGAGGCGGAGCCGGACCGGACGAAGCGTCCGCGGGTCCACGTCGGCTGACGCCGCCGCCCGCGCCACGGCCCGCCCGCTGCGCAACGGCCCGCCCGGTCCTCCAGGACCGGGCGGGCCGTCGGCGTTCAGGAGGGGGTCAGTTCAGGAGGTCAGGACGGGAGCCGCAGGACCAGGCCGGGCTGGATGAGGTCCGGGTCCTCGCCGACGGTGGCGCGGTTGAGCTCGTACAGCGCCGGCCAGCCACCGGGGACGCGCAGGGTGGCGGCGAGCTGGTCCAGGGTGTCGTCCTCGCGGACGGTCCACCGGCCGTCCACGGCCGAGCCGGGGGCGGGCGGCGGCAGGACGGCGTCGCGCCCGTGGTCGCGGGTGGCCTCGGCGGCCTCCTCGTCATGGGTCCGGTCGCCGGTCCGGTCCTGGGTCCGGCCACGGGCCTCGGCGCGGGCCTCGTCCCGGTCCGGGGCGGCGGTCCCGTGGGCGCGGCCGCCCAGGGCGTGGGAGCCGCAGACCGGCCAGGGGGAGAGGCCGCGCCGCTCGGCCAGGTGCTGGGCGACGGCCATCTGCTCCTCGCGGCTGGCGAGGTCGGGGCGCGGGGCGTAGGCCAGGCCGCCGTTCTCCCGCCAGGTGGACCGGTCGAACTGGAGGCCGCCGAAGTAGCCGTTGCCGGTGTTGATGTGCCAGTTGCCGCTGCTCTCGCAGTCCGCCACCCGCTCCCAGTCGTACCGGCCGCCGTCCGTCCTCCCGCCCGGGTCGGCCCCGCTGTCGCCGCCCGGGGGCGCGGCGTGGGCCGCGGGGGCGGCGAGGGCCACGGCGAGGGCGCAGAGCGCGGTGGGAACGAGGCGGCGGAGGCGCGCGGTGGGAGGCATGGGCGGCTCTCAGGTCCGGGGACAGGGCGTGCACCGCCCGGAGACGGCGCGTTCCAACCGACGCACGCCGAGCCGGGCGCGCCGCCGCCGACACGACCGGGAGGTCACCCGCTCGGCCGTCCCGCACCACCCCGGCGGCCCGCGGCCATCCGGCCGTACCCCCTGCCCGGGACCTCCGCGCGTACCCGGTTCCCGGAGGCCGGTCCGCCGGGCAGCTGGTCCGGACCAGCGTTCAACTGCCGTTCGCCGTCCGCACGGTTGATGGTGGTGCGGCCGTACCGTCCGACTGCGAGCCTCCTGGGCGTTTCTCGTAGCCCAGGAGGCGGCAGTGGCACATTCCCCGGCACAACCCTCGCGCAGAACGGTCCTCCGGACGGGGACGGTGGCCGGCGCGCTCGCCGCGCTGCCCGCGTCCACCCTGCTGTGGACCCAGCCGGCCGTCGCCGGCACCCCCGGACCGGAGCAGGTCCACCTCCAGTGGGGCAACGAGCCCTCCCGCGAGATGACCGTCTCCTGGGCGACCGGCGCCTCCGTGAAGCGCCCCCGGGTGCGGATCGGCACCCCGCGCGGCGGCGCCGGCCGCAGCGTCGACGCGAGCAGCCGCAGCTACGTCGACGGCCTCAACAAGGTGGAGACCTTCACCCACCACGCCCGCCTGGACGGGCTGCGCCCCGACACCACCTACGTGTACGAGGTGCTGCACGACGGGGCCCAGCCCGTCCGGGGCACCTTCCGCACCGCCCCCGCCCGCGGGCGCGCCGCCTTCCGCTTCACCAGCTTCGGCGACCTCGGCACCGGCGACAACGTGTTCGCGAAGTCCTCCATCCACGGCGCCGCCGCCGTCCGGCAGGTCGAACAGTTCAACCCGCTGTTCCACCTGCTCAACGGCGACCTCGCCTACGCCAACAACAACCCGCAGCTCCAGCCGCAGGCCTGGAACGCGTTCATGAACAACCTGTCCAAGTCCGCCGCCAACCGCCCCTGGATGCCCGCCCCCGGCAACCACGAGGTCGAGGCGGGCGGCGGCGACCTCGGGTACGCCTCGTACCTCACCCGCTTCGAACTGCCCGACAACGGCACCCGCGACCACTGCGGCAACTGGTACAGCTTCCAGGTCGGTTCGGTGCTGTTCGTCAGCCTGGACGGCAACGAGATCGCCGTCGAGGACGACGCCAGCCTCGACCCCGCCACCGGGCAGTCCATCTACATCAGCGGCTACAGCGAGGGCGCCCAACTCCGCTGGCTGGAGCGGGTCCTGTCGCGCGCCCGGCACGGCAGCGCGGTCGACTGGATCGTCGTCAACCTGCACCAGTTCGCGATGTCCTCCTCCGCGGCCAGCCACGGCGGCGACATGGGCATCCGGGAGCAGCTGCTGCCGCTGCTCGACCGCTACTCCGTCGACCTCGTCCTGGCCGGCCACGACCACGACTACGAGCGCACCCACCCCGTGCGCGGCACGGAGCCGGGCGGGCTGCTCACCCCCGCCGTCGTCGACGACGACCTGCGGCAGATCGACACCTCCGAGGGCACCGTCCACCTCATCCTCGGCGGCGGCGGCACCGCCGGCCACGACGACGTGTACCTCCCGCCCGACGCGGACGGCGTCCGCCAGGCCAGCGTCCGCACCCAGCGGCTCACCTTCAAGGCCGACCCGGACGCCAAGGAGAAGGCCCACTGGTCCGCGGTCACCGACCCGGACACCAAGTACCCGTACGGCGTCGCCGTCTTCGACGTCGACCCGGGCCGCTACCCCGGCGACCGCACCACCATCACCGTCTCCTACTACCACTCGGTGCCCGCCACCGCCGCCAACCCGCTGCCGACACCGGTGCTGTACGACCGGTTCACGCTGTACCGCGACCGCAGCGACGGCTGGTCCGACGACGACGAGTAGGCGGTAGTCGCCTGCACGCCGGGGGCTGGGGCCTGGTCCAGGACGTCACCGTCGGTTACGGCTACCGCCCCGGCCGGGCCGGCCTGTGGCTGCTCCTCGCCTGGGCCC
>NZ_JBIAXC010000052.1:0-69883 GCF_042896295.1 Kitasatospora sp. NPDC001309 | reverse complement strand
GGCATCGGAGCGACGACCGTCGGCACCGGGTCGGAGCGCCCCGGAGGCGAGCGGGCGAGCACCCGCCCCGAGCCGAAGGGGCGCGCCGGTGTCGAAAGGGAGGAGCGAGGAGGCCCCGAGGAACGAGGGGCATCGGAGCGACGACCGTCGGCACCGGATCCGAGCGCCCCGGAGGCGAGCGGGCGAGTAACTGCAGCGAAAGGGCGGGTCCCCTCCACCTGGAGGGGACCCGCCCTTTCGTCTGGCAGCGGCCGCGCGGCTACTCGTACTCGGGGAAGCCCGGGATGACGCCCTCGCCCTCGGAGAGCAGGAGTGACCGGACCTCGTCGAGGGTCGCCTCGGCACTCGGCAGGATCAGCTCGGACGGCTCCAGCGAGTCGTCCGGAAGCCGGGTGCCGTACTGCTTCACGGCGTCCAGCAGCTTGCCGTAGGCCTGGCGAAAGGTGTCCTCGTCGCCGGACTCCACCGCGGTGAGCAGCTCGTCGTCGAGCTGGTTGAGCAGGTTCAGGTGGTCCTCGCCCACCTCGAACTGCCCCTCACCCATGACCCTCATGATCATGCTGCGCTTCTCCTGGTTCGTGGGTGGTTCCAGCTCACTTGTTGTAGTTGATCCGCGGGGTGTCCTGCGGGTGCGCGTCCTGCGGCTGCGGCTGCTGGGCCGGCTTGCCCTGCTCGATCGCGGCCGGACCGGCGGCGGGGCCGCCGGACAGCTCGGCCTTCATCCGGGCGAGCTCCAGCTCGACGTCGGAACCGCCGGCCACCCGCTCCAGCTCGGCCTCGATGTCGTCCTTGCGGCCGAGACCGCTGGCGTCGTCGAGCGCGCCGGAGGCCAGCAGCTCGTCGATCGCACCGGCCCGGGCCTGCATCTGCGCCGTCTTGTCCTCGGCACGCTGGATGGCCAGGCCGACGTCGCCCATCTCCTCCGAGATCCCGGAGAAGGACTCGGCGATGCGGGTCTGCGCCTGCGCCGCGGTGTAGGTGGCCTTGATGGTCTCCTTCTTGGTGCGGAAGGCGTCCACCTTGGCCTGGAGCCGCTGGGAGGCGAGCGTGAGCTTCTCCTCCTCGGCCTGCAGGGCCTGGTACTGCGTCTCCAGATCGGTGATCTGGGACTGCATGTTGGCCTTGCGGGTCAGCGCCTCGCGAGCGAGGTCCTCGCGGCCGAGGGAGAGCGCCTTGCGGCCCTGGTCCTCGTACTTCGCCGACTGCTGCTGGAGCTGGGTCAGCTGGAGTTCCAGGCGCTTGCGCGAGGTCGCGACGTCCGCGACGCCACGCCGTACCTTCTGCAGCAGTTCGAGCTGCTTCTGGTAGGAGTAGTCGAGCGTCTCACGGGGATCCTCCGCCCGGTCCAAGGCTTTGTTCGCCTTGGAGCGGAAGATCAGCCCCATACGCTTCATGATTCCGTCGCTCATGGGCCTCGGGTGCCCCCTTCTCCGGCCTGCGGTCTTAAATCTCGTTACCAGACACGACGAGTGTATGTGCAGCGAGCCCTTCGCCGCAGTGCACCTGCCTGCAACAAGACTGCTACAGCGACCAGGGGCAGATCCTCATCCCCCGGGTGGATCCGCCCCTCATCCTCCCCATACTCCATCCGATTGATCCCCTACGGGAAGAGCGGGGGAGACCCCGGTCCGAACGCGGCCGAACGGATCGATACGCGTTTGGGTCCGAGGGGACCCGTGGTCGCGGCGCCGCACCCCGTACGCTGGGGGTGTGTTCCGACGCCGTTCAGATGATGCCGCCGCCTCCGCCACCGTGCTGGAGGACGAGACGCCCCAGGCCCGCCACCCGCAGGCCAAGAAGGGCCGCCCCACCCCCAAGCGCAGCGAGGCCGAGGCCAACCGGCGCACCCGGGTCGTGGTGCCCAAGGACCGCAAGGAGGCCTCCCGCCAGGCGCGCGAGCGGATGCGCAGCGAGCGCGAGAAGCAGCGCCAGGCGCTGATCGACGGCGACGAGCGCCACCTGCCGGCCCGCGACAAGGGGCCGGTGCGCAAGTTCGCCCGCGACTACGTGGACTCCCGCTGGTCGCTCGCCGAGTTCTTCCTGCCGGCCGCCGTGGTCATCCTGGTGCTGAGCATCGTCAAGGTGCCCGCGCTGCAGCTGCTGTCCACGCTGCTGTTCCTGCTGTTCTTCGTCCTGGTGATCCTGGACTTCGTCCGCCTGGGCCTCGGCCTGCGCAAGCAGCTGGGCGAGCGCTTCGCCGGGCAGAACACCCGCGGCGTGGTCGCCTACGGCATCATGCGCACCCTGCAGATGCGCCGGCTGCGCCTGCCCAAGCCGCAGGTGCGGCGCGGAGAGAAGCCCTGACCGCCGAACCGGTGGACTCCGGCTGGGCCCCGCCTTCCTGGGAGGGGCCCGGCCTCTACGCACTGCCCGGACAGGGGGACGGCGGCCACGACCGGCTCGGTCAGGAGCGTCGGCTGCCCTCCCGCAGCGGCTCCTTCGCCGGCGGCACCGCCGCCTGGCTGGACCGGCTCGGCGGACTGCGCAACTTCGTCCGGCAGGAGCTCGTCTCCCGGCAGCTCGCCGAGCAGCTCACCGGCCGCACCGCCCAGCGGGTCCTGGACATCGGCTGCGGACAGGGCACCCAGGCGCTGCGGCTGGCCCGGGCCGGCCACTACGTCACCGGGATCGACTCCGACCCGGTCGCGCTCGGCGTCGCCCAGGGGGCGCTCGCCGAGGAACCGCCCGAGGTGCGCGGCCGGCTGCAGCTGCTCAGCGGCGACGGCCACCAGTGCGGGCGCTGGTTCGGCCCGCGCAGCTTCGACGTGGTGCTCTGCCACGGCGTCCTGATGTACCTGCCGGACCCGGACCCGATGATCGCCTCGCTGGCCCGGCTGCTGGCGCCGGGCGGGCTGCTCTCGCTGCTGGTGCGCAACGGCGACGCGCTCGCGCTGCGGCCCGCCGCCGCCGGGGACTGGCGGGCCGCCCTGCACGCCTTCGAGAGCGACCGGTACTACAACCGGCTCGGACTGGCCGCCCGGGCCGACCGGCTCGCCGACCTGACCGTCACCCTCTCCGAGGTCTCGGTGCCGGTCCGGCACTGGTACGGCGTCCGGGTCTTCACCGACAACGCGCCCGACGACGCCGCCCCGCCGGTGGACGGGCGGCAGCTGGCCCAGCTGCTGGAGGCCGAGGACCGGGCCGGCCGCACCGACCCGTACCGGCAGGTCGCGGCGCTGCTGCACGTGATCGGCGCGAAGTGAGCCCCCGGGCTCAGCCCTCGTGCAGGCTCATCGAGTAGATCACCCGGTCGTCGTCCAGCAGGACGGCGTTGTCCACGCCCTCCTCGGCGAGCTGCTTCCAGCTCTCCCCGATCCAGGTCTCGGCGTCGCCCTGGCCGGCGAACTCCTCCTGCCCGAGGGTCGACGCCACCGCGCTGCCGTCCGCCTTCTCGTACCGCCACGTCCAGACCATGCCCGGCTCCTCCCACTGACGCTGCCTTGTGTGCTGCGCAGGTTAGCCTGCCCGGCCCGATCTTCCGTATGCCTGTCGGGCAGGATGGGCGGCATGGCGACCCACCCCCCGCTCCCCCGCACGCTGCTGCTCGGCGGCGCGCGCTCCGGCAAGTCCACCCGCGCCGAGCAGCTGCTCGCCGAGCACCCGGACGTCCTGTACGTGGCCACCGGCGGCACCCGGGACGGCGACGCCGAGTGGGCCCAGCGGGTCGCCCTGCACCGGGACCGCCGGCCGGCGAGCTGGCGCACCGCCGAGACCTGCGACCTGGAGGCCGTGCTCGCCGACGCCGACGACCCGGCGCCGGTGCTGGTCGACTGCCTGGCGCTGTGGCTGACCGCCGTGATGGACGCGTGCGACGCCTGGGACGACGACGCCTGGGCGGCCGGCGGCGAGGCCGCGGTGCAGCGCCGCTGCGAGGCACTGGCCGCGGCCTGGGCCGGAACCCGGCGGACGGCCGTCGCGGTGAGCAACGAGGTCGGCATGGGCGTCGTCCCGGCGACCGCCGCCGGCCGCCGGTTCCGGGACACTCTGGGACGGCTCAACATGGCCGTGGCGGACGCCTCCGAGCGGGTCCTGCTGGTGGTCGCGGGACAGGTTCTGACGGTCAAGCCGAGCCCGCACACCTCCGCCGTGTAGCCTTCCGACCGATGGACACGACCGTGGATCTCGATACGTTCTCCTCGCTCGTCGAGCGCCCCGACGACAGCGCCCGACGGGCCGCCGAGGAACGCTGGCAGGAAGCCGGCCGACCGCGCGGCGGCCTGGGCAAGTTGGAGGAGCTGGGCAGCTGGCTGTCGTCCGTACAGGGGCGCTCCCCGGTGCGGCCGGTCTCGGCGCCCAAGGTGCTGCTGTTCGCCGCCGACCACGGCGTGGCCGCGCTCGGCGTCTCCCGGCTGCCCGCCGACGGCGGCACCGCGGCCCGGGTACGGGCGGTGCTCGACGGCAGCGCCCCGGTGGCCCGGCTGGCCGCGCGCTACGGCGCCGACGTGCGGGTCGTCGACGTCGCGGTGGACACCGACCCGGCGGACTTCCCGGACGAGGTGGTCGCCCACCGGATCCGGCGCGGCTCCGGCCGGATCGACGTCGAGGACGCGCTCACCCCGGAGGAGACCGTCCGGGCCTTCCGGGCCGGCATGGCCGTGGCCGACGAGGAGGCCGACACCGGCACCGACCTGGTGCTGCTCGGCGACCTCGGGGTCGGCTCCACCACGGTGGCCGCCGTCCTGGTCGGCGCGCTGTGCGGGACGGACGCGGCCGCGGTGTGCGGACGCGGCTCGGGCATCGACGACCGGGTGTGGATGGTCAAGTGCGCCACCGTCCGGGACGCGCTGCGACGGGCCCGCCCGGTGCTCGGCGACCAGCTGGCGCTGCTCGGCGCCACCGGCGGGGCGGACTTCGCCGCGATCACCGGTTTCCTGCTCCAGGCCGCCGTCCGCCGGCTGCCGGTGGTGCTGGACGGCGTGGTCTCCTCGGCCTGCGCGCTGGTCGCGCAGCGGATCGCCTTCCGGTCGCCGGAGTGGTGGCGGGCCGGGCAGTCCAGCGGCGAGCCCGCCCAGGCGAAGGCGTACGACCGGCTCACCCTGACGCCGTTGCAGGACCAGGGGATCACCCTGGGCGAGGGCGTCGGCGCGGTGCTCGCGCTGCCGCTGCTCCAGGCCGCGGGCGACGCGCTCGCGGAGGAGGCGCCCCGGCCGTTCGTCCCCTCGGCACCGAAGGAGCAGCCGAAGCTGCCGTCGGCCGCCGACCTGCTCAGGAGGCTGTAGCGGCTGTCGCGGCGGCGGGCGTCGTCCGAGACCGCCTCCCGCCCCCTGGCCCCCCGCTTCGCGCGGCTCCCCGCGTCCCTTCCTCGGGGCGCGGGGATTCTGCTGTGTCGGCGGCGGGGCCCGGACGCGGGTCCGGTCCGGGTCCGGTTCGAGTGCGGTTCCGGTGCGGTTCCGGTCCGGTGGAGGAGTGGGTGGGAGCGATGGCCGACGGCGGCGAGCGGGCGACGTGGGGCGAAGGGCTGCGGTTCGCGTTCGGGACGCTGTCGGTGCTGCGGGTGCGGGTCGAGCGGTGGGACCGGGCCGCGGCGGCCCGGGCGATGACGGCGGCTCCGGTGGTCGGCCTGGTCCTGGGCGCGATCGCGGCCGGGGCCGGCGCCCTGGTGGCCTGGCGGGCGGGCGGACTGCTCGCCGCGGTGACGGCGGTGGGGGTGCTCGCCGCGCTGACCAGGGGGCTGCACCTGGACGGCCTGGCGGACGTCGCCGACGGCCTGGGCAGCGGCAAGCCGGCCGAGGACGCGCTGCGGATCATGAAGCAGTCCGACATCGGCCCGTTCGGCGTGCTGACCCTGCTGCTGGTGCTGCTCGCCCAGGTCGCCGCCCTGGCCGGGCAGTTCGGGCAGTCGACGCCGCGCGGCGCCCTCGCGGTGCTCGCCTCGGCGGTGGCCGCGCGCTGCGCGCTGGCCTGGGGCTGCCTACGGTCGGTGCCGGCCGCGCGCCCGGGCGGGCTGGGGGCGATGGTGGCGAGCACCGTCGCGCCCGCGGCGGCCGCCACCGGGACGCTGGCCGCCGCGCTCCTCGTGGCCGCGCCCGGGCTGTTCGACGGATGGTCAGCCCTGCGCCTCCCGCTGGCCGTTGTGCTCGGCGTCGGCTGCGCCCGGCTGCTGCTCACGCGGTGTGTGCGCCGGTTCGGCGGGATCACCGGGGACGTGCTCGGCGCGACGGCCGAGACCGCCGCCACCGGGACGCTGTTCGCCCTGGCGTTGCTCGGCTGACACCGGGCGGCGCGTGATCCCACCATGCGGACTACCATGCGTGGAGCACCGCAGCCCTGCACCGTGGCAGGTCCTGCCCGCCCGGCGCGCACCGAGGAGCCGGGGCCTCTGGTGTGCGCGGCCGCTCCGGCGGGCGCGCGCGCCAGGGGGCCCGGACCCGCAGGGCCCGCCGGCGGACGGCCTGCGACGGCGGGCTGCGCCGGTGCGGCAGTCACGCCGCGACCGGCCGTGGACCGCGAAAGAACAGGACGCATTACGTGACTGCATTGTCTGTGAGCACCTCCTCCGCCGCCTCGCTGCGCGCGGACGCCCTGGTGGTCGGTGTCGCGAAGGGCCCCAAGGGGATCGTGCTGGCCCCCGGTGCCGAGGCCGTGAACGAGGCGTTCGAGGGCAAGCTGGCCGAGATCCTCGGCACCCTGGGCGCGACCGGTGCCGAGGGCGAGACCGTCAAGGTCGCCTCCCCCGCCGGTCTCAAGGCCGCGCTCGTGCTCGCGGTCGGCCTCGGCGAGGCGGCCGAGGGCGGCTACGGCCTGGAGGCGCTGCGCCGCGCCGCCGGTGTCGCCGCCCGCGCCCTGGCCGGCGTCAAGAAGGCCGCGCTGGCCCTGCCGGCCGAGTCCGCGGAGGAGGTCGAGGCGGTCGCGCTCGGCGGCCTGCTCGGCTCGTACGCCTTCGGCACCTACAAGGGCAACGGCAACGGCAAGGAGCCGGTCGGCGAGCTGGTCCTGCTGACCGTCCGCAAGGGCAGCAAGGACGCCAAGGCCGCCGTGGAGCGGGCCACCGCGATCGGCGAGGAGATGAACCGCGCCCGCGACCTGGTCAACACCGCGCCGAACGACCTGAACCCGAAGAGCTTCGCCGCGATCGCCCAGGCGGCCGGCAAGGAGCACGGCCTCAAGGTCGAGGTCCTGGACGAGAAGGCGCTGACCAAGGGCGGCTTCGGCGGCCTGCTGGGCGTCGGCAACGGCTCGACCAACCCGCCGCGGCTGGTGAAGGTGGCCTACACCCACCCGAAGGCCAAGGCGACCCTGGCCTTCATCGGCAAGGGCATCACCTACGACTCGGGCGGCATCTCGCTCAAGCCGGCCGGCCACAACGAGACCATGAAGTGCGACATGGCCGGCGCCGCCGCCGTGTTCGCCGCCGTGGTGGCCGCCAAGCGCCTGGGCCTGACCGTCAACGTCACCGCCTGGCTCGCGCTGGCCGAGAACATGCCGTCCGGCTCCGCCACCCGCCCGGGTGACGTGCTGCGCATGTACGGCGGCAAGACCGTCGAGGTGCTGAACACGGACGCCGAGGGCCGCCTGGTGCTGGCCGACGCGATCGTCAAGGCCGGCGAGGAGAACCCGGACGTCATCGTCGACGTGGCGACCCTGACCGGCGCCATGGTGCTGGCCCTGGGCACCCGCACCTTCGGTGTGATGGCCAACAACGACGAGCTGCGCGACAACCTGCACGCCCTCGCGGGCGAGGTGGGCGAGCAGTCCTGGCCGATGCCGCTGCCGGCCGAGCTCAAGAAGGGCATGACCGACTCGACCATCGCCGACCTGGCCAACATGGGCGAGCGGATGGGCGGCGGCCTGGTGGCCGGCCTGTTCCTCCAGGAGTTCGTGGCCGAGGGCATCGACTGGGCGCACCTGGACATCGCCGGCCCGGCGTTCCACGAGAGCGCCCCGTTCGGCTACACCCCGAAGGGCGGCACCGCGAGCGCGGTGCGCACCCTGGTCCGGTTCGCGGAGCAGACCGCGGCCAACGGCAAGGCCTGATCCGAGCGGATCCCCACCCCGACGGGGGCCCGGCGCGCGTGCGCCGGGCCCCCGTCGGCGTTCCCGCACGGGTTACCTGCGAGTAGGACCGGACACCCCACCGCACCTCTGTTCGCCACGGGCGAAACTTTGTTCCGCACTGCGGAAGAGGTGGCGCCGAAGCGGGCGGAAGACGCCCGTCCGGCGGCTGTCAACAAGGCCTTGAGCTGCGATGATGCCCTTCCGTCGAGGGTGTTCCCGCCCCGGTGACCACTCCGTGGGACACCCCTGGGGTGGACCCGGACATCAGCCACCGCGAACAAGTGCGAAGATGTATTTCCGGCACGACTGGGCGCCTCACAAAGGCTTCCGACCCACCGGACCGCGACCGGCCCGGCGACCCACCCCATTGCATGGAGGACGTGACGTGGCGAACGACGCCAGCACCGTTTTCGACGTAGTCATTCTCGGAGGCGGAAGCGGCGGTTACGCCGCGGCGCTCCGCGCCGCTCAGCTGGGTCTGAGCGTCGCCCTGGTCGAGAAGGGCGAGCTGGGCGGCACCTGCCTGCACCGCGGCTGCATCCCGACCAAGGCCCTGCTGCACGCGGCCGAGATCGCGGACGAGACGAAGGAGGCCGCCGAGTTCGGCGTGCTGGCCACCTTCCAGGGCATCGACATCAACGGCGTCCACAAGTACAAGGACGACGTCATCGCCGGCCTGTACAAGGGCCTCCAGGGCCTGGTGGCCTCGCGCAAGGTCACCTTCATCCAGGGCGCGGGCAAGCTCTCCTCGCAGACCTCGGTCGACGTGAACGGCCAGCGCATCGAGGGCCGCCACATCGTCCTCGCCACCGGTTCGGTGCCGCGCTCGATCCCGGGCCTGGAGATCGACGGCAACCGCGTGATCTCCTCGGACCACGCCCTCAAGCTCGACCGGATCCCGAAGTCCGTCGTCATCCTCGGCGGCGGCGTCATCGGCGTCGAGTTCGCCTCGGTCTGGAAGTCCTTCGGCGTAGAGGTCACCATCGTCGAGGCGCTGCCGCACCTCGTCCCGCTGGAGGACGAGAACTCCTCCAAGCTGCTGGAGCGCGCCTTCCGCAAGCGCGGCATCAAGTTCGAGCTCAAGGCCCGCTTCTCGGGCGTCGAGTACACCGAGTCCGGTGTCCGCGTCTCCACCGAGAACGGCAAGCAGATCGACGCCGACCTGCTGCTCGTCGCCATCGGCCGCGGCCCGGTCTCGGCCGGCCTCGGCTACGAGGAGAACGGCGTCGCGATGGACCGCGGCTACGTCCTGGTCGACGAGTACATGCGCACCAACGTGCCCACCATCTCCGCCGTCGGCGACCTCGCCCCGACCCTGCAGCTGGCCCACGTCGGCTTCGCCGAGGGCATCCTGGTCGCCGAGCGCCTGGCCGGCCTCAAGCCGGTGCCGATCGACTACGACGGCGTCCCGCGCGTGACCTACTCCAACCCGGAGGTCGCCTCCGTCGGCATCTCCGAGGCCAAGGCCGTCGAGATGTACGGCAAGGAGAAGGTCGTCACCCTCAAGTACAACCTGGCCGGCAACGGCAAGAGCAAGATCCTGAAGACCGCCGGCGAGATCAAGCTCGTCCAGGTCAAGGACGGCGCCGTGGTCGGCGTCCACATGGTCGGCGCCCGCATGGGCGAGCAGGTCGGCGAAGCCCAGCTCATCTACAACTGGGAGGCCCTGCCGGCCGAGGTCGCGCAGCTGATCCACGCGCACCCGACCCAGTCCGAGGCCCTGGGCGAGGCGCACCTGGCGCTGGCCGGCAAGCCGCTGCACGCGCACGACTGATCGCGCCCACCACCCCCCGTTTCCGGTACTTCCCGTACTTCCCGTACGCAAGACTTGATAGGAGTCGCTGAAACCATGGCGGTCTCAGTAACACTGCCCGCGCTGGGCGAGAGCGTTTCCGAGGGCACTGTCACCCGCTGGCTCAAGGCCGAGGGTGAGCGTGTCGAGGTCGACGAGCCGCTGCTCGAGGTCTCGACCGACAAGGTCGACACCGAGATCCCGGCCCCGGCTTCCGGCATCCTCTCCTCGATCAAGGTCGGCGAGGACGAGACCGTCGAGGTCGGCGCCGAGCTGGCGATCATCGACGACGGCACCGGTGCCCCGGCCGCCGCCCCGGCCCCCGTGGTCGAGGCCGCGCCGGTCGCCGCGCCGGCTCCCGTGGCCGCTCCGGCCCCGGTCGCCGAGGCCCCGGCTGCTCCGGCTGCCGCTCCGGCTGCTCCGGCTGCTCCGGCCGGCGACGCCACCCCGGTGCTGCTGCCCGCGCTGGGCGAGTCGGTCACCGAGGGCACCGTCACCCGTTGGCTCAAGGCCGAGGGTGAGACGGTCGAGGTCGACGAGCCGCTGCTCGAGGTCTCCACCGACAAGGTCGACACCGAGATCCCGTCGCCGGTCGCCGGCGTCGTCGTCAAGATCCTGGTCGCCGAGGACGAGACCGCCGAGGTCGGCGCCCAGCTCGCGCTGATCGGCGCCCCGGGTGCCGCCGCTGCCGCTCCGGCTCCGGTTGCCGCCCCGGCTCCGGCTCCCGTTGCCGCTCCGGCTCCGGTTGCCGCCCCGGCCCCGGTTGCCCCGGCCGCTCCGGCCCCGGTTGCCCCGGCCGCCCCGGTCGCCGCCCCGGCTCCGGTCGCCGCCCCGGCCCCCGTCGCCGCTCCGGCCGCCCCGGTGGCCGACGCCGGTGACGCCTACGTCACCCCGCTGGTGCGCAAGCTCGCCGCCGAGCACGGCGTCGCGCTGTCCTCCGTCGCCGGCACCGGCGTCGGCGGCCGCATCCGCAAGCAGGACGTCATCGCCGCCGCGGAGGCCGCCAAGGCCGCCCCGGCCCCGGTCGCCGCCGCCGCTCCGGCCGCCGCTGCGCCGAAGGCCGTCTCCGCTCCGTCCGCCCTGCGCGGCCAGACGGTCAAGATGACCCGCATGCGCAAGGTCATCGGCGACAACATGATGAAGGCCCTGCACGAGCAGGCCCAGCTGACCAGCGTGGTCGAGGTGGACGTCACCAAGATCATGTCGCTGCGCGCCAAGGCCAAGGAGGGCTTCCTGGCCCGCGAGGGCGTCAAGCTCTCCCCGATGCCGTTCTTCGTGAAGGCCGCCGCCCAGGCGCTCAAGGTCCACGCGGTCGTCAACGCGCGGATCAACGACGCCGAGGGCACCATCACCTACTTCGACACCGAGAACATCGGCATCGCGGTGGACTCCGAGAAGGGTCTGATGACCCCGGTCATCAAGGGTGCGGGCGACCTCAACATCGCCGGCATCTCGAAGAAGACCGCCGAGCTGGCCACCAAGGTCCGCGACAGCAAGATCACCCCGGACGAGCTGTCCGGCGCCACCTTCACGATCAGCAACACCGGTTCGCGCGGTGCCCTGTTCGACACCGTGATCGTGCCGCCGAACCAGGCCGCCATCCTGGGCATCGGTGCCACCGTCAAGCGCCCGGTGGTCATCGAGGCCGACGGCGGCACCGCCATCGGCATCCGTGACATGACCTACCTGTCGCTCTCCTACGACCACCGCCTGGTGGACGGCGCCGACGCCGCCCGCTACCTGGTCGCGGTCAAGGAGATCCTGGAGGCCGGCGAGTTCGAGGTCGAGCTCGGCCTGTAAGGCAGCGCGACCGCAGCACGGTCGTACGGAGCCCCGTGTCGTCCCCGGACGGCGCGGGGCTCCGCCGCTTCCCGGGATGCGGTTCCCGCCGGGTCATGGCATGCGTGGAGACGACGGAAAAGGGATGCTTGAGCGGTGATGGACGAGACGGACTTCTGGCAGATCATCGACGACACCTGGGAGGCCGCCGACGGCGATCCCGACGAACAGGCCGAGCGGCTGGTGGAGCGCCTCGTCCAGCTGACCCCCGACGACGTGATCGACTTCGGTCGGCTGTTCGAGGCCCGGTTCCAGCGCGCCTACCGCTACGACCTGTGGGGGGCGGCCCACCTGCTGCTGGACGGCGCCTCGGAGGACACCTTCGACTACTTCCGCTGCTGGCTGATCGGCCAGGGCCGGGAGGTCTTCGAGGGCGGGCTGGTCGAACCGGACGACCTGGCGGACCTGCTGCCCGAGTTCGACGAGGAGGAGGACGGCGAGGCCGAGGACCTCGGCTTCGCCGCCGACGAGGCGTACGAGCAGCTGACCGGCCTGCCGCTGCCCGAGGTGGGCGGGCGGCAGGCGGGACGGCCGTCCGGGGCGTTCCTGGACTTCGACGACCCGGACGTGATGGCGAAGCGCTTCCCCAAGCTCTGGGAGCGGTACGGGGATTAGGGCGTGTCCGACACCCCCTGCGGGGTGTCGCGTCGGATCAGGTGCTGCTGCCGGCGGAGCCGTCCTGCTTGATGCCCTTGAGGATCTGGTCCAGCACCGCGGGGTCCGGCGCGGCCGGGTCGTCGTCCACGCCGCCCTCGAAGATCACGTAGCCGCCGCCCTTGGCCGGGACGGCGGCCAGCAGGACGTAGCCCTGGGTGCCGTCCGAGGTGCCGACGTGCCAGCGGGTGGCGTAGCCGAGCACACCGGCGACGGAGACGTAGCCGGAACCGGAGTCGGTGTGCGAGGTGATCCCGGAGAAGATCGTCCCGGCGTAGGTCGGCATCGCCGCGTCGGCGGCCCCCTTGGGGGTGTCGCCCTGGACGGTGTCCTTCTCGATCGAGAACTGGCCGCGGATGCAGGAGTTGCCGTCGGCGCAGGAGTAGCGGCCACTGCCGAGGTAGACGGTGGAGTGCGCGGAGTTGGTCGCCGCGTCCCAGCCGTCGAGGACCGGGACGGTGATCGCGTGCTGCGGGTCCGGGACGGTGCTCTTGACCGACGGGACGGGCTTGGGGGCGGGCGCGCTCCGGGTCGGGGTGGGGCTCGGCGTGGGGCCGTCGCTCTGGGTGACGGTGACCGTGGGGTTGGGGGTCGGGTCGGCCTTGGTGTTCCCGCCGCCGCTGAGCGTGAGCCCGGCGATGATCCCGCCGACGACCAGCACCGCGACCGAGATGCCGACGATCACGCCGGTGCGGTTCTTCGCGGGGGCGGGCGGCGGGTAGCCGTAGCCGGCGCCCGGGTAGGCCTCCTGGCCGGGGTGGGCCGGCTGGCCCGGGTACTGCTGCGGGCCGCCGTACGGGCCCTGGCCGGGGTAGCCGTAGCCGGGCGACTGGACCGCGTCCTGCGCCGGGTAGCCGTAGCCGGGGGCGGGTGAGCCGCTCTGCGCGGGGTAGCCGTAGCCGGCCTGCGGCGGCTGCGCGGCGGGGGGCTGCCAGCCCTGGGTCGGGGCGTCGGCGAGCTGTCCGCCGGGGGCCTGGAGCGGCCGGACCTCGGCGGTCCAGGCGTTGCCGTCCCACCAGCGCTCGTGACCGGGGGTGCCGTCCGCACCCGGGACCGGGTACCACCCGGGAGGCGTCGAGTTGCTCACGGGCGTACGGTACCCGGCGCCGCGCCGCTCCAGACAGGCAGGTACGTCACGACTGCGCGGCAACTGTTCTGACGGATCGTCAGGCGGCAGGGGTGACGGTACGGGCGGCTCAGCCGGTCAGTCGGCGGGCCATCCACACGTCGTCCACGTACTGCCCGTCGATCAGGAACTCCTCGGCCAGCGTGCCCTCGACCGTGAAGCCGCAGCTCTCGTACAGCCGACGGGCCGGGGCGTTCCAGCCGAGCACCCGGAGGGTCAGCTTGCGGGCGCCGAGGGCCCGGGCGTGCTCGCAGGCCGCCTCGACCAGCCGTCGGCCGATGCCCCGGCCGCGCACCGTGCCGTCGACGGCCAGGCCCTGGATCTGCCGGACGTGCCGGTTGACGGCCAGCGGGGTCGCCTGGACCTGGCGGACGTAGCCGACGATCCGGCCGTCCAGGACGGCGAGCAGGAACTGGTCGGGGGTGTGGCCCTCGTCGAAGACCCGCTTCCCGACGGGCGGCTCGGGGGCGACGTCGGAGAGGGTGGACCAGGCGGCGCGGTCGAGCTCGGCGAGCCCGCGCTCGTCCTCGGGGCGGGCCGGGCGGATGATCAGATCGTCTTCGCGGGTCATGCCGCGTGATGCTACTGGGGCGCGTGCGAAGGGTGACAGGCGATAAGGCCTGCGAGGATGGGTCCATGCGCATCGCTGTCACGGGCTCCACGGGATTGATCGGCTCGGCCCTCGTCCGCTCCCTGCTGGCGGACGGCCACGAGGTGGTCCGGCTGGTCCGGCACCGCTCCAGGACGGGGCCGCAGCCCGACGGGAGCACCGCGATCGGCTGGAACCCACTGCTCGGCGAGGTCGACCGGGACGGGCTCGCCGGGGTCGACGCCGCGGTGCACCTGGCCGGCGCCGGGGTCGGCGACCGCCGCTGGACGGACTCCTACAAGCGGGAGATCCGGGAGAGCCGGGTGTACGGCACCGAGACGCTGGCGGTGGCGCTCGCGGAGCTGGCGCAGCCGCCGCGGGTGCTGGTCAGCGCCTCCGCGGTCGGCTGGTACGGGCAGACCGGCGACCGGGTGATCGACGAGGACTCCCCCGCCGGGGACGACTTCCTGGCCGAGGTGTGCGTGGCGTGGGAGGCGGCCGCCCGGCCCGCCGAGCGGGCCGGGATCCGGGTCGTCCACCCGCGCACCGGCATGGTGCTGTCCGCCGCGGGCGGCGCGGGCGGGCGGCTGTTCCCCCTGTTCAAGCTGGGCCTGGGCGGGCGGCTCGGCAGCGGCGGGCAGTACTGGAGCTACCTCTCGCTGGCCGACGAGGTGGCCGCGCTGCGGTTCCTGATCGACCGGGAGGACCTCTCCGGCGCCTTCAACCTCACCGCGCCGGAGCCGGCCACCAACGCCGAGCTGACCGCGGCGCTCGGGCGGGCGCTCGGGCGGCCGACGCCGTTCCCGGTGCCGGAGGCGGTGTTGAAGGCCGTGCTCGGGGAGCTGGCGGTCGAGGTGGTCGGGAGCCACCGGGTGGTGCCGCGGCGGCTCTTGGACGCGGGCTTCCGGTTCGCGCACCCGGATCCGGACTCGGCGGTGCGGGCGGCGCTGTGACCCCTCGTTCTGCGTAGGCCCGCTACGGCATTCGCCCTGGCCAGGGGCATATGCCGGGCGGGGTCGGACGGGGCTCCGGGAGGGGGCGCACGGGAGCACACGACGGGCGCGTTGCACGCCCCCGGTGACCGTGCGCGCCCGCCGACCCGGTAACCCGGCCGCCACGGCGCACTGTCCGTGACCGCGCCCCCGCCCGGCGCCGCACGACCCCTCCCGACCCCCGCATCCGGTCCACCGCACCGGTCTGATGCTCACACTGACTGGGCATCACCTTCCACGGACCGTGTCCCGGCACCCCGCTGCCTGCGTCGGCCGGAGCCCCGGGACCAGGGAGGGAGCACTCCAGTGCCCACGTACGACTTCACCCGCCGCGCCCGCCGCCCGTCCGACCCGGACGTCGTCGTGGTCGGCGCCGGACTCGCGGGCCTGGCCGCCGCCCGCGCGCTCACCGGCCACGGCCTCACCGTCCAGGTCCTGGAGACCACCGACCGGATCGGCGGCCGGATGGCCACCCGCGAGCTCGACGGCTTCCGCCTCGACGACGGCAGCCACCTGCTCAACACCGCCTACCCGGAGCTGCGCCGGGCGCTCGACCTCGACCGCCTGGACCTGCGCCCGCTCGCGCCCGGCGTACTCGTGCACAGCGCCGGCCGCCGCTACCGCGCCGGGGACCCCCAGCTCACCGCCGCCCGGCAGGCCGCCCTCCGGGCCCCGCTCGGCAGCCCGCTGGACAAGGCCCGCCTCGGCAGCTGGCTGGGCCGGATCGCCACCACCCCCGCCGCCCGGCTGCAGGCCCGCCCGGAGACCACCGCCGCCCGCGCACTGGCCGGCCACGGCCTCGCCCCGCGCACCGTCGACGGCTTCCTGCGCCCGCTGCTCAGCGCCCTGCTCGGCGACCCGGCCCTCGGCACCAGCAGCCGGATCGCCGACCTGGTGCTGCGCTCGTACGCCCGCGGCCGGCTCTGTCTGCCCGCCGACGGGATCGCGGCCGTGCCCGCCCAGCTGGCCGCCGCGCTGCCCGCCGGCACCGTGCGGACCGGGGTGCAGGTCACCTCGATCGGCGCCGACGGCGTGGAGACCCTCGCGCACGGGCGGATCGGCGCCCAGGCCGTGGTGGTCGCCACCGACGCCCGCTCCGCGGCCGAGCTGCTGCCGGGGCTCCGGCTGCCCGACTTCCACCCCGTCACCACCTTCTTCCACGCGGCCGACCGCGCCCCGCTCGCCGAGGCCGTGCTGCTGCTGGACGCCGACCGGCCGAACGGACACCCGCCGCTGGTCTCGCACTCGCTGGTGCTCAGCGAGCTGCACCCGTCCTACGCCCCGGCCGGGCAGGCGCTGGTCGCCACCACCGTGCTCGGCCGGCGCTCCTTCGACGCGGGCGGTCCGGCCGGGCTGGAACCGGCCGTCCGCGCCCGGCTCGCCGAGCTGTACGGCGCCTCGACGGCGGACTGGCAGTTCCTCAGCGTGCGGCACGTCCCGGACGCGCTGCCCGCGATGCCGCCGCCGCACAACCCCCGCCGCCCGGTGCGGCTGCTGGCCGGGCTGTACGTCGCCGGGGACCACCGGGACACCAGCACCGTGCAGGGCGCGCTGGTGTCCGGGCGGCGGGCGGCGCGGGCGGTGCTCGGCGACCTCGGGCTGCCGGCCGGGGCGCGGGAGGCCGAGGCGGCGGCCTGAGGCCGGTACCGCGGGGGCGCGGACACGCCAGCGGTCTGCCGGGGTGACAGACCGACGGCGTGCCAGGATGCCTCGCATGACCGTTCTGATCACTCATCGGATGGTTCCAACGGTTTCGGCCGCCCGGCCGGCCGCCCGGTGAGCGCCTCCGCCCAGCCGGTGGCGCTGATCCTGATCCCCGCCGCAGCCGTCGCCGCACCGCTGCTCGCCGACCGGCTGCTGCGGTGGATCGCCGTACCGACCGTGGTGTTCGAGATCGTGCTCGGCGTGCTGATCGGCCCGTCCGTCCTGGACTGGGCGCACGTCGACGACCTGGTGAACGCGCTGTCCCAGTTCGGCCTGGCCATACTGATGTTCCTCGCCGGGTACGAGATCGACTTCGCCAAGCTGCGCGGTGGCCCGCTGAAACGGGCGGGCACCGCGTGGCTGGTCTCGCTCGTCCTGGCCCTCGGCGTCGGCGCCCTGGTCAACCGGGACCCGTGGGACGGCGCCTTCGCCGGGCTGGTGCTCACCACCACCGCGCTCGGCACGATCCTGCCGATCCTCCGCGACTCCGGCGAACTGCCCACCCCTTTCGGCTCGTTGGTGATGGCCACCGGTGCGGTCGGGGAGTTCGGGCCGATCATCGCGATCGCCGTGCTGCTCAGCGGCAACTCGCCCACCCGGACCGCGGTCATCCTCGGCGCCTTCGCGGTGATCACCGCCGTCGCCGTGCTCGGCGCCCGCCGGCCACGCCCGGCCTGGGCCACCCGGCTGATCGAGCGGACCCTGCGCACCTCCGGGCAGTTCGCGATCCGGGCGGTGATCCTGGTGCTGGCCGTCATGGTCGCGGCCGCGCTCTGGCTCGACCTCGACATGCTGCTCGGCGCCTTCACCGCCGGGATCGTCTCCCGGCTGCTGCTCTCCGACATCCGCCGGGCCGAGGAGGAGGTGATCGAGGCCAAGCTGGAGAGCATCGGCTTCGGCTTCCTGGTGCCGATCTTCTTCGTGGTCAGCGGGATGAACTTCGACCTGGACGCGCTGCTGGACGACCCCGGCACCCTGCTGCTCGTCCCGGTGTTCCTGCTGCTGTTCCTCGCCGTACGCGGCCTGCCGGCCGGGCTGCTCGCCCCGGCCGGGCTCGGCGGGCGCGACCGTGCCGCGCTCGGGCTCTACGCGTCGACGGCGCTGCCGCTGGTCGTGGTGATCACCACGATCGAGGTGGAGGCCGGACACCTGCCCTCCTCGACGGCGGCGGCGCTGGTCGGCGCCGGGATGCTGTCGGTCCTGGTGTTCCCGCTGGTGGCCCAGCGGGTACGGGGCGGGCGGCGGGCGGCCGCCGACCCCGAGCGGCCGAGGGTCCGGGCCGAGAGCTGGTGAGCTCCCGGCCCTCGCACGGCCGGTTCCGTCAGATCACGCCCGCCTGGCGGGCCGTCTCCTCGAAGGCCCGGGCCACCTGGCTGCCCCGGTACGGGGTGAGGCGGCGGTGGAAGTCCCGGACGTACTCCAGCGAGCGGGCCGAGCGCATCTCCCCCGCCGCCCGCAGCGCGTCGGTGGCCATGGTGCAGGCCTCGTCGAGGTCCCCCATGCCGAGCCGGGCGGTGGCGAGCACCAGCCGGCAGAAGATCCGGCTGCGCGCGTAGGCGGGCGAGCGCAGCCGCAGCGACTTCTCGGCGTGCTGCGCGCAAGTGCGCCACTGCTGGAGGTCGCGGTAGCAGTGGGCGAACTCGTCGGAGAGCTGGGCCTCGTCGAAGTACCGCGCCCAGGAGGGCAGTTCGTCGCCGGTACGGGAGGCCGCGAGCGACCGCTCGGCCCGGACCAGCGCGGTGGTGCAGGAGCGGACGTCGCCCAGCAGGCCGTGGCCCCGGGCCTCGGCGGCGTGCATCAGCGACTGGACCACCGGCGGGACGGCGGTGCCGACGCCCTGCTGGGCGACCCGGGCGAGCTGGACGGCCTCCCGGCCGTGGCCCAGGTGGACGGCCTGCTGGCTCATCGTCACCAGCACGTAGCCGCCGAGCGCGCGGTCCCCGGCGGCCTGGGAGAGGCGCAGCGCCTGGACGAAGTAGCGCTGGGCGAGGCCGTGCGCGGCGATGTCGAAGGACGTCCAGCCGGCCAGCCTGGTGAGGTCGGCGACGGCTCCGAACAGGGCGCGGCCGATCTGCTCGCCGTAGCGGCCGCGCAGCATCGGCTCGGCCTCGCTCTCCAGGTAGCGGACCAGCGCCTGGCGGGCGTGGCCGCCGCCGTAGGCGTGGTCGAGCGCGCGGAAGAGGTCCCCGACGGCGCGGATGGCGGCGATGTCGCCGCGGCCGACCCGCAGGGCGGGGCGGGCCTCCCGGGTCGGGTCGGTGTACGGCGGTTCGACGGCGGCGGGCGGGCGGCGGCTCTGGGTGGGCACCCGGCCGATGGTGGCGGCGGTGCCGGTGGTTCCGGCGGTGCTGCGGGCGCCCGGGGCGCCGGCGGGCTGGGTGCGCGCCGGGCCCGCGACGGGTGCGCCGGGCACGTTCGACGCCGGTGCGCCGGGGGCGGTGCCGGGCGGACCGGTGGCGGTGTCCGGGCGGGTCAGCGTGGAGCCGTCCCGGGCGACCCGTTCGTCGGTGCGGCCGATCAGCCAGTCCCGGCTGGGGACGACCAGGCCGGCCGGGGTGAAGGCGATCCGGCGCAGTTCGGACTGCGGGCCGTTGTCCTTGCGCCACATGCTCGCCACGATGTCCACCGCCTCCTGCGGGGTCTCGGCGAACTCCAGGCCCGCGTAGACCGGGGCGCAGGCGTCCAGGCCGAGGTCCTGGGCGGTGAGGCGGCGGCCGAGGCGGCGGGTGAAGACCTCGGCGATCAGCGCCGGGGTGGCGCCGCGGGGTTGCTGGCCGCGTAGCCAGCGGGTGACCGAGGTCTTGTCGTAGCGCAGGTCGAGGCCGTGCTCCAGGCCGAGCTGGTCGACCCGGCGGGCCAGGCCCGCGTGCGAGAAGCCGGCCTCCTCGATCAGGGCGGCGAGTTGGCCGTTCTGCGGCGTCGGGCCGGAGTGGCCGGTGTGGCTGCCGTGGCCGCTGGTGGTCGCTGGGGCGGCGGGCGCGGCGGTGGCTTCGTGCCGGGCGGGTGTGGCCTGCACGGGCAGTCGCAGTTCCTCGGCGGTCGGGGCGTCGGCGGTCATCGGGCTAGCGGTCAGCGTGTCGGCGGTCAGCGGTTCAGCGGTCAGCGTGTCGGCGGTCAGGGCGTCGGGCGCGTCCGGAAGGGCCCGGCCGACCGGGCCTCGGCGCTGGCCGAGCGGGTCGAGCGGTCCGTACGCCGGGCTGTCGGTTGCAGGCCGTTGGGACATGTCAGTCAACACCTCTCGGACGTCGCACCGGGCTCCACCAGCAGTTCGGCTCGCCCGGGGCGGCGCCCCCTGTCGGGAATCGGCGTGAATGTAGCGAGCATTCGGGCGCTATGGGTGGATCTGACCGACCAATCCTCCGAACGGGTGAAGCAAGCGCGCCCATTGTGGGGAAGCGGGGCCAGGGTGGGTTTGGCCGTACGGGGGCGAACCGTCAACCGGCGTCGGTGGTGGTCGACGCCATGACAGGCCGCGGTGCTGTGTCGGCCCGCCACATGGGAGCGGCGACGCCGGATTCCTACCGTTCTCGGCCATGGACACCTCTACTGCCCGCCCGCTCGACGGCCGCACGGCCCTGGTCACCGGAGCCGCCTCGGGCATCGGCCGGGCCTGCGCCGAAGCCCTCGCCGGAGCCGGCGCCCGGGTCTACGTCGTCGACCTCGCGGCCGGCCCGGCCCGGGAGCTCGCGGACCGGATCGGCGGGCGCGCGATCGTCGCCGACCTCGCCGATCCCGAGGCCGTGGACGCCCTGCCCGCCGACGCCGACGTCGTGGTCAACAACGCCGGCCTGCAACACGTCGCACCCGTCCACGAGTTCCCGGTCGAACGCTTCACCCTCATCCAACGCGTCATGGTCGAGGCCCCGTTCCGGATCCTGCGCCGCACCCTCCCGCACATGTACGAGCGGGGGTGGGGCCGGATCGTCAACGTCTCCTCCGTCCACGGCCTGCGCGCCAGCGCCTTCAAGTCCGCGTACGTCACGGCCAAGCACGGCCTGGAGGGCCTCAGCAAGACCGTCGCCCTGGAGGGCGCCCCGTACGGGGTCACCAGCAACTGCCTCAACCCCGGGTACGTCCGAACTCCCCTGGTGGAGAAGCAGATCGCCGCCCAGGCGCTGGCCCACGGCATCCCCGAGGAGGAGGTGGTCGAGCGGATCATGCTCGACCGGACCGCCGTCAAGCGGCTCATCGAACCCGAGGAGGTCGCCCAACTCGCCCTCTGGCTCTGCTCCCCCGCCGCCGCCTACGTCACCGGCGCCAGCCTGCCGATCGACGGCGGCTGGACGGCGCACTGAGCCGGTGCCGGCACCGACAACGGTCATGGGGCGGAGGGCCACAGCGGGCCGACGGGCTGTGTGGGTCGACCACATGGGCCGCCGGGCGCGGGCTCCCTACCTTGTGGCGACATCGTCCCCGTCCCCCTGGACCTGGAAGTGGTGACCATGAACGCCCCCGCACGTGGCACGGCGGCTACCAGTTCACTCCCGCGAGTGGTGGCCGCGAGTCTGATCGGCACGACGATCGAGTGGTACGACTACTTCTTGTACGGAACGGCCGCGGCGCTGGTCTTCGGGAAGCTGTTCTTCCCCAACACCGACCCGCTGACCGGGACCCTGCTGTCGTTCCTGACGTACGCGATCGGGTTCGCGGCACGGCCGGTCGGAGCGCTGGTGTTCGGTCACTTCGGCGACCGGATCGGCCGGAAGAGACTGCTGGTGGTGAGCCTGCTGCTGATGGGCGGATCGACCACCGCGATCGGGCTGCTGCCGACCTACGACTCGATCGGGGCGGCGGCGCCGGTGCTGCTGACCGCGCTGCGGCTGGTGCAGGGCTTCGCGCTCGGCGGCGAGTGGGGCGGGGCGGTGCTGCTGGTGTCGGAGCACGGGGACCGGCGGCGGCGGGGGTTCTGGGCGTCGTGGCCGCAGGGCGGGGCACCCGCCGGGAACCTGCTGGCGGCGGGCGTGCTGTCGCTGATGACGGCGGTGCAGTCGGAGAGCGCGTTCCTGGCGTGGGGGTGGCGGGTGCCGTTCCTGCTGTCGGCGGTGCTGGTCGGCGTCGGGATGTGGATCCGGCTGGCGGTGGAGGAGTCGCCGCTGTTCCGGGAGGCGGTCGCGAACCGCCCGGAGGCCGAACAGGCGCCGCTGGTGGGGGTGTTGCGCAACCACTGGCGGGAGGTGCTGGTGGCCATGGGCGCGCGGATGGCGGAGAACATCTCGTACTACGTGATGACCACCTTTGTGCTGACGTACGCCGTCACCCACGCCCACTTCGACAAGCAGAGCGCGCTGAACGCCGTACTGATCGGCTCCGCGATCCAGTTCGTGCTGATCCCGCTGTTCGGGGCGCTGTCCGACCGGGTCGGGCGCAAACCGGTGTACCTGGTGGGCGCGGTCGGCGTCGGGGCCTGGGCGTTCGTGTTCTTCGGGCTGGTGGACACCCACTCGTTCGGGCAGCTGGTCCTCGCGGTGACGGTCGGCCTGGTCTTCCACAGCGCCATGTACGCCCCGCAGGCGGCCTTCTTCTCCGAGCTGTTCGCGACCCGGCTGCGCTACTCGGGGGCCTCCATCGGCGCCCAGTTCGCCTCGGTGGCGGCCGGCGCGCCGGCGCCGCTGATCGCGACCGCGCTGCTCAAGGACTACGGCAGCGCCACCCCCGTCTCGGTGTACGTGGCGATCGCGGCGGCGGTCACCGTCCTGGCGGTGCTGTGCGCGCGGGAGACCAGGGGGCAGGACCTGGCGGAGGTCGCGGAGGAGGCGTCGCCGGACGGTGCGGCGGTCGGGAAGCCCGCCGTGGCCTGAACGCGGCGGCCTGGGGACGCGGTGGCCCGGACGCGGTGGCCTAGCGCGGTGGCATGGACGCGGTGGCTGAGCGCGGTGGCCTGAACGCGGTGGCACGGACGGAATGGCCTGGACGGCGAGCCGATAGCATCGCGATTCCTCGGCACCGACGGAACCGACGCCGATTGGCGGCCCGCACCATGAACCACCCCGGATGACCGGATGAACCGCCCCGACGAGAGCGCCGCGCCCGCGCTGCGACGGCTGCTCGACCTGCTCGCCTCCGGCTCCGCCACCGAGGACTTCGCCGAGGTGCTGGCCGACGCCCGCCGCCGCGGGGCGCCGGCCGGCGTCCTCGCCGAGATCGACGACGCCACCTGGCAGGCCCTGCGGGTGCACCGCACCCTGCGTCAGCACCGGCGCCGGGAAGCCGAGTTGACGGCACTGTTCGACACCGCCGGAGACCTCGCCGCGTCCCGGGACCTGGACACCGTGCTGCAGGCCATCGTCCGCCGCGCCCGGATGCTGCTCGGCACCGACACCGCCTACCTGACCCTGCCGGACGAGGCCGCCGGCGACACCTACATGCGGGTCACCGACGGCTCGGTCTCCGTCCTGTTCCAGACCCTGCGGCTCAGCCTCGGCGACGGCCTCGGCGGGCTGGTCGCCCAGACCGCCCGCCCCTACGCCACCCCCGACTACCGCGCCGACGAGCGCTTCCACCACACCGGCACGATCGACGCGGGCGTGCTGGACGAGGGCCTGGTGGCGATCATCGGCGTACCGCTGCTGCTCGGCGGCGACGTCATCGGCGTCCTGTTCGCCGCCGACCGCTCGCCGCGCGCCTTCTCCCCCGACGAGGTCGCGCTGCTCTGCACCCTGGCCGCGCACGCCGCGATCGCCCTGGACACCGCCGCGGCGCTGGCCGACACCCGGGCCGCGCTGGCCGAACTCAACGCCGCCAACGAGCTGGTCCGGGCCCACTCCGCCGCCGTCCAGCGCGCCGAGCAGGCCCACGACCGGCTGACCGACCTGGTGCTGCGCGGCGCCGAGGTGTCGGACGTGGCCGCCGCCGTCGCCCACCTGCTGGACGGGGAGACGACCGTCCTGGACGCCGAGGGCGAACCGCTCGCCGGACCGCCCGCCGCCGCGGCCGAACTCGCCGACGCGGTGGCCGCCTCCCGGGCCGAGGGCCGGTCCGTACGGCACGACGGGCTCTGGGTGTGCGCGGTGCTGGCCGGGCACGACCTGCTCGGCACCCTGGTGCTGCGCGGCCGGCCCGACCTGGACGACCCCGACCGGCGGCTGTTCGAACGGGCCGGCGTGGTGACCGCGCTGGTCCTGCTGCTGCGCCGCTCGGTCGCGGAGACCGAGAACCGGGTCCGCGGCGAACTGCTCACCGACCTGCTCACCGCCCCCGACCGCGACCCGGCCGGGCTCACCGCCCGCGGCCGCCGGCTCGGGGTCGACCTCGCCCGGCCGCACCTGGCGCTGGCCGCCGAACCCGCCGACCGCGACGGCGACGACCGGGGGCGACTGGCCGGCGCGGCGCGGCGGTACCTGTTCGGATCCCGCGGCGTCAGCGCCGAGCACGGCGAGGCGGTCGCACTGCTGGTGCCCGTCGCCCCGGGCTGCGCCGAGGACCCGGAGCAGACCGCCCGGCGGGCCGCCGAACGGCTGGCCCGGCTGGCGGGCTTCGCCGTCACCGTCGGCGCCGGCCGCCCCGCCGCCGGCCCGGCCGCCCTGGCCGCCTCGTACGACGAGGGCCTGCGCTGCGTACGGGCCCTGCGGGTGCTCGGCCGCGCCGGGGAGGGCGCCTCGGCCGGCGCGCTCGGCTTCCTCGGGGTGCTGCTCGGCGACGGCCACGACGTGGACGGCTTCGTCGGCGGCGCGCTCGGCCCGCTGCTCGCCTACGACGCCAAGCGCGGCACCGAGCTGGTCCGCACCCTGCGCGCCTACTTCGACTGCGGCGGCAGCCTGACCAGGGCCAAGGACGAGCTGCACGTCCACGTGAACACGGTGGTCCAGCGGCTGGACCGGGTCGAGGCACTGCTCGGCGGGGGCTGGAACCAGCCGGAGCGGTCGCTGGAGCTGCAGCTGGCGCTGCGCCTGCAACTGCTGGCCGGGGGTGGTGGCGGCTGACAGGGGTGCCGGGGCGGGTGGGGGCAGGTGGAGGCGGGTGGGGGCGCGGCCGAACGGGTGACGCGGGCGTGGGCGTACAGTGGCGAGGTTGGTCTCGAACGCCTGGCAAGGAGCGGCAGCGGTGAGCGAGAACGTACGTTTCGTTCGAATGGGCATAGGCGAGCACGTCGTCCCGTACGAGGAGGCGTGGGAGGAACAGCAGCGGCTGCACGCGCTGCGGGTCGCGGACGAGATCCCCGACACCGTGCTGCTGCTGGAGCACCCGCCCGTCTACACCATGGGCAAGCGCACCAACCCCGCCGACCTGCCGCTGGACGGCACCCCGGTGGTCGAGGTCAACCGGGGCGGCGAGATCACCTGGCACGGCCCCGGCCAGCTGGTCGGCTACCCGATCGTCAAGCTGCCCGACCCGATCGACGTGATCGCCTACGTCCGCCGGCTGGAGGAGGCGCTGATCCGCGCCGCCGCCGACTTCGGCATCGGAACCACCCGGGTCGAGGGCCGCAGCGGGGTCTGGGTGCTCGGCGAGAACATTCCGGACGCCGTGGTGGACCCGGCCGAGGTGGTCGACATCGGCAAGCTGACCCTGCGGATGGGCCTGCCGCTGGGCATCGACCCGCGACTGGCCGGGCCCGAGTACGCGCCGTCCAACGCCGGGCAGCGCGGCGGCGACCGCAAGCTCGCCGCGATCGGCGTGCGGGTCGCCCGCGGGGTGACCATGCACGGCTTCGCGCTCAACTGCGATCCGGAGATGACGTACTTCGACAAGATCGTGCCGTGCGGCATCCGGGACGCGGGCGTCGCCTCGCTGGCCGGCGAGCTGGGCCGGGACTTCCCGGTGAGCGAGGCGCTGCCGTCGGTCGAACGGCACCTCCAGGCCGTCTTCGCCGAGCTGCCGGAGCCGGCGCTCAGTCGCTCGCTCAGCGGCTGAAGTCTTCCGGGAGCACGCCGGGCTCCCCCCAGTCACTGGGAATCTACTGGCCGGTAGCCGTGTTGCCCTGCGATTGCAGGGCGGCAGGCCCGGCGAAGGCCGTACAACCACAGGCGTACCCTGGGGGTACCCCGTCTAGTTCTAGGAGTCGCACGTGTCCGCTGTCGCGCCCGACGGCAGGAAGCTGCTCCGCCTGGAGGTCCGCAACAGCGAGACCCCCATCGAGCGGAAGCCCGAGTGGATCAAGACCCGCGCGAAGATGGGGCCGGAGTACAACGCCCTCCAGTCGCTGGTGAAGAAGGAGGGACTGCACACGGTCTGCCAGGAGGCCGGCTGTCCCAACATCTTCGAGTGCTGGGAGGACCGCGAGGCGACCTTCCTCATCGGCGGTGACCAGTGCACCCGCCGTTGCGACTTCTGCCAGATCGACACCGGCAAGCCCGCCGAGTTCGACCGCGACGAGCCGCGCCGGGTCGCCGAGTCCATCGTCACCATGGACCTCAACTACGCCACCATCACCGGCGTCGCCCGCGACGACCTGGAGGACGGCGGCGCCTGGCTGTACGCCGAGACCGTCCGCCAGGTGCACGCGATGACCGCCGAGCGCGCGACCGGCCGCACCGGCGTCGAGCTGCTCATCCCCGACTTCAACGCGGTGCCCGAGCAGCTGGCCGAGGTCTTCTCCTCCCGCCCCGAGGTGCTCGCCCACAACGTCGAGACCGTGCCGCGCATCTTCAAGCGGATCCGCCCGGCCTTCCGCTACGAGCGCTCCCTGGACGTCATCACCCAGGCCCGCGCCGCCGGACTGGTCACCAAGTCCAACCTGATCCTGGGCATGGGCGAGACCCGTGAGGAGGTCAGCCAGGCGCTGGCCGACCTGGTCGGGGCCGGCTGCGAGCTGATCACCATCACCCAGTACCTGCGGCCCTCGCTGCGCCACCACCCGGTGGAGCGCTGGGTCAAGCCCCAGGAGTTCGTCGAGCTCCAGGAGGAGGCCGAGGAGCTGGGCTTCGCCGGCGTCATGTCGGGCCCGCTGGTGCGCTCCTCGTACCGGGCCGGGCGGCTGTACCGGCAGGCGCTGGAGAAGCGCGAGCAGGCCGCGGTCTGACCTCGCGGTCCGACCTCGCCGTCGGCCCCGGGCCGTGCGAGCTGCTCGAGCTGTTTGATCTGTTTGATTTGTTTGCGCCATCGGAAGGGCGGAGCCTCGGCTCCGCCCTTCCGGGTTTCACCGCGCTTTGACTGCCTGGTCACGGGCTGGTAACACGGGGTGGGGACGATGGACGCCTGGTGGGCGTTCGATTCTTCTCAGCCACGAGAGGAGCTGTTCGGCATGCGGATGCGGATCCGGTCGGTGGGGGTGGCGCTGCGGTTCGCCGAGAGCGTCCTGCTGGCCCCCGGCCAGCGGCACGCGCGGCGCAACGCCTGGGCGGCGGTGTGCGAGGACCGTCGGCACGCGGCGGACCGTCGGCACGACGGCCCGCCGGGCGGGGCGGCCGGGGTGGGCGGGGTGGGCGGCGCGACGGGGGCGCGCTCCGCGGGACGGTGAGTCCGGCCGTCGCTGTGCGCGACGGCGTGTGGGCGGACGGGTCACGGTTCGGGCGAACGGGTACCCGGGCTTGGATATCCCGTACCCGTGCCACGTACCATGAGCGTTATGGCGAGGGAAACATCCGAGAACCCCGGACGGCTGAAGCAGATCCGTCTGGCGTACACCATGACCAAGAAGGTCGACACCAAGATCGGCCTGATCATCGCCGGCGTCGGCCTGCTGACCTTCGGCGTGTTCCTCGCCATCGGCTTCGCGATCGACCACCCCGTCTATCTGGGCATCCTGGGCTTCATCGTGGCCGTCCTGGCCATGGCGATCGTCTTCGGGCGCCGGGCCGAACGCGCCGCGTTCGGGCAGATGGAGGGGCAGCCGGGCGCCGTAGCTGCGGTGCTGAACAACATCCGGCGCGGCTGGAGCTCCAACTCCACCCCGGTCGCGGTCACCCGCAGCCAGGACGCGGTCTATCGCGCCGTCGGCCGGGCCGGCATCGCGCTGATCGGCGAGGGCAACCCCAACCGGGTGCGCCAGCTGCTGGCCTCCGAGAAGAAGAAGATGGCCCGCGTGGTCGGTGACATCCCGGTGCACGACATCGTGGTGGGCACCGGCGAGGGCGAGATCCCGCTCAAGAAGCTGCAGATCCACCTGATGCGGCTGCCCCGCGCGATCACCGCCGCCCAGGTCACCGAGACCAACGACCGTCTGCGCGCGCTGGGCGACCTGCTCTCCAAGGCGCCGATCCCCAAGGGCCCGATGCCCAAGGGTGCCCGGATGCCCAAGGGCGGCCAGGCCCGCTGACCTCCCCTCCGCTGACAACGCGGAACGGCCCCGCCCCGGAACCTCCGGGGCGGGGCCGTTCGACGTTTCCGGCTTCTCTCCGACTGCTTTCCGGCTTCTCGCCGACTTCCTGGGGCTCCGGGGTTCTCGGGCTCCGGGGCTCCGCCGGCGCCGAACCTCCGCTAGATCCGGACCTCGACGGTGCCGACGGCCTTGTCGTGCAGTCCCCGGGTGTCGCGGTCCCAGACCAGCGGCGGCACCACCAGGCACAGCAGCACGGTGCGCAGCAGGACCTGCGGGATGGTGGCGCGGCGCCCGTCCAGGCGGATCACCCGGAGGCCGAACAGCCGCTTGCCGAGGGTGGTGCCGGTGGTGGAGAGCAGCAGGACCGCGACCAGGAAGAAGAGCGGGAGGGTCCACAGGTTGGCCTCGGCCGTGTCGCCCTTGGCGAGCAGGCCGAAGGAGACCAGCGAGACCAGCCAGCCGTCCACGAACACGGCGCCGATCCGTCGGCCGGGGCCGGCGATCGAGCCGGGGCCCTCCTTGGGCAGTCCGAGGCGCTCGCCGCGGTAGCCGAAGTCGGCGCCCATCTTCTCGGCGGCCGCCTTGGGGCCGTCGATCCACGATCCCAACGCTTCTCTGGTGTCCACGAATCCACACTAACCGGGCTCACGCCGCGGACCGGCACCGGCTCCCCTCCCGGCGGGGCGCGGTCCCGGCCCCGAACCGACCCCGTGGCCGACCTCGGACCGGGTTCGAACCGGGCAGCTCCACGACCGGGTGAATCCCACTCACCGGGCTTACCTGTGGTCCAGACCATTTCCCGGAGGACCCCCAGGTCGGCGGGGCGATTTGCCCCGTCCCGTAGGCCTTTGCCGCCCATTCGGCGGTCGCGGTTAACATCTAGGAAACGAGCGGGTCACCGACTGGAAACGACCCATTCCTAGGGTGAGCCCAATTCGCGAGCCGAGGAGGATGGATGTTCAACAACGCCGCCGAAGTGAAGCAGTTCATCCAGGACAACGACGTGAAGTTCGTCGATGTCCGCTTCTGTGATCTGCCGGGCGTCATGCAGCACTTCTCCGTACCCGCGGCGACCTTCGATCCGTCCGAGACCCTGATGTTCGACGGTTCGTCGATCCGCGGCTTCCAGGCCATCCACGAGTCCGACATGGCCCTGGTCCCGGACCTCGCCACCGCACGCCTCGACCCCTTCCGGGTCGAGAAGCACCTCAACATCAACTTCTTCATCCAGGACCCGGTCACCGGCGAGGCCTACAGCCGCGACCCGCGCAACGTCGCCAAGAAGGCCGAGGCCTACCTCGCCTCCTCCGGCATCGCCGACACCGCGTTCTTCGGGCCCGAGGCCGAGTTCTACGTCTTCGACTCGGTGCGCTTCGACACCAGCGCCAACGCGTCCTTCTACCACATCGACTCGGAGGCCGGCGCCTGGAACAGCGGCGCCGCCGAGGGCGACGTGCGCGGCTACAAGGTCAAGTACAAGGGCGGCTACTTCCCCACCCCGCCGGTCGACCACTTCGCCGACCTGCGTGCCGAGATGTCCCTGGAGCTGGCCAAGTCCGGCCTGGAGGTCGAGCGCCAGCACCACGAGGTCGGCACCGCCGGCCAGGCGGAGATCAACTACAAGTTCAACACCCTGCTGCACGCGGCCGACGACCTGATGCTGTTCAAGTACATCATCAAGAACGTCGCCTGGCGGAACGGCAAGACGGCCACCTTCATGCCGAAGCCGATCTTCGGCGACAACGGCTCGGGCATGCACGTCCACCAGTCGCTGTGGACCGAGGGCTCCCCGCTCTTCTACGACGAGCAGGGCTACGCCGGACTCTCCGACACCGCCCGCTACTACATCGGCGGCCTGCTCCGGCACGCCCCCTCGCTGCTGGCCTTCACCAACCCGTCGGTGAACTCCTACCACCGCCTGGTCCCCGGCTTCGAGGCGCCCGTCAACCTGGTCTACTCCCAGCGCAACCGCTCGGCCGCGATCCGCATCCCGATCACCGGCTCCAACGCCAAGGCCAAGCGCATCGAGTTCCGCGCCCCGGACCCGTCCTCCAACCCGTACCTGGCCTTCTCCGCCATGCTGATGGCCGGCCTCGACGGCATCCGCAACAAGATCGAGCCGCTGGAGCCCGTCGACAAGGACCTCTACGAGCTCGCCCCCGAGGAGCACGCCAACGTCCCCCAGGTGCCCTCCTCCCTCCCCGCCGTCCTGGAGGCCCTCGAGGCCGACCACGAGTACCTCCTGGCGGGCAACGTCTTCACCCCGGACCTGATCGAGACCTGGATCGACTTCAAGCGCACCAACGAGATCGCCCCGATCGCCCTCCGGCCCCACCCGCACGAGTTCGAGCTCTACTACGACCTGTAGGGGTGCCTCTGACCTGCGGAAATGCGGTTTGATCTCTCATCGTTTCCGCAGGTCAGGCAGGGTCCTGACCTGCGGAAACGCGCGGAAAGGGGTCGACTGCAGTACCTCTGGGGCTCGTGATGTGAAATGAGTGTGAAATGAGCACGGACAGATCGAACTCACGATGATGACTCCTTGCCCTTGCCGGCGCTGGGCAGTACGCCATCTCGCTACTCTCAGTAGCCATCACTCGGGGCTCCCGACCCAACGGGTTCGATCTCTTACCGGCACTACGCCACCTCAGACGAGGTGTCACTCGTGCTCGCCAAGCAGCGGAGCCTGCCGTCATCGGGCCGCGCCGGCATGAGGGACGTGCAGTAGAGCGCTTCCCGGCAGGTGCTCTGGGCCAGGCACAGGGCGGACAGCACGGGCGCGGGGCCGCGACTGGACGAGCAGTTCGGTGACGACCCCACTGGACGCGAGGGTCGTCGCCGCAGGGTCGGGACTCGCGCGCAGCACCTGGGCCGCCCGAGCACGCGGACGCCTGACCTGACAGCCCGCGTGCGGGGGCGCAGTCCCGCCGTAGCGGGCCGAGCGCTCTGGCGGAGCACCCGCACGCCCCGGCGCACTGCCGGCAGGCGGGCGCGGCCAGGTCAAGAGCGAGGTGGGACGGCGCAGTTGCGCGGTTGGCGCGCGGCTTGTGCGGTCCGGCCCGCAAGGAGCACGGACCTTGACAGGGTTGTTCGGCGTCCACGGATACGGCGCTCATGACGCGGGCGGTCGCGGAGCGAGGGCGGGCACGCCCGCTGTGGGGGGCGTAAGCATGGTCCGACCAAGGAGAAGCATGCCTGGCCCGTGGCGCCGCCGCGGGGCACGCGTCATGACCGGGCAGAACGGTTGCAGACACCCCGGGCGTGAACTCCGGGGATGGCTGCGGGCGGCCTTTCCGGGCGTCCCCGCACTGGTCCCCGCCAGCGCGGCAGACCAGCGATCGGGGCGGCGTGCGATGAGCGCCTGGCACTCACCGCAGGGCGGCAGGTGGGTCAGGTGTCGGCGGCGGGTTTCTGGCCGTGCTGGGAGCGGCGGAGTTGTTCGTTGATGCGCAGGGCTTCTTCGAGTTGGTCTTCGAGGATGACGATGCGACAGGCGGCCTCGATGGCGGTGCCTTGGTCGACGAGGTCGCGGGCTCGCATCGCGATGCGCAGCTGGTAGCGGGAGTAGCGGCGGTGGCCGCCCTCGGAGCGAAGTGGGGTGATGAGGCCCTGCTCGCCCAGGGCGCGCAGGAAGCCGGGGGTGGTGCCGGTCATCTCGGCGGCGCGCCCCATGGTGTAGGCGGGGTAGTCGTCGTCGTCGAGGTTGTCTGGGGTGTGGGGCCTGTCGGTCGTCGTAGTCACTGCACCTCTCTTGGTTCCTGGGGAACGCGTCGAGGGGCCCCAGCGCCATTGCGGCTCCGGGGCCCCGAGGGGGAACAACACCATCTACCGGCCTGGGCCGGGTTCCTTGTTCCGCAACTCCCCAGGGGTGGGGGTGTGCGGGGATCGCGTATGCGTGACCGGAAACCACCGTCCTCGTACTCAAAAGGGGGTCTGCGGTGTCCGCCCGGGCGAATACCTCACGGGCCGGGCGATCCTGATGGCGCTCTGTCCCTCCGTTCATCCTCTGTACTGACTGATTGGCGAACTGCTCGGTACTGCTGAACTTCAACTGCCTGGTCCGACAGCCAGCCCCGTCGCCCGTCCTGCTCACCTGCTCGGCTTGGAACCCCACTGCCGGACTCCCAGCACGCGCGCCCGCAGCCTGGCGCCTTCACTGGGATACCGCGTACCGCGACTGCTGGTACTGCTCGACTCAACTTCACTTGCCGGTACTGCACCTGCATCTACCGCAGTACCGCTCGTTGGCGGGCCCCTGATCACTGCGGGCCGCCCGGCCCGGCCGCCGGTCCTGTCGCCTTACTGCACCATCCTGGCTTCAGGACCCTGCCACCGTGCCGACCTGCGAACTTCCGTACTACTGCCCGCCAGTTCGTGTCTGGCGGGTACCACTTGACCGCGTTTACGAGAGAAACACTAGCCACGACACCAGGCAATGTCTACTCCAGCGAGCACAGATTTTTCCGTGTCCGCCGGGGAGGTATTCTCCGTCCCGCGCGGGGGCCGGACGGACCGGGCCCGCAGGCGCAGCCGCATGACGGAGGAAGCCACGCTCAGCGGCTCAGGAGCGCGAACGGATCGAACGGGAGGCGAACAGTGGAAGGGCGGCAGACCGCGCCGCACGGGCGCACCCCCGACCCGCATACCAAGGCGTCGCTGGTGGCCGCCATCCGCGAAGCCGTCCGCGACCAGGACGAACGGGTCCTGCGCCGGCTGCTGGCCCGCTTCGCCGAACAGGCCACCATCGCCGACCTGCCCGCCCTGCGCGACGCCATCGACACCGCCCGGTGCCACGGCGACCGTCCGTCGGTACCCCGGTAGCCGGCCCGGCACCGCGGCGCCCCGGATCAAGACCAGCGGGCCAGGACGGCCCGAGCCGGGTAGACGCCGTCATCACCGCGATCGTGGCGGCGGTACGCGCCGGCGACGACGATCGCATCCGGGAGCTTCTGCCGAACCTGGCGGAGTGCGCGGACACTGCGGCGCTGTACGCACTGCGCGACGCGTTGGCCAGCGACCTGCCCGCCGCAGCGCGACCAGGTCCGCCCGCCCGGTCCGGCGCGGAGGAGGGGTGCCGACTGCTGGTGTGGTTTGAACGGGCGCGGGAGTTGGTGTCCGCCCGCAGACGGGGCACCCTGGGAGATGCAGATCACCAGCCACGGGCCCGGCCCGCGCCCGGCACAGCGGCGTGAAGGGAGCCTCGATGATCCAGGTAGGGGACATCCGCGAGTGGCGCACCCACGACGTCGTGGACACGGGGGGCCACAAGATCGGCACGCTGGAGGCGATCTACGTGGACACCAGCACCGACGAGGCGGCCATGGCCACCGTGCAGGTCGGCCTGCCCACCCGCCACCGCCTGGTCTTCGTACCCCTCGACGGAGCAACGGTGGGTCCGGGATACGTCAAGGTCGTCTACGACAAGGCCCTGGTGAAGGACTGCCCCGCGATCGGCACGGACGACGTCCTGCCCGCCGAGGACGAGGAAGCGGTCTTCCGGCACTACAACCTCGCCTACCAGAGCGGCGCCGCAGGCGAGCGCCAGCTCGCCCGGCGCTGACCGATCACCCGACCAAGGAGGCATGTCATGGCCCTGTTCCTCCTCGTGGTCCTCATCGCCATCGTGCTCGGCCTCGTCGGCGCCGTCGTCCACGGGCTGATCTACCTGCTCGTCATCGGCATCGTGCTCCTCGTCGCCGACGTGGCCTTCCTCGCCGTGCGCTCGACCAGGCACCGACGCGCCCTGCGCTGACAGTCCGCCCCGCAACACTCGGCCCCCGCCGCGGTCTCGGACGCACTCCGACGTGCACTTGAGACCGCCTTCGCCTCGCAGATCCCCCTCCCCCAGCCCCTGGACACCACCACCGAAGCCACCCGCCGGCACACCGGCGCCGCCCTCACCAGCCTCGACGGCGAGCGCCTTATGTGCCGCCTGCTGACCCAACTCCCGTGTGGCTACGCACTCCCGTACGACCGCGGTGACCTGACCGCCGCCGCCTGCCGAAGCGAACTGCGGCAGGTCTCCGCCGGTCAGGCTCAGCGCCCCCCGGGCCGACCTGGAGCCGGGGTGACGCTCCAGCGGCTTCCAGACCGCAGGTTGGCGCGGGCCCGACTCCTCGCTCCGCTCACAGCCTGGCGATCGGACTCACGACCGGCCCGCCTCACCCGGCTTCCAGCCTCGAAGCGGGCACTTGGCCTCCTACTCACCGTCTCAGCTGTCGGAGTAACCGAGGTCCCCGATCGTCCAGCTGCTGATGTCCTCGATGGCGATGCGGTACATGCCGCCGGTGTGGGGCAGGGCGAAGTTGCCCTGCAGGATTTTCGCGCGGTGGAGGTGCAGGTGCGTGGGCCGCACGGGCGGGCCTTCGGCGGGCGGCGCGAAGAGGGCGGCGAACGGCTTCAGGTGCTCAGAGGCCTGGAGGACCTCCGCCACCCGCTCCCACCACAGGGAAATCGGCGCGAGCCTGCCGGTGATCACTGCACCGGGGACCACCACGGTCAAGGACATCTGGTTGGTGTGCTCGGACTCGACCATCGCGGCGATGTCGACGAGCAGCCCGTCAGGGTTCGACATGAGTCCCAGATTAGGACACGGCGGTCGGTGTCCGGGAGTCCGCCTCAAGGCGGTGACTGCAGTGCGCGCGGGGTGTCGCCGGCCTACGCGGCCGGGCTTCGACGGGTCCCCGCTGCCGCGAAGGCAGGCCGGCTGCTGCGCGGCGGTCAATGGCCGGGGCAAGAGCCCCCAGATGATGCCGAGGCAACGGTGCGCCGTCGCCTCGGCGCAGGGACCACCCGCGAGCGGTGCGGCACGATCGGCCGCGAAGCGCGGGGCGCCCGGGGTCAGAGTTTGAACATCGCGGCGTACGGCTGGGTGATGCGTTCCTGCCTTGATCCGAAGTCGACGAGTACGGCGATGTCGCCGTCGCCTTCGACGCCGATGGCCCGGCCCAGCCCGTAGCGGTCGTGGGTGACTCGGTCGCCGACGGCGAACCGCTTGAGCGGCGCCTGGGCGCGGACTTTGAAGGGGCTGGTGGGCAGGGGCCGGCGGACTGCTGCTGATTTCGTCATTCCTTGCAGTATGCGCCGGAAATCGCGGGAGCGGGGCCTTTCGGTGGAACTCGAGCGCGGACGGGTCGGAATTCGAATCGTGCCGTCCCCTGTCGCCACCGGAACCGGTGGCGGGGCCGAGCCGGGGCCGAAATGGCGAGAGTCCACGCGGCTCGCCTCGAGGCTCGTCCATGTCGCACTGCCAGTGGAGCCACCGCCCCGGACAGCGCTATGCCGTCAACGACCATCCCCACAGGGCGCGTTGGCGTCCCTGGCGACTCGGGGGCGGCGGGCCCGAGGGGAGGCCACCGAAATACCGGGAGTGAAATAATCCACCACGGAAGGCCGGGGCCTGCTAGAGTCGTCTTAGTTGCAGTAGTGGTTCCCATGAACTTTGTGTGCGCCTGCTGATGTTTCGCGGGCGCATTTCTGTTTCCCGGCTCTTCCCCGGGTGGGTCATCATCGCGGCACTCGAGGCCCGCACTGTGCGCGCTTCGGACAGCCCCTTGAAGGAGATTTCTTTATGGCTAATGGCACTGTGAAGTGGTTCAACGCGGAAAAGGGCTTCGGCTTCATCGAGCAGGAGGGCGGCGGCGCTGACGTCTTCGCCCACTACTCGAACATCAACGCCAACGGCTTCCGTGAGCTGCTCGAGGGCCAGAAGGTCGAGTTCGACGTCACGCAGGGCCAGAAGGGCCCTCAGGCCGAGAACATTCGTCCGCTGTAGTTTTTCTGCTGAGGCACCCGCCTGGCAGCGAGGGGCCCGCACCGCGTACACGCTCGGTGCGGGCCCCTCCGCATTACACACCCCCGGCCGTTCAGGCCCCCTGGCTTCGCCACTGGCGGCCATCCCCACGCGAGACGCCCAGCGCCGCGTCCGGATCGGCGCCCTGCCGTGAGATCCCACGGTTCGAGGTTCGCGCTCCCGATCTTCGGTGAGCGCCGACCGCAGGTGACGTGCCGCACGGTTCTTCCGTCCACGCCCCGCTCTTCACACGTTCTGGCTCGTTCCCTTGCGGTCTCCGCCGGCGCCCCGCGCTGCGGAGCCTTCCTCGTGACGTGCCGCCCTGAGGAAGGTCTCCACATGAACCGCTCCCGTCGCTCCTCCTACCAGAGCTCCAACTCCCGCTCCGGCGCCGCCGCCTACGGATCCCGCTCCGGCGGCAGTTCCTTCTACGGTGACCGGCCGGCCGGCGGCCGCAGCTCCTCCGGGCGGGGTGGCCGTCAGAACTCCTCCCCGCAGGGCGAGTTCGCGATGCCGGTCAGCACCACCCCGGCGCTGCCGGCCGTCGAGTCGTTCTCCGAGCTGGGGATGCCGAAGGCGCTGCTGGCGGTGCTGACCCGCCAGGGCGTCACCGCGCCGTTCCCGATCCAGGCCGCAACCCTGCCGAACTCGCTGGCCGGGCGTGACGTCCTCGGCCGAGGCCGCACCGGCTCCGGCAAGACCATCGCGTTCGGTCTCGCCGTGCTGGCCCGCATCGCCGGGCAGAGGGCCGAGCCGCGCCGCCCGCTGGCGCTCGTGCTGGTGCCCACCCGCGAGCTCGCGCAGCAGGTGACCGACGCGCTCACCCCCTTCGCCCACGCGGTACGCCTGCGGATGGCGGCCGTGGTGGGCGGCATGTCGATCGGTCGCCAGGCCCAAGCGCTGAACCGTGGCGCGGAGGTCGTGGTGGCCACGCCCGGCCGGCTCAAGGACCTGATCCAGCGCGGCGACTGCCAGCTCGACGGGGTCGGCATCACGGTGCTCGACGAGGCCGACCAGATGGCCGACATGGGGTTCCTGCCGCAGGTCACCGAGCTCCTCGACCAGGTCGCTGTCGGCTGCCAGACGATGCTGTTCTCCGCCACCCTGGACCGCAACGTCGACCGCCTGGTGCGCCGCTTCCTCAAGGACCCCGTCACCCACTCCGTGGACCCGTCCGCGGGAGCCGTCAGCACGATGGAACACCACGTGCTGCACGTGCAGAACTTCGACAAGAACGCCACGATCGCCCACATCGCCTCCCGCGAGGGCGGCGTGATCATGTTCACCGACACCAAGCACGGCGCGGACCGCCTCGTGGAGGACCTGCTCGCCAACGGCGTGAAGGCAGCGGCCCTGCACGGTGGCAAGTCCCAGCCGCAGCGCACCCGCACCCTGGAGCAGTTCCGCAACGGCCAGGTCACCGCACTGATCGCCACCAACGTCGCCGCACGTGGCATCCACGTCGACGGGCTCGACCTGGTCGTCAACCTCGACCCGCCGGCCGACCACAAGGACTACCTGCACCGCGGCGGGCGCACGGCCCGTGCGGGCGAGTCCGGCACCGTCGTCACCCTGGTCCTGCCCAACCAGCGCCGTGAGATGGCCCGCATGATGGCCACCGCCGCCATCACCCCCGTCACCACCAGGGTCAGCGCCGGCGACGAGGAGCTGGCCCGGATCACGGGCGCCCGCGTGCCCACCGGCATCCCCACCGTGATCGCCGACCCCGTCGTCGAACGCCCGCGCCGCAGGCCCTCCGCGAGCCGCAACCGCCGCGGCCGACCCACCCAGGCCGGCCGTCCCACCCAGGCCGGCCGCACCCCGCGGACCGCCGCCGGCTCGCGCAGCGCGGCACCGAAGCGAGTCGTCCTCGCCGCCTAGGACACCGCACCCCACCGCAGCACCCGGACCGCCGCCACCACCGGCGGGAGCGACGCGAAGGAGTCCGCCCATGACCACCACCCTCGAACGCCCCACGGCCACCACCACGGTCAGCGACCTCATGACCACCCCTGACCTGCAGATCAGCGACGACGTCACCGCCGACACCGCGATGGACATCCTGAACGGCTCAGGCGCCGACCACGTCCTGGTCCGCGACGACGACGGCCGCTGCGCCGGGCTGCTCACCCGCCTGCACCTCGCGCCGTTCCAGGCCCGATCCTGGTACACCGAACGCACCGCCGTGCGCGACATCGCCCTCGACCGCGCCCCGTTCGCCACCCCCGACATGCCTGCCGACGGCGCGGCCAACGCCATGCGCGCCCGCGGCCTGACCACCTGGCCGGTGGTCGACCACGACGGCCACGCCATCGGTCTCTTCAGCCTCTAGGAGCAGCGGCCGGCGCCGACGTGGCGGCTTCCACTGCGCTGTGGGCACCTGCCGCGCCGGCTCGGCCGAGGAAGGTGACGCCGGCCTCGCCGTCGACATGTTCTCCGGCCGTGCCCCGGCTCCTGCCATAGTGGGTCTGACACTGTGTCGGAGTAGGCTGGACCTACCGAAGGCACTTCGTGAACTGGCCCCGATACTGGTTTCGTCTCCGGCGACCACCAATCCCGGGCCCACGTGCGTGGGCTCGGAGACGGGTCCATGACATGACTGTCACCCTCGACCGCTTGCAACTCGCTGAGGTACCCGCACAGCCGGGTGCTGCACCGGCCCTCCGGCTCTCACTCACCCCCGACGGCGCCTCCCGAGGCCGCCTGGACGGAGCATGGTGGCCGCGCTCGCACGATCTCCTCACCGAACTACCCTCGCTGGCGGCTGAGTTGGATGCGCGGTGGGGGCGTGTCACGCGCGTCGTGCTGAACCCCACGCACTGGCCCGTGATCCCCCGCCTGATCCCCGTCGCCGGCCACGTGGTCCACGGCGGCTGGTTCCTCCAGGAGCAGGACGAGAACGAGGTCATGGTGCGCTCCTACGCACCTCGGCGCCTGGATCTGCTGGTCGTCCCGCCGCACACCGGCGAGGCCGAGGCAGCCGACCTGATGACCGCCGCGGCCGATCCCGCGAACACCCGCACGGCGAGCGAACTGCTCGTGGGGTGGCCGGCGGTAGACGGCATGGCGGCCGCCGAACCGGACGGGCCGAAGCGCGTCTTCCCCGGGCTGCCGCTCACCGCCACCTCGTAGTCGCCGCCACCCGGCGGCTAGGTCACCCCGTGGACACCTCGGGTAGCGACCTGGCCGTCGGGTGCCGCAGCGCGACGCGACCGCCCAACGGCATTCGATCAGCGGTCGTGCGGTTTTGAGGGCAGGTTCCGACGCAGCGGTGCGGCAGTTGCGGCAGCTGTATCCGGACGTCGGCGTACGCTGCGAGGACGGTCTTCCGGGCGGGGATCTGAACTGGCGCCCCGCAAAGTGCGGCTCTAGCAGCTGATCAGCTTGCTGCTTTGAACAGCCTCTCCTGCGCGATTCGGCGCACGGCGCGGGTCAGGGGTGCCGCACGGGCGGCGGGGGTGTTCCGCCCGCGCGGCACGGTTTCCTCTGGGGCACCAGGCCGATGGGGGGGTCAGGCCTGGAGTTCCTTGTGGTCGCTGCCGCCGCTGATGTGGATCTTGCGGGGCTTGGCGGTCTCGGCGACCGGGATGGTGAGGGTGAGTACGCCTGCCTCGTAGGAGGCGGTGATGTGCTCGGTGTCGAGGGCGTCGCCGAGGAACAGCTGCCGGGAGAAGACGCCGAGGGGGCGTTCGGAGAGCTGGACCTCGGCGTTGTCGCCGCGCTGCGCGGGGCGGCGCTCGGCCTTGACGGTGAGCGTGTTCTTCTCGACGTCCAGGTCGATCGCGTCGGGGCTGACGCCGGGGAGGTCGAACTGGACGTAGAACGTGTCGCCGTCGCGCCAGGCATCCATCGGCATCGCGGACGGTCGCGACCACGTGCCGGTCGTGCCGAAGAACTGCTGGGTGAAACGGTCCAGCTCGCGGAAGGGGTCAGTGCGCATCAACATTGTCGAGTACCTCCTCGTCGTATCAACGGGCGACTTCGACGCGCTCACGCATCCGCTCAGGCATGTCACCTGTCAGTGACATGTCGCCGAATAGATGACATGGCGGATGGCAAGGCGTCTTGGGGAGTCAGGGCTCCGGCGTCGGTGGCCTTCCGTGGACAGGCCACCGAGGGGCGGGGTGTGGAGCGGGCTGTTGGTCGCTGCCACAGCGCGATTACCGACGGCGACGCACCGGGCCGCCCGGCTAGGGCGAAGACCATGCGTGACAAGTCCAACTCCGGTCTGCCGTGCCGCGAGCCGAAGGGCTGCGACCAAGTCGGGCCCACAGCTGGTACGGAACCCTGATCGGCATGGTGTCGGCTCGCGCGGGGTCAGGTCACGCCGCTGCGGGGACGGCCTGTCCGCTCTCCACGGGCGACGGCTGTCCGGCCTCGCCGGCCCGGATGGTGATCTTGCGGGCCCGGGAGGCCGAGGCGGTGGGGACGGTGAGGGTCAGGACGCCGTCCTGCAGGTGGGCCGTGATACGGCCCGGGTCGAGGCTTTCGGCCAGGTGGATCCGGCGCTCGGACGCCCCGTGGGAGCGCTCGGCGAGCTGGGTGCGCGCGTGCTCACCGCGGGGGGCGGGACGGCGTTCGGCCTTCACGGTCACCATCCGCCCCAGTGCCTCGACCTCGATCGCCTCCAGCGGGACGCCGGGCACATCGAGCGCGATCACGAAACGGTCGTCCTCGCGCCAGGCGTCCATCGGAATCGGGGCCGGCCGCGACCCGGCTGTGGGGGGCGCCTGGTGGGTCACCGCAGTGCGCATGGACATCGTCGGACACCTCCGGTCCAGAAGCTCTTGTTCGCACCGGTGCGGTGCGACACGAACCGTTGTAGCATGTCATCCAGACGATGACAAACACCCAGTCAGCGAAAGAGTGACGACATGGATACGCAGGACACCGGCACGGCCGGGGTCGGCCCGGCCTCGTTCCTGGCCGCCGCTGCCGCGCTGGGCATGATGGACGCCGCTGCCCGCACCGCTCGCCACGCACCTCCGGACGACGCGGGCCAGCACGACCCGGGCGGTGCGCTGTCAGCGCTCCTGCTGCTGCGTCACCTGCGTGAGGAACTCGCCGGCTGGGAGAGCGGTCTGATCGAGACCGCTCGCGGGGCCGGCGCCACCTGGGCCGACCTTGCCGAACCGATGGGCGTCCAGAGCCGCCAGGCCGCCGAGCGCCGCTACCTGCGCATGCGCCCGAACGCCGACGCCGGCACCGAGGCTGGCAGCACCGGCGAGCAGCGCGTCCAGGCGGTCCGCGACCAGCGTGCCGCCGACCGCGCGGTGACCACCTGGGCTCGCGACAACGCCGCGGACCTGCGCCGCCTCGCCGGGCAGATCGGCGCCCTGGACGGCCTCACCGCCTCGGCGGCGCCCGCCATAGAACGCCTGCTGGACGCGCTCGGCGACAACGACCCCGCCCGCCTGCTCGCCCCGCTCGCCGAGACCCGGCCCTTCCTGGAAGCGGACCACCCGACGATCGCCGGCCGCCTCGACGAGCTCACCACCCGAACCGGCCAGCTGCGGGCCGACAGCGGACGGCAGCGCCGCACACCCCCGGCCGGTCCGTGACCACCCCCGGTAGCGCCCCATCCGGGCCGCGGCCTACGCACAGCTGACCCGCTCCAAAGTCGAAGGCCCGCCCCGGCAGGCAGAGCGACGGCCGACGCCGCGGGCCCTCATGTGAAGACCATCCGTACTCCGATCCCAGCCGACGCCCATGACTCCAGCCGACCTGCAGCAGCTGCTGATCACACGCACCCCCGAGATCCCGGGCATCGCCGCCGCCGACAGGCGCGGCGACGACAGCCCCTACGGACTGGCCGTGACCCTGGACGGGGGCGGCCAGGTGTGGTGGAGCATCACCGGTGCCAGCGGCTCCGCCCCCGCCCAGGCCCCCGCTGGTACTGCCACCGAGAAGACGCAGGTGCCGGACCTGACGGGCCGGCCTGTTGCGGTTGCCCTCGTCGAGCAGGCCCTGGTCGCCGCCGCGACGGCCGACGGCGCGTCCAGCGACGTTGTTCGCGTCGACCGGTACAGCACACGCCCGGATCCGCCGGCGGTGCGATACGGCGCCACGCTGGAATGCCGCGACGGCTGGAAGCTTTTCCTGTCCTGCTACGGCACCGCCCGACCCGGCACCGCCCGCCCCGAACAGCCCTACCAGCCCCTCAGCCGCATCTGAATACCCCCGGAGCCGACCGCGCGGCACACCCGCCCGGCCTGCCCCGGCGACTTGACCCGACCCGAACCCTTTCCACCGAAGGAGACACCTCCCGTGGCCAGCCCGACCCAGACGCTGGAGTTCCAGGCGGAGACCCGCCAGCTGCTGCAGCTGGTGATCCACTCGATCTACTCGAACAAGGACATCTTCCTGCGTGAGCTGATCTCCAACGCCTCCGACGCCCTCGACAAGCTCCGCCTAGAATCCCTCACCGACACCGATCTCGACGTCGACACCTCCGACCTGCACATCACGTTGGAGGTCGACAGGGCGGCCCGCACCCTGACGGTGCGGGACAACGGCATCGGTATGACCCGCGACGAGGTCGTCGAACTGATCGGCACCATCGCCAAGTCCGGCACCGCCAGCCTGCTGGCCAAGATCAAGGAGGCCAAGGACGCGGACGCGGCGCAGCACCTGATCGGGCAGTTCGGAGTCGGCTTCTACTCGGCGTTCATGGTCGCCGACAAGGTCACCCTGCACACCCGCCGGGCCGGCACCGAGCAGGGCACCGCCTGGGAGTCCGACGGCGAGGGCACCTACACCATCGCGCAGGCCGAGGGCCTGCCGGTGGGCACCTCGGTCACGCTGCACCTCAAGCCGGCGGACGGCGAGGACGGGCTCGGCGACTACCTCGCGGCGTGGAAGATCCGCCAGATCGTCAAGCAGTACTCGGACTTCATCCGCTGGCCCATCCGCATGGCCACCGAAACCACCAGCAACGCCGGCACCGACGAGCCTGCCGCCGAGGAGGGCACTGAGCCCGCCACCGGAGACAGGGCCGCCCCCGAGCTGGAGACGCTGAACTCGATGAAGGCGCTCTGGGCACGCCCGCGCTCGGAGGTGTCCGAGGCGGAGTACCACGAGTTCTACCAGCAGATCAGCCACGACTGGCAGGCCCCGGCCGAGACCGTCCACATGCGCGCCGAGGGCACCTTCGAGTACGAGGCGCTGCTGTTCATCCCCGCCCACGCCCCGTTCGACCTGTTCTCCCGCGACACCAAGCGGGGCGTGCAGCTGTACGTCAAGCGCGTGTTCATCATGGACGACTGCGACGCGCTGATGCCCAACTACCTGCGCTTCGTCAAGGGCGTCGTCGACGCCCACGACCTGTCGCTGAACGTCTCCCGCGAGATCCTCCAGCACGACCGCCAGATCACCGCGGTCCGCCGGCGCCTCGTCAAGAAGGTCCTCACCGCCTTCAAGGACATGCAGGCCGCCAACCCCGAGGCCTACGCCACGGCGTGGGAGCAGTTCGGCCGGGTGATCAAGGAAGGCCTGCTGGAGGACCGCGACAACACTGACGCGCTGCTGCCCCTGGTCTCGGCCGCCTCCACCCACGACGCGCAGAAGCCGACCACGCTGCGCGAGTACGTCGCGCGGATGAAGGACGGCCAGGACACCATCTACTACCTGACCGGCGAGAACCGGGCCATGGTGGAGAACTCCCCGCACATGGAGGCATTCACCGCCAAGGGCTACGAGGTCCTCATCCTCACCGACCCCGTCGACGAGGTCTGGACCGACCAGGTCCCCGCCTTCGAGGGCCACCGCTTCCAGTCCATCGCCAAGGGCCAGGTCGACCTCGGCGACGACGCCGACACCGACGGCGGCGACGAGGCGAAGGCGCAGAAGGCCCGGCGCGAGGAGGACTTCGCCGCCCTCCTCACCTGGCTGCAGGCCACCCTGGCCGAGCACGTCAAGCAGGTCCGCCTCTCCACCCGGCTCACCACCTCCGCCGCCTGCCTGGTCGGCGACGCCCACGACCTGACCCCCACCCTGGAGAAGATGTACCGGGCCATGGGCCAGGAACTCCCCACCGTGAAGCGGATCCTGGAGCTCAACCCCACCCACCCCCTGATCACCGCCCTGCACCGGGCCCACGGGGCGAGGTCCGACGACCCGGTCCTCACCGACATCGCCGAACTCGTCCACGGCAGCGCCCTGCTCGCCGAGGGCGGCGACCTGCCCGACCCGGCCCGGTTCACCCGCCTCCTGACCGACCACCTCACCCACAGCCTGTAGCCGTCCGCGGGTGCGGCTCGCCGTTGTCGGCAGTGCAAAGCGGGCCGCACCCGCACCCGGCCAGGACCGCCAGGGCCTGCAGCACCCGCGCGCCTGAACCGCGCCGGGCGTGCGCGCGAGTGCTCTCGATCCGTGCGCATCACCGCCGCAGGAATGCAGCCCGCAGCACCGCTCCCATCGCTTCGGCAGCCGGCAACGGACTCCGGCCACCGCCGACAGACACCCGACCGACCAAGGACATCCGCACGTGTACGAGTACACCGACCGCAGGAACCGCACGCTGGCCGACCGCGTCGATGCCGCCGCCGAGCGTCGCCCGGACCACGGCACCGAGCAGGACAGGGCAGCCGCGACCGCGCTACTGGCCGACATGCTCCAGGCCGCAGCTCAGCACGGCATCACCCTCGACGCCTTCGACTGGGTCACCGACCTGCCCGGCACGTGCTACCGCGCCGTGGCCAGGCACCGCGACCTTGCCGACCGCGTCGATGCCGCCGCCGAGCGTCGCCCGGACCACGGCACCGAGCAGGACAGGGCAGCCGCGACCGCGCTGCTCGCCGACATGCTCCAGGCCGCAGCTCAGCACGGCATCACCCTCGACACTTTCGACTGGGTCACCGACCTGCCCGGGAGCTGCTACGCCGCCGTCGTCTCCCCTCTGCGCGCACAGGCCACCCAGTGGGCCACAGCCGGCTGACCCACGACAAGCCGGATCACTCCTACCGTTCTCGCCGCCCGGTAGACGCCCCGCGCGGTCGGCGGCGCCCCGGCCGCCCCGCGCAGCTCACGAACCGAACCGCTTGACCCCTTCACTCCATGTGACCAGCTCGGATCCCAGCGGACTTCACTCGCATGAGGCACCCGGGAGTCCGCAGGTCGACCGGTGGCTGCGGCTTCCTCCGAGCCCGTGATCCGTCTGTCCGCCCCGGGCCGTCTCCGATGACTTCGGCACCAGCTCTTCCAATCCCGCCTCCCTGCACAGTCCCGCCGGGCACTTCGGGCGCGCGGCGGCGGCTCGGGGGTTGCCGCCGCGCAGCGCGCGACTACCTCACTCACCGGCGCCGCAAAATCTATCCGCGCCGAAGTAGACATTGCTCGCGGGCGGGTCTAACGTTTCTCTCGTAGACAGCAGTCGGCGATACCGGCCAGACACGAACTGGCCGGATTGTTGGACCGAAGTTCGCAGTTCGGTCCGGCAGTGGAGTTCCGAAGCCAGGCAGGTGCAGGACGGCGACGGGACTGGCTGCTGGACCGGGCGGCCCGCAGGCATCAGGGGCCGCCACCAGCGGTATCGAGCAGTACACAGTTCAGTGAGTGCAGGACCGGCAGTCGCAAGACAGGCACGGTCTCGGCAAAGGCGCCCAGACTGCGGGCGCGCGTGCCGAGGGGTCCGGGCAGTGGGGTTCCAGGCCACCGCAGACGCGGGGCGGCCGGCGGGCCCCTGCTGCCGGACCAGGTGGGCCTACACGGCCACCGACCAGCAGTACGCAGTTCAGCAGGTGCAGTACCAGCAGTACGAAAGTGACAGTTCAGTACAGAGGATGAACGGAGGGCGCAAGCGCCATCAGGATCGCCCGGCCCGTGAACACTCGCCCGGGCGGACACCGCAGACCCCAAGGCAAGGACGGTGGTTTCCGGTCACGCATACGCGATCCCCGCACGCCCCTACTTTGCGGCAGTGCGGAAGTAGAAGGACCGGCCCAGGCCGGTAGATGGTGTTGTTCCCCTTCGGGGCCCCGGAGCCGACACGGCCCCGGGGCCCCTCGACGCGTTCTCCCCGAGAACCAGAGAGGTGCAGTGACTACAACGGCCAGCCCCGACACACCCGGCAAACTCGACGACGACGACTACCCCGCCTACACCATGGGACGCGCCGCCGAGATGACCGGCACCACCCCCGGCTTCCTACGAGCCCTCGGCGAACACCGCCTCATCACCCCCCTACGCTCCGACGGCGGCCACCGCCGCTACTCCCGCTACCAGCTACGCATCGCCATGCGAGCCCGCGACCTCGTCGACCAGGGCACCCCCATCGAAGCCGCCTGCCGCATCGTCATCCTTGAAGACCAACTCGAAGAAGCCCTGCGCCTCAACGAACAACTCCGCCTCTCCCAACAGCGCCAAGAGCCCACCGCCGACACCTGACCCGCCCTCCAGGCCGACGAGACCGGCCTGCGGTGAGCGGCAGGTGCTCACCGCGGGCCGCCCTGGGAGCGAGACCCCGACCCCTTCCAGGTCGGGTCGCGGCAGGAGCACGTCACCCTGCCCTAGGCAGCCAGATCCTCCATGCCTTGGAGCGCCTGAAGCTCTCCGCTCTCTTCGCCCCGCCCACCGACGCCCCAGCCGCACGCCGCACCCGCACGGCCCACCCGTCTGGATCTCCCCCGGGCGAAGATCCTGCAGGGCGACTTCGGACTGCCCCACACCGGCGGCAGGTACCGCATCGCCCATGGAGGACATCAGACGAGTGCGGCGCGGTCGCGGCCACCGACCCGCCTGCCGACGAGGTGGCATGACCCGGCTGTTCAGCGTTCCGTAAGGTCCGGGACGACCTTGCGCAGTTGGTCGGCGCTGATCGCGCCGGCGCGCAGGAGTACGGGGGCCGTGCCGGTGATGTCCACGATCGAGGACGGCACGGCTGCGGGCGTTGGGCCCGCGTCCAGGTAGACGGCCACCGAGTCGGTGAGCATGCCCTGTGCGGCACCGCAGTCCTGCGGGGACGGGTGCCCGGTCAGGTTGGCGCTGGACACGGCCAGCGGCCCGGTCTCCGCGAGCAGGTCGAGGGCGACCGGGTGCGCGGGCATCCTCACCGCCACGGTGCCGTTCGTCTCGCCGAGGTCCCACTCCAGGGACGGCTTGTGGCGGGCGACCAGGGTCAGCCCGCCCGGCCAGAACGCGTCCACGAGGTCCCGCGCGTGCGGCGGCAGGTCGTCGACCAGGAGGTCCAGACCTTGCGGGGAGGCGACCAGCACCGGGGAGGGCATCTGCCGGCCCCGACCCTTGGCATCGAGCAGCCGCGCGACGGCGTCGGGGCTGAACGCGTCGGCACCCACGCCGTAGACGGTGTCCGTGGGCAGCACGACAAGCTCACCCCGACGCACCGCCGAACCAGCCTCGCGCAAACCCCTGGCACGCTCGAAGGAATCCGAGCAGTCGAAACGACGCGACACCGCAGCTCTCCAACCCGGCGGGATGCCCGCCCCTCTTCCTCCCGCGCCGCAGAACCCGGCACGGCCCACACCGGCCACGCTACCCGGCACCGGGGCGGCGTCTCGGAACGGATGAGCCGCCAGCTGTCCGGCGGCTCACCCTTCGTGCTTCCCGCTGAAAGCGGTGCGGGGGAAGCGTCCGGACGCGCCTGCGGCACGACAGCGCGGCCTGCGCTGTCGTGCCGTCACGGGTCACCCCCGGCTCGGCGCTATCTGCGTGAGCTCCGCCCGCGCCCCAGGCGCACGCCCCCGAGCACCAGGGCGGCGACGAACAGCACGGCGCCGATCACGAGCAGCCACAGCAGGCCCTTCACCAAGGCGCCGACGAAGCCGAACACCACGGCGATGAGCAGAATGACCAGGAACACGGCCATGACGGTGCTCCTTTCCGTCGTCAGTCGGTGCGCTTCAGGGCGCCCTTTGCCCGGTCGGCCGCGGCTTGCGCTGCGTCCTTGACGTCGTCGGCGGCCTGCCTGACCTTCGACTCCACCTGGTCGGCCTGGCCCTCGCCCTTGAGCTCCTCGTCACCGGTGAGCTCGCCGGCCTTCTCCTTCACCTTGCCGGCCAGTTCTTGCGCCTTGTTCGACAGGTCACTCATCGGTTCCTCCAGTCGTCCGCCGGGCGGCCCATCAGCACCGCCCATTCGTCACCTTTTTAACCGGTATTCGCCCTTTCATGCGCGTGGTACGGATCTTCGGCCGTCCTGGCCGGTACGGGGTCAGGCGGCGGCGGGGGCGAGGTCGGCGCGGCCGAACAGGAGCGCGTAGCCGCGGGGGAGGTAGGCGAGGAGGCGGTCGGTGAGCTCCTCGCCGGCGAGGTCGGTGAGTGCGGCAAGGACGCAGGAGGCGTCCCAGCGGGCGCCGGCGAGGGTGGTGTTCAGGTTGCGGGCGAGGGCTTCGACGAAGGCGGGGGCGGTGACCGGTTCGGTCAGGGGGATCGGGGCGACGAGGGCGGCACGGGCGCGTTCGGGCAGGGCCGCGGCCAGGTCGCAGCGTTCGTCGCCGGTGAGCTGGGAGCCGAGTATGCCGAGAACGGCGTCGAGGATGTGTTCGGCTTCCCGGTCGCTGTCGTAGCGGCCGAGGTCGCGGACCCGCTGGACGAGGTGGTGCCAGGTCATGTCGAGTGCCTTCCGTACGTGGCAGGCCGCTTCTGGGGCGGCAGGCGTGGGTCAGGGCCGCCGGCCGGGCTGGGGCCGGCCGAAGAGGACGTCGTAGCCGGGCGGCAGCTGGAACAGGATGCGCTCCATGAGGTCGTCGCCCGCGGCGTCGGCGGTCGTGGACAGCACGGCGCCGATGTCCCACACGGCGGTGGTTTCGGTGGCGCCCTCGATCCAGGCAGCGGTTGCGCGCACGAACCGTTCCGCGGTGAGCGGTTCGGCGGCCTGCAGCGGGTTGAGCAGGACCAGGGCGAGGGTCTCGGGCAGCCTGGCCGCGAGTTCGGCACGGACCTGTCCGACCAGGTGTGCGCCGAGCAGGGCGAGCACGACACGGGCCGCGCGCTCGGCCTCTTGGGCGGTGGTGTACTCGCCGCGTTCCCGGACGCGCTCCAAGAACGCCTCCCATCGCAGGGTCACCTCGTATCTCCCTCCATCCGGGCGGGCGCGGCACGCGCCCGCGGTCAGGGTTCGACGATCAGCCGCCGGTTCAGGCCGGTGAGCCTGAGCAGGCGCAGCACCCGGGAGCCGGCCCCGCGCAGGATCAGGCGGGCGCCGAGGCGGTCGGCCTGATTCTGGGCGTGCACCAGCGCACCCAGGCCCGCACAGTCCATGAACTCCACACCGGCCAGGTCGAGCACCACCTCGCGGTCCGTCCGGAGTGCGGCGCTCAGGCTGCGTCGCAGTTCGGGGGCGGTGGCGAGGTCGAGGTCACCGCGGGCGGTCACCAGGGCGGCCGCCGTGTGGAGGGTGTGCATGACGTTCTCGCTGTCGGTTCGGCCTGCACAGCACTCGGCGTGCTCGGGGGGCGGGTCCGGGTGGGGCCCGGGGGTGGGCTGTCCCGCACGGTGGGGGGAGCCGCGCGGGACAGCGCCGCTTGCGTGGGGTCAGGCCTGGATCTGCTTGCGCTCGCTGCGGTGGCTGATCGCGATCTTGCGGGGCTTGGCCTTCTCGGCGACCGGGATCTTCAGCGTCAGCACCCCGGCGTCGTAGTCGGCGCTGATCCCCTCGGGGTCGAGCGTGTCGGACAGCATGACCTGGCGGGAGAACACGCCGAGCGGACGCTCGGACAGCTCCCACTTCACGTCCTCACCCTCGTGGCGCGGACGGCGCTCGGCCTTGACGGTCAGCATGTTCCGCTCGACATCGATGTCGATCGCCTGCGGGTCCACCCCGGGCAGGTCGAAGGAGATCACGTACTCGTCGCCCACGCGGCAGGCGTCCAGCGGCATCGGGGCCGGACGCGACCAGGTGCCGTTCGTGCCCAGGAACTGCTGGGTCAGACGGTCCAGCTCGCGGAACGGGTCAGTGCGCATCAGCATCGCGAAACACCTCCATTGGATATGGGTTGCCAGTGCGCTTCACCTGAATCCGTTCTAGCATGTCATCCATCCGATGACAACTTCCCGAGCCATCCAGAGGATGACGCCCGGTGCGCGAGACACCCGCCCCGCCGACCCCCACCCGGACCGCGCGATCCGACTCGACACCCCCGACCGCCCACACCGAAGAACTCCGGCATGACAACGACCAGCGACGTACCTGATCACGCCACCGCTGAGCAACGCTGGCAGCGGCTCCAGGATCAGCTCGACCAGGTCGCCGACCGCACCCGCGCCGAGATCGACACCGCCATCGCCTCGATCGACGCCTGCCTCGCCCGACTCGCGGCCCTCCGCCAGCACCTCACCGACCGCCCGTGACACCCGAAGTAGGAGCCGCACACCCTCCACCGTTCGGAACCCGCCTGATGGTTGCCGGCGGCAGCACGCACGAGTCCGTGAGGTGCGGCGGTACCGAGTTCGCCCCTTCCGGTCGGCACGGCGGTGATGCTGTCATCGCCAAGCGCCCACGACAGACGCACGGCAGGTTCGCCCTCGCACAGGACCAGCCCCCTGGGCTCCAACCGCGCCGGAGCCGTCAGTGGTCGCCGAAGAAGATCTCCCTGACCTCGCGCCCGCGTAGTAGACGAGGACGTAGCCGGCCAGCGGGTCTGCCCGCCGGAGGCCGTCGAGCGAGTTGAGCGGCCAGGCCGATCAGCACGGCGGCCAGCAGACCGTCGGCCAGGGCACCCGGCCCTCGGTCCTGAGTGCTCGCCCAGGCCGAACGCACCGAACGTGGTGGTCGTCGCGGCGCTCCAGCCCGTGGAGGCCCCGGAGCCGTAGGCACTCCCCCAGCCGATAGGCGCTGTACGGGCTCTCCGCACGGCCGTAGATGCCGCGCTGCATGCCGCCGTTCGTCATCGACGGCATCCTGGTCAGGCCAATCAAGGGCTGCCTGCCCGCAGCCGCTCGATCGCGAGGGCCTCACACCGGGCGGCGAGGTGCTCGAGTTCCAGGCCCACCATCTGGTCGTACGCTCGCAGTACCGCGAGGAGCAGGTGGCCGATGACACCGGACTCGATCCACTCGTCCCACCGCCGGCGGATCGTGGTCGCCGAACAGGCCCGGTCAGCGACCCTCTCGTAGCCCATCCCCGAGACCAGCGCCAGGACAAGCCGGCCGAACACGACCGCGTCCGCGATCCGCGGGTTGTGGCACCCCAGCGGGTGCGAATCGGGCCGGGCAGGGATCAGCCTCAGGAACTCCTCACGGATCGGGTCGATGATGGACGCGGGCACGACGGACACCAACCCCCCAGATGATCACATAGCGTAGGCAACTCCATGATCATCAAACCTGCCTCCGTCGTGCCACCCTCTCCGTTTTGGCGTACCGGCCGACGCTCTACACGATGAAGCGGTGGATGGCGTCGTTGGCGTGGTCCTGGAACGACGGGTTGGCCAAGTCGGGGAAGATGTCCGCCTGGTCGACCAGGGGGCCCTTCAGCTTGTTGGCCGCGCTGGCGTAGAACACGCCGCTGGACAGGGTCGGGTCGGTGACACCGTCGACCAGTCGCTTCGCGCCGACCTCAAGCTTGTGGGAGATCCCCAGGGCGGGCAGGACGTACTTGGACGCCATGCGCAGCGGTAGGGCGATGTCGTTGGAGGCTTGGGTGCCGGTGGTGGCGCCGGGGCTCACGGTGATGAAGCGGCGGTCGGGGTGCTGGCGGGCCAGGTAGGCCATCCAGAGGGCCCCGATGTACTTGGCCTGCCCGAAGGCGAGGTTGAAGTCGGTCTTTCCGTCGGCGAAGTAGCTGCCGTCGATGACGGTGGCGAGTTCGTCGGCAGAGGTCGAGGCGAAGGACGGCCGCTTCATCCGCAGCATCGGCAGTCCCCTGGCTGCTTCGCTTCCGGCGAGGACCGCGACCTCGCCGAGCCGCCCCTCGGCCAGGAGTCCTTCGAGGAGCGCGACGTGGCCCAGAACGTTCGTCGCGAAGACCTTGGTGACCCCGTCGGCGGTCAACTCCATCGACCGCGGGCCGATGACGCCGGCGTTCATGACCAATGCGTCGACGGTTCCGTCGATGGCCGCAAGGCCGGCTCGGACCGAGCCCAGATCGGCGACATCCATGACGACGATGTCGAAGATGCGCCGGCCGGTAGCGGCTTCGAGGTCGGCCTTTGCCGTTGTCGCCCGGTCTCGGTTGCGGCATGCCAGGTAGATGCGGGCCGTCTCCGGTCGCAGGGCCAGTTGCCGGGCCACGTCCTTGCCGATCCCGACGTTGGCGCCCGTGATCATCACGGTCTTTCCCGGGAGTGTGCTCATCGGGATTACCTCTCGTCTTCTGTGGGGCTGTTCAGGTGGGACGGCTCATGCTGCTTCGCGGGGCCGGTGCTGCGGTGGCGAGTCACGCGGCCCGCAAAGTGAGTTGCGCAACTCAGTCTGATCCCGGCCAGACTGGGCTGTCAAACTCAGAATCGCTACCATGGGTCCATGGCGAACAAGACGAACGACCGGCCGCGGCTCACCGCGAAGGGCGAGCGCGTCCGGGGCCGAATCGTGCAGGGGGCTGCGGCCTTGATCCACGAGCGCGGGGTCGCGGGTACCACCCTGGAAGACGTCAAGGGGGCAGCGGAGGTCAGCGGCTCGCAGCTCTACCACTACTTCCCCGACAAGAACGAGCTCCTCCAGGCGGTCATCGACCACCAGGCCGACACCCTCGTCCACCACAATCGGGAGGCGCTCAGCGGTGAAGACGGAGTCGCAGCCTGGCGGGACATGCTGATCGCCGGCGTGAAGCACAGCCAGGCAAAGGGCGGCTGCCCACTCGGTTCGCTCGGCGGTCAACTCGCCGAGAGCGATCCCGAGGCCCGAGCCCTCATCGCCGCCGGATTCGAGCGATGGTCAGCTGCCATCAGCGAAGGACTCCGGTCGCTTCACGCCGACGGGAAGCTCGCACCCGGCATCGACCCGGACGACCTCGCCACCACCATGCTCGCCACCCTGCAAGGCGGACTGCTACTCGCCCAGGTACAACGGAGCACGCGACCCTTGGAAGTTGCGCTCGACACCGTCCTCGCCCTTGCCATCCGGACCTGAGACCCGAAGACCGGTAGCCGGCTGTACTCCGCCATGGGCCACTGAACGATGCGTCGCAAGGCCGCCAGGGCCGCCTCCGCGCGCCATCCGACGACTCTGACCGGGTCCCGCTTCCTGTGCAGTTCCTCAGGCTCATGTTCGCGTTGAGGCGGAGCGGCACGGCCCCCGCCGAGCGGCGGCGATGCGGTCCTCTACCTGAGGCACGGACGTCATCACCGTCCGTAGCCTGGTCCGACGACCCTGGCATACCCACCGGTAAGACACCCGCCCGCGCAGCCCCCCGAATCCGATAGCCCAGGTCAACGCCTACTGGCGGACGCTCTTATGCCTGCGGCGTTATCTTGCCCCCCACCTATACGCCTCGCCAAGCAGCCCCGAACCTGTCAAGGGCCACACGCTCCAGCCCGCCGAAACCGAACTGACACCGGACGGCACCTCTGACGTCGGCGACTCGCCCCCCGAACACGGGCCGGGGATCGTCAGCGACCGCCCGGATTGCCGACCAGTACGCGGCTTCCCAGATGCTCGCTGCGGACTCGGTCTCCGGCGGATGCAGAGACTGGAGGAGGTCCAGAAGAAAGGCAAGCGAGGCATCCGGCAAGGGCGCCGGTCGGCTGGCCGCAGGGACACTACCCCGGCTCACACACCCGACGGAAGGCAGCCGGAGGCGCTACGGCAGAATTCCTGGAAGTAACTTCCATCAATCGGCCATCAATTGGAGATGTCCGCGGACTCATGCTTAAGGTGCCAGTCACTGCCACCAATGACAGGCCGCGTAGCCGCCCGGGTGACGCGAGCCTCCGACGCTCAGACTCGGCGAAGCCCTGGAACGTCGCGGCCGCGGATCAGCTCGGTTCTCGGTAGGCTGCGGGCGGCGTCGTGACGTTGCGCCCGTCGAGCCCTTCTGGTCCGGAGGCCGGCTCCCCAGCAGGGCCCAGATGGTCTCCAAGCGCTCCGCAGACCATTGGGGCGACAAAGCGAGCTGCTCCTCCACCCAGGCATCGATCAGCTCCTCCAAGTCACCGCCAAGTGTGCTCATGTGGCGACTCTACGAGATCGTGCGAGCCGTACGCATGATCGGGCCCGCGGATACCTTGAAGCACTGGCACGATGTCGTCCTGGCTGAGGATCACGGTCCAACACTGTTCTGGCCAAGAGGGTTTGGCTGGGAGTCGCCAGGGCACTCAGTCGTCCCCGACCCTGCCGCGAGCGAGGGCTCCCGAGATGCCCTGCTGCTGGCCGCCGGACAGCTCGGTCGGGCGGTGCTTGAGGCGGTCGGTCAGGCCGACGATGGCAACCACCCTCTCCACCCATGCCTGGTCGGGCTTGCGGTCGGCGTTGTCCATCGGCAGTGGGTCTTCTCCAGCGCCGTCAGGGTGGGCAGCAGACTGTTGCCTCAAAAGTCGTTAATCGGCAGACGAGTTGGCGCATGTAAGTCCATTCTGAGCGCATGACCTTGCCCATCGCCTCGCCAGCTACACCTGCGACGGCGAAGATCACCGCAGTGACGCGGCGCGACATCTTTGACTACCTGCGCGGGACCGGCGCCCCGTGGTGGGGGCGACTCGACGACGAGACAGCGTTCCTGGAGCGGCTGTATAGGCTCGACGAGTTGCCGTCGACCGACAGCCGATTCGCCACTGCGCGCGGCGACATCGTCCAGCACCGGTTCAACAACGAGGACTGGGACGATGACTGGATCTTCATGGATGCGCGCCTCGGGCTCCGCTCCGGGCCCGACGAGGTACTGCTCGCCTTCCTCGTGGAGGCCCTGCACCCGGAAGTGCTTTCCGACGTCGACCAAGCCTCTCGGCACGTCGATCAACTGAACCGCCTCTTGGAACCCGATGGCTGGGCACTTCGCGCTTACCAGTTCCTGTCAGGCCGGCCGGTCTACTCACCGGTCCGGGTACAGGCAGCCGGCCCGCTGGTCTCGTTGCCCTTGAACGACGATGACGCGGGCAAGCTCGACCTCGTTCTCGGTCAGGTCTACAGCCTCCTCGACTGCGACGGGCAGGAGGCCGCCCGCGACCTTCTGCGCAAGGCCACGCTCACGTTGCGCCGCGACGGCAGCTTCTACCACCCCATGCCGGGCGACAACTGGACTGCCAGCGCGTCTGAAGCCGTCCTCACAGTCGACCGCCCGCTCCTCCCGGCGTTCACGCCAGCGGTGGCCGATGCGATCTGGCAGCGCCTGGGCCCAGTGCTCGCACGGCTCGGACGTGACGACGTGCAGTCGCTCGTGGTCGAAGGCGACGTGGGGCCGATGCCCTACATCCCGCACGACTGGAGGGGCCGAGCGGTCACACCGGCCTCCCCCGTGATCCGCGGTGCCCACATCAGCTTCGCTTCCACCGACTTCGACGTTGTACGCCAGGACTTCTCCGACCTTGAGATCCGCTCCGCTGCGGACGGCGGCTTCCGCTACCTCTACGACACTCGGGCGAACAGGCCGGTCACCGACTTCGTGCTCGACGACCGACCCCAAGTAGCGACGCTGTGCAACGTCACCATCATCAGGAAGGGCGATACCTACTCCCCCCGAATCAAGCTGTGGAAGAAGGACAAGAGCAAAGCCGAGAAGGCAGCGGCCATGGAGGTCATTCCCGGCACCGAGAGCACACAGCTCATCAAGGCGGTCGTCGACACCAGCGACGCCCACGAGAACTTCTGGAAGGTCATCAACTTCCTCCAAGGATGCACTGGTCTCCACACCCCGGGCAGTCGCACCGGTCTGACTGTCGGCGATGCCGATGAGCTCGCCGAAGTTCTGACCGGCCAGGACCGGACCATGCTCCTGCAAGCGCTCAAAACCGCCATCGGGGGTTCGCTCACCGAAGAAGAAATCCGCCTCATTAGCAACCGCAAGATCCAGCTCCAGCGCTTCGACCGGCTGCTGAACGACCCTGAATATTTTCAGAAGGAGAAGGACCGAACCGCCAAGTCCAGCGAAGCGCTCTGGCAGGAATACTTCGAAGGAAACTCCTGGATCTTCGGTTACGGTCTCAATCTCCTCGCCTGCGAGGCCCTCGATGACGGCAAGCTGGAACGCATCACCACAGGGGCCAACATCTTCACCGGAGCCGGCAAGCGGATCGACGCAATCATGCGCTCCAAAGGCTTCATCAGCAGCATGCTGTTCTGCGAAATCAAGACCCATGAGACGCCACTGCTCGCCAAGACCCTCTACCGCACCCCGGACGTCTACCAGGCCTCGACGGAACTCGGAGGCGGAGTCGCCCAGGTGCAGAAGACCGTCCACAAAGCCCAACGGCTGATCTCCAAGGAACTGACCCGGCTCTACCAGGCCGACGGCACCCCAACCGGTACCGAACTCTCGACCACCAAACCCCGCCAGGTCCTCGTGATCGGCAGCCTGGCCGAATTCAAACACGACGGCGAGGTCAACCCAGAAAAGCTCAGCTCCTTCGAACTCTACCGATCCTCCGTCCAAGGCATCGAGGTCATTACATTCGACGAACTCTACGACCGAGCATGCTTCATCGTGGCGGACCAGTAGGACCCTGTCGCCCACCTCGCTGCCAGGGAAGGGCTCGCACTTCGGTAGCTCTCCGTAGGCCACACAACGGGAAAGCGGCGCGACCTCTCATGACCACCCGGCACCTTTCGGCGCCTCTCATCCGTTGAGGCCGCCGCGTGTGCACTGGTTGTGAAATGATCTTCCATGCGACCCACATTTCCGCAGGTCAGAGGCGTGTTCGATCAGAACTACGACCTGTAAGAGTCCCGGCCCCGGCGTGAGCGGGTCCCTGTAGGTCAGCTGATCGCTGACCTACAGGGACCCGTTTCGTGCAGCACGGCCGTCGCGCCGGGCGGTGCGGGGTCATTCGGGGGTGAGGGCGAGGACGGCGAGGTCGTCGGCGAGGAGGCCGGCGTACTGGTGGACGTCCTGGGCCAGGAAGGAGACCACTCGGTCCGGTGCCGTGCTGGCCAGGGCGGCCAGGCGCGGGGCGAGGGGGTAGAAGGCGCCGGTGGAGTCGCGGGCCTCGCTGACGCCGTCGGTGTAGAGCAGGACGGTGTGCCCAGGGGGGAGGGCGACGGTCGTCGGCTTGGCGGGTTCGTCCTCGGGGCGGAGGTGGCCCAGGCCGAGCGGGAGTTCGTCGGTGCAGGCCACCGGGGCGATGGTGCCCCGGCCCAGCAGCAGTGGGGTGGTGTGGCCGCGGTTGACGAACTCCACGCAGTCGGTGCCCGGGCGGTACTGGAGCAGGACGGCGGTGACGAACAGCTCGTCGTCGCCGCGGTCGGCCGCGTCGCGCAGCACCGCGCGGTCCAGCTGGTCGGCGAGCTCGACCAGGCCCGGGGTGTCGTGGGCGGCCGCCCGGAAGGCGCCGAGCACGTCGGCGACGGTGCGGACCGCGCCGAGGCCCTTGCCGCGGACGTCCCCGAGCAGCACCCGGACGCCGAAGCGGGTGTCGCACACCTCGTAGAGGTCCCCGCCGACCAGCACCTCGGCCTGCGCCGGGCGGTACAGTCCGGCGACCCGCAGGCCGCCGGCCCGCTCCGGCACCGGCCGCAGCACCGTGCGCTGCAGGGTCTCGGCGACGGTGCGGGCCTGCAAGAGGGTGCGGTTCTGCCGGGTGCGCTGCCAGGACAGGGCTGTTCCCATCACCCCGGACAGCGCGGTGGCGATGTACACCCAGACGTGGTGCTGCTCGTTGACGTGGCCCGCGCGCAGGGCCAGCAGCAGCTGGAGGGCCAGCGCACCGCCCGTGGTGGTGGCGGTCAGCACCGGGCCGTAGCTGAACGCGGCCACCACGGGCAGGGCGGTGAGCAGGAAGCCGGCCGCCACCGCGTCCGGGACGACGGCCTCGGTGGCCAGGTCCAGGAGCAGCAGGACCACCGGCAGCCAGGGCACCCAGCGCGGCACCCGGGACTGCGCGACCGCGAGCTGCGGCGGGCGGGGGGCGGACACGGCGGGGGCCTCCTGGCTGACCGGACCTGGGCGATTCGCCAGGAATGACAGGATTGGTCCCTCCATGCTCCCCCACGGACGCCCCCGTCACGAATGGCCGACGTCCCGGGTTCCGGCGCGTGGACCGCGCCGGGCCGGGAGAGGACCGGGAGTGGGGGGCAAGGGCGCGGTCAGCGGAGGGTCACCGGCAGCGTCTCGTAACCGCGCAGCACCAGGCGGTCACGCCGGGTCGGGGCGCCGCCCTGGGCGAGCCCGGGGAAACGGTCCAGCAGGGCGGGCACCGCGAGCTCGCCCTCCAGCCGGGCCAGCTGGGAGCCCAGGCAGAAGTGGGTGCCGCCACCGAAGCTGAGCGGCTGGCTGTCCGTGCGCGACGGGTCGAACACCGCCGGCCGCTCGTACCGGGCCGGGTCGTGGTTGGCCGCGCCGATCAGCAGGGTCAGCCCGCTGCCGGCCGGGACGGGCAGGCCCTCGACCGACAGGCCCTCCTCCAGGGCGACCCGTGCGGTGGCCTGGACCGGGGAGTCGAAGCGCAGCACCTCGTCGGTGAACCCGGCCGGGGTGACCGCGCCGCTGCGCAGTCCGGCGGCCACCTCGGGATGGCGGAACAGCAGGGCGAGGCCGTTGCCGAGGAGGTTGGTGGTGGTCTCGAAGCCGGCCACCAGCAGCAGCACCAGGTTGGCCAGCAGTTCGGTGCCGGACAGCCGCCCGCCGTCCTCGACGGCGACCCGGGCCAGGTCGCTGACCAGGTCGTCCTGCGGGCGGGCCAGCCGTTCGGCGATCAGCGCGGTGAAGTAGTCGGACAGCTCGTCGGCGGCCCGGTCGGCGGCGCCCAGCTCGTCGAAGTCCTGGGTGACCTCCAGGGCGACGGTCAGGTCGGAGGCGAGGTCGCGGAAGTGGTAGCGGTCCCGCTCGGGCACGCCGAGCAGCTCGCAGATCACCCCGACCGGCAGCCGGAAGGCGAAGGCGTCCATGAAGTCCACCGGGGAGCCGTCCGCCCCCTGCTCGGCCATCCCGTCCAGCAGCCGGCCGATCGCCGCCTCCACCGCGGGGCGCAGGGCGGCGACCCGGCGGGCGGTGAACACCGAGGCGATCAGCGAGCGGACCCGGGGCTGGTCGGGGGCGTTGCGCTGGAGGATCGAGCGGCCGAACAGGGCGAGCGAGGAGTGCGCGGCGAACTCCGGGGCGAGGCCGGCCGTCATCTCGGCGGTCGCGACGCCGAAGGCGGGCGTGCGGAGCACCTTGTCGACCGCCGCGTAGCCGCTCACCACGAACATGCCGTCCCCGGCCGGGGCCACCGGGCCGAGCTCGTGCGCCCTGGCGTAGAGCGGGTACGGATCGGTCCTGACCTCCGTGGTCATCAGCTGCTCGATGATCGCGGCGCCGTCCATCTGGTGCTCCCCTCCGACGTGCTGGTTCCTGGTTCGTGAACAGCGGGCGGGCACGGCGGAGTTCCCACCGCCGACGGACCCGGCGGCGCCGGACTCGGAGACGGACCGGAGACGGACCGGGCCCCGGACCGGCGGCGACGGGTCCGGGGCCGGGCGGCAGCGCGGATAGGCTGGTCGGCATGGAGATCTGGATCAATCCGCGGTGTGGCAAGTGCCGGTCGGCGCTCAACGAGCTGAACGCCGCCGGGGCGAAGTACACCGTGCGGCGCTACCTGGAGGACCCGCCGACCGCGGCCGAGCTGGAGCAGGTGCTGGAGCGCCTGGGCCTGGAGCCGTGGGACATCACCCGCACCGACGAGCCGGTCGCCAAGGAGCTGGGGATGAAGGGGTGGCCCCGGGAGGCGGGCGAGCGGGCGCGCTGGATCGCGGCGATGGCCGAGCACCCCGTGCTGATCCAGCGCCCGATCATCACCGCGGACGACGGGCACGCCGTCGTGGCCCGGACTCCCGAGGCGCTCAAGTCCGTTCTGCCGTAGGCGTTCCGACCTGCCGTGGGCGTTCCGGGCCGATCGGTCAGTGGAGCTGGGTCCGCTCCACCGGCCGGCCCGGGTGCCAGTTGAGGACCCACAGGGCGTCGCCGTCCAGGCTGGTGTGCACCACCTGCTGGAGATCCAGCCGGAAGAGGTGGAACGGGGTGGGCGGCGGCTCCGGCAGGTCGGCCGTGAAGGCGGCGAGCTCGTTCTCGTCGGTGACCTCCACCGCGCGGCCGGAGAGCTTGGAGTCCCCGCCGGCCATGGTCTCGTCGCCCGGGTGGGCGTGCAGCGCGAACCGCGCGTCCCGCTGGAGGTCGCGTGCCTTGACCGCGCCGTACATCGACCCGAGCCAGGCGTCGGCCCCGACGAAGTCGACCTCCGACCCGCTCACCCGGGGTGAGCCGTCCTTGCGCAGCGTCGCCAGGACGTGGTGCTTGTTGGCGTCGAACCGGGCCCGTACCAGGGCCGCGAGTTCGGGTGCCTCGTGCTCGAAATCCTGCCAGGTAGCCATGGCGCCAGTCTGGCACCCGGCACCGACAACCGCCGGGTACGAACGGTGCCGCGCGCGCGAGGGGGTGCGGTGGGCGGGCGTTGTCGGTGGGCGGGCGTTGTCGGTGGGCGGTGCCAGACTGGCAGGGTGACCACCTCGAACGCCTCCACCCGGTACATCGCGTTCCTGCGCGCCATCAACGTCGGCGGCCGCACGGTGAAGATGGAGCGGCTGCGGGCGCTCTTCACCGAGCTGGGGCTGGCGGACGTCCGCTCGTACATCCAGACCGGCAACGTCTTCTTCCGGACCGACGAGCCCGACCGGGCCGCGCTGACCGCGCGGATCGAGGCGCACCTGGAGCAGGCGCTCGGCTACCCGGTGCCGGTGCTGCTGCGGACGGTCGACGAGGTGGCCTCGCTGCTCGCCGCCGAGCCGTTCCGGGGCGTCGAGGTCACCCCGGACGTCCGGCTGGTGATCGCCTTCCTCTCCGAGCCGCTGCCGGCCGAGCTCTCCGGGCCGCACCGCTCGCCGAAGGGCGACTTCGAGGTGCTGGGCACCGATCCGGGCGCGGCGTACGTGGTGGTCCACCTCCAGGACGGCAAGTGGGTCACCAAGGAGATGTTCGGTAAGTCGTACCGGGGGGCGGTGACCTCCCGGTTCCTGCACACCACGGAGAAGATCCTGGCCGCTGCCCGGAAGGGCTGACGGCCCGACCGAGCGGGCCGGAGGCACCCGACCCGGCGGGAACCGTGCAGGTGGAGCGGGCGTCTGTCGCTCAGTGAGGTACGAACCATGCGCCGGAACCGCGCGCGATCTGGACAGTCGAAGCCGGTCGAACCGACAATCGGGCCATGACGCAGCCTGAGCTCCCCACCGGCGCCGTCCGGCCCTCCGACGCCGAACGGGACCAGGCGCTCGGGCTGCTCAGGGACGGTGCGGGCAGCGGCCGGCTGTCGCACGACACCTTCCTCGGCCGGATGGACATCGTCCTCCAGGCCACCAGCCGCGACGAGTTGGACGCCGCGGTGGCCGGGCTGCCCACCGGCGGGCCGGTCGAGCGCTTCGTCCTGCGGACGGTCGGCCGGGCCTCCGCCTTCGGCGCCCGGCTGAACCGGGCCTGGCGCACCGAGCGACTGCCCGGGCTGAGCCTGCCGCAGGCCGGGGCGGGACTGCTGACGATCGGCCGGATCCCCGGCTCGGGGCTGCGGCTGCACGACGCCTCGGTCTCCCGGAACCACGCCGAGTTGCGGCACGAGAACGGCGGTTGGGTGCTGTACGACCTCGGGTCGACCAACGGCACCCATGTGAACGGGCGGCGGATCGCGGGCGGGATCCCGGTACGGCCGGGCGACCAGGTGCGGTTCGGGAACCTGGAGTTCCGGCTCGCACCGCACTGAGTCGCCGGAAGCCGCGCCCCCACACCCCGCGTCCCCCACACGCCGCGCCCCCGCAGCGGCTCCCCACCACCCGCTCCCCCGCACCCGCTCCCCGACCCCCGGGGTCAGTGCGGGAACTGCCGGGGCGGCCGTCGGCTGGGCAGCTCGTCCCGGAACTCCTCGATGAGGGTGGAGATCTGGCGGGTCAGCACGGTGTGCTCCAGCCGGTCCAGGTAGCGGTTCTCGGCGGCCAGCGCCTCGACCGTGACGCCGAAGTAGAGCGTCATCAGCGGATTGACGAAGAGCTGCCCGCCCTTGGTCCGCTCGGTGAACTGCACGTCGCCGAACTCGCCGCGCAGCGCGGCCGCCACCGAGCCGTTGACGATGCTGGGGTGCTCCGGGAAGGCGGCCCGGGCGTGCTCGACGGCGTCCAGGTAGAGCGCGCCCTCCCGGCTGCCGCGCGGGATGGAGAAGGCGCCGAGGTAGCCGCCGGCCCGGTCGATCGCCGCGAGGTTCTCCAGCACCAGGGCGTGGTTGACGCCGTGGTGGGCGTCGATGCCGAAGCCCAGGCAGGCGACCAGCCGTTCCGGCACCTCCGACAGGCCCGCCACGGCGGCCAGGCTCGCCATGTCCTCCTCGGGCGTGCCGAGTCCCGTCTCGTCGCCGCGCATCAGGATGTCGGTGCCGCCGTCCACCAGCAGGATCGCGTCCACGTCCAGGTGGGCGACCAGGGTGCGGTAGGCCTCGCGGAGCAGTCTGACGCCCACGGTCGGGAAGGCCCACACGGTGTCGGGCATCCCGTGCAGCCGCAGCCAGCGGGCCAGCGTGCGTTCCGGGAAGTAGCCCTCGGGGGCGGGGGTGTCGGGCCCGATCCTGGCCACGTCGGGCTGGTGCCAGACCTCACCGGGCAGCCCGTAGAGGTGGGTGAAGGAGAGGTTGGCCAGGTGCACGTCCTTGCCGGCCGCCCGCAGGGCCAGGGCGATCGGGAGTCCGGCGTAGACGTCGAAACCCCCGCCGGCGCCGGCGATCAGAATCCGCTCGGCGGCCAGCAGCCGGGTGATCAGCGGGGGTTGCAGCAGAGAGGTCACCGCCGGACGGTAGCGCACGGGTGCCGGCCTCGGCCCGGAATTGTCAGTGCCGGGTGCCAGGATGCGGACATGACCCAGGATGCGGGCATGACCCGGGACACCGCGCTCACCTCCGACGTACTGCTCGAAGCCCAGGAACGGGCAGGCGAGTTGATCCGGTGCGGCTTCCAGGAGCCGGACGAGATAGCCGAGTCCCTGGTCGAGGTCCTCGACGACCAGGGGCTGACGCAGGAGGAGGCGGAGCGGATCGTCGCTCCGCTGTGGGAGGAACGGCTCGCCGAGCAGGCCCACTGGCCGGAGTTCACGGACGTGGACCGGCTGGAGCGGGCCTTCGACCTCCTGGAGGACCAGGGCATCGTCGCGGCGATGGACTTCACCTGTTGCGCCGCCTGCGGCTACGCGGAGATCGGCGGCGAGGCGGACGAGGACTCGCGGGGCTTCGTCTTCTTCCACCAGCAGGACACCGAGGCGGCCGCGGCCGGGCGCGGGCTGATGCTGCGCTACGGCGGCTTCCGCACCGGGGAGGAGTCGGACGGAGCGGAGTCGGGCGGGGAGGAGTCGGGCGGGGCGGCGGAGCAGCGGACGGTGGAGATCGGCCGGGCCGTGGTGGCCGCGGTGGAGACGGTCGGCCTTCCGGTGGAGTGGGACGGCTCGCCGCACACGTCGATCCGGGTCGCTCCGCTGGAGTGGCTCAACCGCCTGCCGGAGTAGGGGCAGGAGCGGCCGCGCGCCGGGGAGCGCTGCGGCGGAACGGTCAGCGGTTGACGTGGAGTTCGGCGTAGTGGTCGCCCTTGTCCGCCTTGCGCAGGGTCACCTTGACCCCGCCCACGGTCGACTCGCTGTCCTTGTCGACGGTCTTCTTGTCGCCGCCGATCGTCACTTCGGCGTTCTTGTCGGTGATGCGGCCGACGGTCATGTCCAACGGGTGGTCACCGCCGAAGACCTTGACGGTCTTGGAGGCGTCGGCGCCGTCGGTCCGGACGGACAGGGTGCAGCTGTTGTCGTCGAGGCAGAGGGCGACGCCGCCCTCGCAGGCGGTCAGTCCGGCGCCCAGGGTCAGGACGGCGGCCGAGACGAGCAGGGCCGGGCGACGGACGGCGGGCAGCAGGCGGCCATGGGCGCGGGTAGGAACACGGCCGCGGGTACGGGGTGCGGTGGGTGTGCTGCGGGCTGAGGTCATGGCTCCGACGGTAGGGGGTGCCGGGCCGGGCGCCATCGACCGCCGGCGGTACGCCTCCCCCGGTCGCAACCCCGGGGCGGGGACCGCCTCGACCCCGAGACGGATGGGTCGAATCCCCTAGGGGGACAAGGGAGTTGAGGACGTCGGCCGAGCATCGGGCAGTAGCTCGGCAGCGGCTCGGCAAGGGCTCGACAACGGCTCCGACGCGAGTCGGCCGCGCGCCGGGCATATGTCTCCGGCACGTGCCACGCGCGTAGATCAACGGCCCGCGAAAGGACCGGCGCTCAGTCGACCAGGCTCCCCAGGCCGCCGCCGGCCACGCCCTCGCCCGCCGCCCCCCACAGCGGCGCGGTGCAGCGCTGGTAGGTCGCCTGCCAGTGCGGCCAGTTGCGGGCCACGTCGTCGTCGCACTCGGCCAGCAGCCGCTCGACCAGCACCGGGTCGACCCCGTCCAGCAGCCAGGCCAGCGCGTCCGCCGTGCCCGGGCCGTCGGCCCCGCGCAGCAGGTCGAGCAGTTCGGCCAGGCCGCCGAGCCGGGAGCTGTCGGCCACCACCCGCTCCATCCGGGGCAGCAGCTGCCGCTCCTCGATCCGCAGGTGGGTCTCCAGCCGGGCGGCGAGGTCCTCCATCGCGTAGGCGACCGGCCAGGCGCTGCCGGTGTCCCGGCTGGCGATCCGGACCAGCGTGGTGACCCGGGTGAAGGAGTGGTCCAGGTTGTGGTGGTCGGCCTCCAGCCAGTTCAGCAGCAGGCGCAGCTCGGGCGCGAAGCGCCGCACGATCGGCCAGATCCGGGTGTCCTGCTGCTCGTGGTGGCAGGTCAGCATGGCGGTCATGAAGGTCCAGTGCCGCAGCACGGCCTCGCCCTTGTCCTCCTCCTCGGGCTGGAGCAGCCGCAGCGCGTTGGGCAGCCGCGCGAGGTCGCGGCGCAGGGCCGCGTGCACCAGCCGCAGGCCGGCGAACCGGACGGTGACCGGCTCCTCGTCCGTGGCCGGCCCGTACGCGTCCCGGGGGTCGACTCCGGGCACCGCCTGGGCGGGGACGGAGACGGCGGGCGGGGGCAGCAGGTGGATCGGCATGGCACTCTCTTCACGGCTGGTGAGGACGGAGGAGGCGGCCGGTGAGGACCGCCCCATCCAAGGTGCTCGCAGTCGATCAGAAGCGAATCAATGTCCGATTGACGCGCAGGTCACGGGCCTGCGCGGGGGCGGGGGCGGCTGCTGCGGCCGCCCCCTCCCGGGGCCCGGATCACTCCGAGGCCGGGCCCTCCAGGTTGGCGCTGAGCCACTGCAGGGTGTCCGGGATCATCTTCTTGAAGTCCGAGGTCAGGTGCTTGCCGCCGGGCTGCTCGTAGTACTGGATGGTCACCGGGGCGACGGCCTTGGCCACCCAGCTCTTGACCAGGTCCTTCTCGTAGCCGTTGGCCCCGCCGGCGGTGACGTACATCTTCACGTCGGCCTTGCCCTGGGTGATGAGCAGGTTGGGGTTGTTGGCCGCCTTCTCGGCGTCGTGGCCCTTCCACAGCCCGGAGTCCGGGACGAAGTAGCCGTCGATCGGCACGGCGGCCTTGTAGACGTCCGGGTACTGGAGGGCCATCTTGGCGCTGCAGAAGCCGCCGGTGGAGGCGCCCATCACGCCCCAGCTGTCGCGCCCCTTCAAGGTGCGGAAGTTGGCGCGGACCCAGGCCGGGATGTCCTCGGCCATCCAGGTGCCCATCTTCGGCTGGCCCGGGATGTCGGAGCAGTCCAGCGCGTTCTTCTCGTCGCTGTTGAAGTTCTGCACCGGCATGATCATGATGAACGGGTGGGCCTTGCCCTGCTTGGCCAGCTGCTCGTCCGCCTCCTGGATCGGCAGCTGGTTGTCGGTCCAGGTGTTGTAGCCGTTGCTCTGGCCGCCCGCGTAGAGGGTCAGCACCGGGAAGCCGGTCTTGGCGAACTTGGGGTCGTTGTACTCGGGCGGCAGCCAGACCCAGACCTGGCCGGTGACGCCGGACTTCGCGCCGGTCACCTTGGTCATCATGATCGGGCCGGCGCCGGTGTCCCGGACCTTGTTGAGGCTGGCGGCCGGGCCGGTCGGCATCAGCACCTTCCCGTTGCCCGGGGTGGGCTGGTCGGCGGTGGGCGTCCCGGGGACGGCGCTGCCCGTGGCGCTCGCACCGCCCGTGCCGGTGGTCGCCGCCGGGGTGCCGTCGGCCGAGGAACCGTTCCCCTTCCCGCCGTCGGACCCTCCGCAGGCCGCGAGCGAGGCGGCCAGGGTGAGCACGGCGGCGCCGGTCAGGACGGCACGGGAACGGGACGACTGCCTAAGCACGGTGAGGACTCTCCGACCGATGTCGCGCCCGGTCCGTCTGACCGGGCGGCGGCCCCCCGGTGGGGCCGGACAGGCCCGGGGGCGCGGGCGCTGTGCGGTCCCCGGAGCGGTGGTGCGCCGTCCGTCGCGGAAGGGCACCTCCCTGCGATCTTATGACGTGGCCCGGGGCGGGCCGGTTGCGAGGTGGCCACCGGAAATCCAATGTTTGTTCGCGATCAGGTAAAGGTCTTCACCGCGCCCGCCGGACGGCGGGGGCCGCCCGGCGGGGAGCACGGGCACCGGCCCGTCCGGCCGTCCGGGTTTTGGACGCTTTGCCCAGTGACGGTGGCCCGCACATCCGGAACGATCGCTCCGGCACCCTCTTCGACCGGATCCGGGAAGAGTGTGACCGTACCGGTACCGAGCCACCGAGCCACCGAGCCGTCGAGCCGTCGAGCCACCGAGGAGAGCGCCATGCTGGAGCAGATCGCCGTCGTCACCGGAGCCGGGAGCGGGGTCGGCCGGGCCGTCGCGGTGGAGCTGGCCGCGGCCGGCTGGCGGCTGGTGCTGGCCGGGCGCCGGGCCGAGCAGCTGCACGCGACGGCCGCGGCCTTCCCCCGGGGCGTGCTGCCCGCCGACGTGGTGCCGACCGACGTCACCGACCCGGCCGCGGTGGACGCGCTGTTCGCGACGGCCGTCGGACACCACGGCCGGGTGGACCTGCTGTTCAACAACGCTGGGATCTTCGGCCCGGCCGTCCCGGTGGACGAGCTGGCGGTCGAGGACTGGCGGGCGGTGGTCGACCTCAACCTGACCGGCGCCTTCCTCTGCGCCCGGGCCGCCTTCCGGCAGATGCGGGCGCAGTCCCCGCAGGGCGGCCGGATCATCAACAACGGCTCGATCTCCGCGCACGTCCCGCGCCCGCAGTCGATCGCCTACACCGCGACCAAGCACGCGGTCACCGGCCTGACCAAGTCGCTCTCGCTGGACGGCCGCCCGTACCGGATCGCCTGCGGCCAGATCGACATCGGCAACGCGGCGACCGACATGACGGCCGCGATGAGCGCCGGGGTGCGGCAGGCGGACGGCCGGATCGCGCCCGAGCCGACCATGGACGTGGCGGACGTGGCCCGCACCGTGCGGCACATGGCGGCGCTGCCGCTGGAGGCCAACGTGCAGTTCGCCACCGTGATGGCGTCGGCGATGCCGTACATCGGGCGGGGCTGAGGCCCGCCCGCCGGAGCGCCCGTCCTCCAGTTCGCCCGCCCGCCGGAGCGCCCGGCGGCGGAGCGCTCACTCGTCGTGCGAGTGGCGGTACCGCAGCCCGCAGCCCCGCCGCTCCAGCCGGTAGACGCTGGTGGTCGGCCAGTACTCGCCGTCCTCCACGACGGGCAGTTCGGCGCGCAGCACCATCCGCAGGGCGGGCGGCGGGGCGGTGGCGTGGACCCGCTTGCGGTGGCCGTCCCAACGGCCGCCGCACAGTTCGAGGTCCAGGACGAGGGGGGTGGCTCTCATCCCGTGATGGTGCCAGCGCCGCCCCCGCCCGGGAGGTCCGGGACGGCGCCGCCACTCACACGGGGGACCCCCGTCAGCCGTGGGCTGACGGGGGTCCCAGGTACGGGCAGAGGGCTACGGCCGCCAGGTGTCGTTCAGGGTGACGTTCCCCGAACCCGGCACGGTCGCCGCCCGGTTGGCCCCGGACTCCCAGGCCACCGCCCCGCTCGCGTCCTTGCGCAGGTACTTGTACTGGAAGGAGGTGCCGGCCGGCAGCGAGAGCGCCAGCGACCAGACCGGGTACCCGGCCGAGGACAGCGGCAGCGCCTTGGCCGGGTCCCAGCCGCCGAGCGCCGCGGCGTCACCGACCACGTACAGGTTCTGCCCGTACGAGGTGGTCGCGTTGACGTTGAAGGAGGCGCCGGACACCGCCGTGCCGGGCTGGACGTACAGCGCCACCGCGTCGCCCGCGCCGACCGTCGCGGTGAACTGCCCGTTGGCGCCCACCTGGTAGGTCGGGCCGGTGCAGCCCCCGCCGGGCTGCGGGTCGCCGTGCTGGACGTCGCAGTACGTCCCGGCCGGCAGTCCGGTCTGGAAGGTCTGGGTGATCGCGCCGCTCTCGTGGTTGATCGCGACGTAGCCCCGGTTGCCGCGGCCGAAGGCGATCGCGTTGTTGCCGTTGGACCACCAGCTGGTCACCCCGGTGCCGGCGACGGCGTTGCGGAAGCCGACCATGTTGGCGATCTGCCGCCAGGCGTGGGTGCAGTTCCAGCCGTCCTGGTAGCAGGCGTTGACGGTGCCGCCGTTGGGCGGGCCGTCGTCGTTGCCGCTGAAGCCGTAGCCCGAGTAGACGTTGGGCGAGCCGTAGGTCGAGGCCAGCAGGAAGACGTTGGCCAGGGTGTAGGTGCTGCCGTAGGTGTAGTTGAGGGTGGAGCCGTTGCGCTCGGTGTCCCAGTTGTCGACGAAGCTGCGCGCCTGGTCGCTCGGCAGGTAGCCCCAGGAGGCGCCCCAGGTGCTGAGGCTTGCGAGCTTGTCGGCGGTGAACACGCGCTTGAGGTCGGTGCCGACCCGGAACTCGTCGACGTCGCCGTTGCCGGTGTACTCGGTGGGCTGGACGGGCTCGCCGGCGCCGTAGATGACCTCCTGCACCCAGTAGGCCTTGGGGTTGGCCGTCTTGGCCTTGATGGCGGCGAGGTCGGTGGCGGCGATGTGCTTGGCGGCGTCGATCCGGTAGCCGTCGACGCCGAGCGAGCCGAGGTCGTCCAGGTAGTGGGCGATGGTGCTCCGGACGTAGTCGCTGCCGGTGTCCAGGTCGGCGAGGTTGACCAGCTCGCAGTTCTGGACGTTGCCGCGGTCCTGGTAGTTGGTGATCGGCTGGCGGCAGGTGTGGAAGTCCTGGTCCTGGTACGTGCCGGGGTAGTTGTACTTGGTGTACGCGGTGCCGCCGGTGCCGGTGCCGGAGCCGGCCGTCATGTGGTTGACGACGGCGTCGGCGATCACCTTCACCCCGGCCGCGTGGCAGGTGTCCACCATGTTCTTGAAGGACGTGCGGTCGCCGAGCCGTCCGGCGATCTTGTAGCTGACCGGCTGGTACGAGGTCCACCACTGCGGGCCCTGGATGTGCTCCTGGGGCGGCGACACCTCGACGAAGCCGTAGCCCTTCGGGCCGAGGGTGGTGGTGCAGGCCTGGGCGACCGAGTCGAAGCGCCACTCGAAGAGGGTGGCGGTGACGTCCTTGCCGTTGTTCGCGGGCGGAGCGGCCTGCGCGGCGGGGGCGCCGAGGGCGGTGCCGAGCGAGAGGGCGAGCGCCGCCGAGGCCGCGAGCGCGCCGGCCGTGCGGGCGGGCCGGCGGGTGCGGGCGGGCCCGCGGGTGGGGGTGGTGACCACGTTGTCTCCTGGGGGTGGCTGGGGTGGGGCAGCCGGGGTGAAGTCTGCAAGAAGCTTCTGTAACTTGCCGGAAACTTGCAGCGCTGAACCTAGGGCGACCGGAACAGGCCGTCAAGGTCCCAGGAGATTCGTTTCTGCATCGACACGGAGCGGAGCACAGCCGAGGCACGGCCGGAGTGTTCCCCGGAGCACGACAAGGGCCCGGCGGCCGTAGCCGCCGGGCCCCTCACCTGCCCTGGTTCACCGGTCCCTCAGGAGCCGGTGCGACCTCAGCCGGTCTGGACGGAGGTGTCGTCGATCACGAAGCTGGTCTGCAGCGAGGAGTCCTCGGTGCCGGTGAACTTCACGGTGACCGTCTGGCCCGCGTAGGCCGAGAGGTCGAAGGTGCGCTGCTGGTAGCCGGCCGCGGCGTCCACGTTCGAGTAGGTCTTGAGCGTGGTGCCGTTGACCGAGACGGCCAGCTTGTCGTACGCGGTGCTGCCGGTCTCGGCGGTGTCGATGTGCAGCCAGAAGCTCAGCGTCGCCTT
>NZ_JBIAXC010000051.1:592-70704 GCF_042896295.1 Kitasatospora sp. NPDC001309 | reverse complement strand
CCGTTGTGGGCGGCGATGCTGAGTCGTCCGTCCCAGGCCTTCAACAGCTCGACGGTGTCGTGGTGGCCGAGGGGGATGGACGCCATGCCGCCGTGTCCGCTGATGGTGAGGATGGCACGGCTGCGCAGGGCGGCGATCCGTGCGCCGTCGTGGAGGGTGAGGGCGCCGGCGATGGTGGCGGCGGCGATCTCGCCCTGGGAGTGGCCGATGACGGCGGCGGGGTGGATGCCGAGGGACTGCCAGAGTTCGGCGAGGGCGACCATGACGGCGAACAGGGTGGGCTGGACGACGTCGACGCGTGCGAGGTCGAGGGTGCCGCGCAGGGCGTCCGTCAGCGACCAGTCGATGTGCGGCGCGAGGGCGTCCTGGCAGCGGGCTATGGAGGCGGCGAACACGGGTGAGGTGTCGAGGAGTTCGGCGCCCATGCCGATCCACTGCGAGCCCTGCCCGGGGAAGACGAACACCGGACGGTCGTAGCTGCCGCTGCCGGTGGGGGCGGTGCCGTCGGCGATGGCGGCGAGAGCGCTGAGCAGTTCCTCACGGTTCTGTCCGATGGCGACGGCCCGGTGGTCCAGGTGGGCCCGTCCGGTGAGGAGGGTGTGGCCGACGGCCCGCAGGTCGGTGTCGGGGTGGTCCTGGAGGAACGCGGCCAACTGCCCTGCCTGCGCGCGCAGCGCCTGCTCGTCGCGGGCGGAGAGGACCCATGGCACCACGGGGAACGGCGAGTCGGTGGCGGAGTCCTCCGGCGAGGCGGCGGGCGAAGCAGCCGGCGCCTCCTCCAGGATCACGTGCGCGTTCGTCCCGCTCGCTCCGAACGCCGACACGCCCGCCCGTCGCGGACGCCCGTCCTCCTCGGGCCACTCCCTCGGCTCGGTCAGCAGCGACACCGCTCCCGAGGCCCAATCGACGTGCGGGGTCGGCTCGTTGACGTGCAGCGTCTGCGGCAGTACGCCGTTGCGCATCGCCATCACCATCTTGATGACGCCCGCCGCGCCCGCCGCGGCCTGGGTGTGCCCGATGTTGGACTTCACCGAGCCGAGCCAGAGCGGGCGTTCGGCGGGCCGGTCCTTGCCGTAGGTGGCGAGCAGGGCCTGCGCCTCGATCGGGTCACCGAGCGTGGTTCCCGTGCCGTGCGCCTCGACCGCGTCGACGTCGTCGGCGGCCAGTCGGGCGTTGTCGAGGGCCTGGCGGATGACGCGCTGCTGCGACGGCCCGTTGGGCGCGGTGAGCCCGTTGGAGGCGCCGTCCTGGTTGACGGCCGAGCCGCGGATGACGGCGAGGACGGGGTGCCCGTTGCGGCGGGCGTCGGAGAGCCGTTCCAGTAGGAGGACGCCGACGCCCTCGCCCCAGCCGGTGCCGTCGGCGGCGGCTGCGAAGGCCTTGCAGCGCCCGTCGGGGGCGAGGCCGCGTTGGCGGCTGAACTCGACGAACATGCCGGGGGCGGCCATGACCGCCGCGCCGCCGGCGAGGGCGGTCGAGCACTCGCCCCTGCGCAGCGACTGGCAGGCCAGGTGCAGGGCGACCAGCGACGAGGAGCACGCGGTGTCCACCGTGATCGCCGGGCCCTCCAGGCCGAACACGTACGACAGCCGGCCCGAGATGACGCTTGCCGCGCCGCCCGAGAGCAGGTACCCCTCCAGGCTCTCCGTGGCCCGCTGGGCGAGTGCCGCGTAGTCGACCTGTCCCGCGCCCATGAAGACGCCGGTCCGGCTGCCGCGCAGGGACTCGGGGGCGATGCCGGCCCGCTCGAAGGCCTCCCAGGAGGTCTCCAGCAGCAGCCGCTGCTGCGGGTCCATCGCCAGCGCCTCGCGCGGGCCGATGCCGAAGAACCCGGCGTCGAACCGGTCGGCACCGTCCACGAAGCCGCCCTCGCGGGCGTAGGTGTGGCCGGCCCGGTCGGGGTCCGGGTCGTACAGCGACTCCACGTCCCAGCCGCGGTCGGCGGGGAACGGGGTGACGGCGTCCCGGCCGTCCGCGACCAGCTGCCACAGCCGTTCGGCGGAGTCGGCGCCGCCGGGGTAGCGGCAGGCCATGCCGACGATCGCGATCGGTTCGGCCGCGACGGTCTCCGTCTCCTGGAGCCGGCGGCGCGTCTCCTGGAGGTCGGCGGTCACCCGCTTGAGGAAGTAACGGAGCTTGTCCTCGGTCTCGCTGGCCACAGTGGCGCTACCCCTTCGGATGGAACAGGAACAGGACGGCTGGTCGGCGGTGGCGCCGGCGGGAGGAGTCAGGAGATGCCGAGCTCGTTGGTGATGAAGTCGAAGACCTCGTCGTCGTCGGCGGAGTCCAACTCCAGTCCGGTGCCGGCGGACGGGTCGTCCGCCGGCCCGGGCCGCGGGCTCCAGCGGTCGGTCACGGCCCGCAGCCGATCGGCGATCCGGGCCCGCTCGGGGTGGTCGGCGCCGACCCCGGCGAGCACGGCTTCGAGGCGGTCCAGCTCCGCCAGGACCGGTGCGGCCGAGGGCGCGTCCTCGCGCGGGAGTTCCGCGTCCAGGTAGCGGGCGAGTTCCGCCGCCGTCGGGTAGTCGAAGACGAGCGTGGCCGGCAGGCGCAGCCCCGAGGCGGTGGTCAGGCGGTTGCGCAGTTCGACCGCGGTCAGCGAGTCGAAGCCGAGGTCGCCGAACGCCCGGTCCGCGCCCACCGCCGCCGGGGCCGAGTGGCCCAGCACCACGGCCACCTGAGCGCGCACCAGGTCCAGCAGGGCGCGTTCGCGCTCCGCGTCGGACAGCCCGGCGAGCCGCTGCCGCAGGCCGTCGGCCGCCGCGGCGTCCGGTCGGTGGGCGGGGGCGGCGGACGGGCCGGCCAGCCCGCGCAGCAGCGGCGGGAGGTCGGGGCCGGCCTGGCGCAGCGCGGCGGGGTCCAGCCGGACCGGCAGCGAGGTCGGGTCGGTTCCGGCGAGCGCCGCGTCGAACAGGGCCAGGCCGTCCTGCGGGCCGAGCGGGAGGACGCCCGAGCGCCGCATCCGGCCGAGCGTGGCCTCGTCGAGCGTGCCCGCCATGCCCCGGTCCTGCTGCCACGGGCCCCAGGCCAGCGACCGGGCGGGCAGGCCCCGCGCGGCGCGGTACTGGGCGAGGGCGTCGAGGAAGGCGTTCGCCGCCGCGTAGCCGCCCTGGCCGGCACCGCCGAGGGTGGCCGTGGCGGAGGAGAACAACACGAAGGCGGCGAGGCCGGCGTCCCGGGTGAGTTCGTGCAGGTGCCAGGCGGCGTCCGTCTTCGGGCGGAGCACGGCCTCGAAGCGTTCCTCGGTGAGGGAGGCCAGTGCCCCGTCCGCGACCACGCCGGCGGCGTGCACGACGGCGGTGAGCGGGTGGTCGGCGGGTACGGCGGCGAGGGCCCGGGCGAGGTCCTCGCGGTCGGCGGTGTCGCAGGCGGTGACGGTCACCCGGGCGCCCAGGTCGGTGAGTTCGGCGGTGAGTTCGGCCGCTCCGGGGGCCTCGGGGCCGCGGCGGCCGAGCAGCAGCAGGTGCCGCACGCCGTACGCGGTGACCAGGTGCCGGGCGAGCAGCGAGCCGAGCGCGCCGGTGCCGCCGGTGATCAGCACGGTGCCGTCCGGGTCGAGCGCGGCGGCCGTGTCGGCTGCTTCGGTCGTCGCCGGGCGGGCGGGTACCAGGCGCGGGGCCAGGACGGTGCCGGCGCGCAGGGCGAGCTGCGGTTCGCCGCCGACGGCCGCCCGGTCCAGTGCCGCGGTGGTGTCCGCGCCGCCGTCCGGGTCGAGGCCGTCACGGTGGTCGAGGCCGTCACGGTTGAGGTCGGCGGGGTGGTCGAGGTCGAGCAGGACGAAGCGGTCGGGCTGCTCGGCCTGGGCGGCCCGGACGAGACCCCACAGCGGCGCGTGGGCGAGGTTCGGGACGTCCGCGGCCGCGACCCGGCCGGTGGCGGGGTCGCCCGGGTCCGTCCGGTCGGCGGCCACCGCGCCGTGCGTCACCAGGACCAGCCGGGAGGCCGCGAACCGGTCGTCCGCCGCCCACGTGGTCAGCGTGGACCACGTCCGGCGCAGGGCCGCGCGCACCGCCGCGGGGAGGTCGCCCGTGGTGTCCGGCAGGGGCAGGACGACCGCGTCCGGCACCGGCAGTCCCGCGGTGACGGCCTCGCCGAGGGCCGTGAGGTCGGGGTGGCGGTCGAGACCGGGGAACCCGGCACCGTCCCCGAGCACGGCCCATCGGCCGCGTTCCCGTTCGACGCCGTCCGCGGCCGGGAGGGGAGCCCACTCGACCCGGAACAGCGCGTCGCCCAGCCCGGCCCGGGCCGCCGCGCGGAGTTGGTCGAGCGAGACCGGACGGGCCCGCAGGGCGCCGACCGAGGCGACCGGCGCGCCGGTCCCGTCGGCCACGTCCAGGGACATCGCGTCCGGTCCGGCCGGGGCCAGCCGCAGCCGCAGGGCGACCGCGCCGGGCCGGTGCACCCGCACGTTGTTCCAGGCGAAGGGCAGCAGGACCTGCTCGCCGGTGTTCCCGACCAGGCCCGCGTGCAGGGCTGCGTCGAGCAGGGCGGGGTGGACCCCGTACCCGTCCGCCCGGTTCAGTTCCGACTCGGGCAGGGCGACCTCGCCGTACACGTCGTCGCCCGCGCGCCACATCGCCCGCAGGCCCCGGAACGACGGGCCGTAGTCGAAACCGTCACGGGCGACGGCGGAGTAGAAGCCGTCGAGGTCCACCGGCTCGGCGCCCTCGGGCGGCCAGACGCCGGTCGGCCGCCAGCCCGCGCCGCCGTCCCCGGCGGCCAGCGTGCCGGCCGCGTGCCGGGTCCAGTCCGCGGTGTCGTCCGGCCGCGCGTACACGCCGATCGGGCGTCGGCCCGACCCGTCGGCCGCGCCGACCGTCACCTGCACCTGGGCCGTCCCGGTGCCGGCGAGGATCAGCGGCGCCTCCTGGTCGAGTTCCTCGACCGTCGTGCAGCCGGCCAGCCGGGCCGCGTGCAGCGCCAGTTCCAGGTACGCGGTGCCGGGCACCACCGTGCTGCCCAGCACCACGTGGTCGGCGAGCCAGCGGTGGGTGTGGGTCGACAGCCGGCCGGTGAGGAGCAGCCCGCCGCCCTCGGCCGGGGCGACGACGGCGCCGAGCAGCGGATGCCCGGCGCTCGCCACGCCCAGTTCGGCGGCCTCGGCGGGTGTTCCGTCGGCGGGGGCCAGCCAGTACCGCTCGCCCTGGAACGCGTACGTCGGCAGGTCCGGCCGGTGGCCGGCGGGGCCGACCAGTTCGGTGAGCAGGGCCGGCCAGTCCACCCGGGTGCCGCGCGCGTGGGCCCGGGCGACCGCGCCGAGCACGGTGTCCGACTCCGGGCGGCCGCGGCGCAGCAGCGGCGCCGCGGCGACGTCCCCGGTCCCGTCCCCGGCACTCTGCCGGACCATGGCGGACAGCACGCCGTCGGGGCCGAGTTCCAGGAAGGTCGTCACGCCCTGGTCGAGCAGGTGCCGGACGCCGTCGTGGAAGCGCACGCCCTCGCGCACGTGCCGGACCCAGTACTCCGACGTGCGGATCCGCTCGGCGGCGGCCGGCCGGCCGGTGAGGTTGGAGACGACCGGGATCGTCGGCTCGTGCAGCGTGAGGCCGTCGAGCACCTCGCGGAACGGGGCGAGCATGCCGTCCATGCGGGCGGAGTGGAAGGCGTGGCTGACGGTCAGCCGCTTCGTCCGGCGGCCCTGCGCGCTCAGCTGCTCGACGATCGGTGCGACCGCGTCCTCCTCGCCGGAGAGCACGACGGAGCGGGGCCCGTTGACGGCGGCGATGCCGGCCGCGCCGGCCGGCAGGTCGGTCAGCAGGTCGGTCAGCAGGGCGGTCACCTCCTGCTCCGTCGCCTCCACCGCCACCATCGCGCCGCCGGCGGGGAGCCGCTGCATCAGGTGGCCGCGGGCGGCCACCGCCGTGACCGCGTCCTCCAGCGAGAACACCCCGGCGACGTGGGCCGCCGCGAGTTCCCCGATCGAGTGCCCGAGGACGAAGTCCGGCCGCAGGCCCCAGGATTCGACCAGCCGGAACAGCGCCACCTCCAGCGCGAACAGGGCGGACTGGGTGAAGGCCGTCTCGTCCAGCCGGTCCGCCCCCGGCGCCCCCTCCTCGGCGAGCAGCACCTCGCGGACCGGCAGGCCGCTCCGCTTCGTCAGCAGGTCGCACACCCGGTCCAGCTCGGCCGCGAACACCGGGAAACGCCGGTACAGTTCGCGGCCGGCGCCGGCGCGCTGGGCACCCTGGCCGGTGAACAGGAACGCCAGCTTGCCGGTGCGGGTGGCCGAGCCCTGGACGAGGTCGGGGGCGTCGTCGCCCCGGCGCAGCGCGTCGAGGCCGGCGAGCAGCTCCTCGCGGCCGGTCCCGAGCACCACCGCGCGGTGGTCGAGGCCGGCCCGGGCGGTGGCCAGTGTCCACGCGACGTCCGCGGCCGCCCACTCCGGGGCGGCGGCCGCGGCGTCGGCCAGCCGACCGGCCTGGGCGCGCAGGGCCTCCGGGCTCCGGGCCGACAGCAGCCACGGGGTCGCGGTGGGTGCGGTGCGGCCGCCGGGGGCGGGCGGTTCCCCGACGGGCCGCTCCTCCACGGGCCGCTCCTCCACGGGCTGGTCCTCGACGTGCTGTTCCAGGATCACGTGGGCGTTGGTGCCGCTGATGCCGAAGGAGGAGACGGCGGCCCGCCGAGGGCGGTCGACGGCAGGCCAGTCGCGCCGCTCGGTGAGCAGTTCGACCGCGCCGCGGGACCAGTCGACCTGCGGGGTGGGCTCGTCGACGTGCAGGGTGGCGGGCAGGACGCCGTGGCGCATCGCCATCACCGTCTTGATGACGCCGGCGACGCCCGCGGCGAGCTGGGTGTGGCCGATGTTGGACTTCACCGAGCCGAGCCAGAGCGGCCGTTCGGCGGGCCGGTCCTGGCCGTAGGTGGCGAGCAGGGCCTGCGCTTCGATCGGGTCGCCGAGCCGGGTGCCGGTGCCGTGGGCCTCCACGGCGTCCACGTCGGCGGCGCTGAGCCGGGCGTCCGCGAGGGCGGCCCGGATCACCCGCTGCTGGGCCGGTCCGCTCGGCGCGGTCAGGCCGTTGGAGGCGCCGTCCTGGTTGACGGCGGAGCCGCGGACCACGGCGAGCACCGGGTGCCCGTTGCGGCGGGCGTCGGAGAGCCGCTCGACCAGCAGCACCCCGACGCCCTCGCCCCAGGCGGTGCCGTCGGCCGCGCCCGCGAAGGCCTTGCAGCGTCCGTCGGGGGCGAGGCCGCGCTGACGGCTGAACTCGATGAACATGTGCGGTGCCGCCATCACCGCCGCGCCGCCGACCAGCGCCATCGAGCACTCGCCGTCGCGCAGCGCCCGGCCGGCCAGGTGCAGGGCCACGAGCGAGGAGGAGCACGCGGTGTCCACCGTCACCGCCGGGCCCTCCAGCCCGAAGGTGTAGGCGAGCCGGCCGGAGGCGACGCTGACGGTGGTCCCGGTCAGCAGGTAGCCCTCGGAGCCCTCCGCGCCGCGCGGGTCGGAGGCGTAGCCGAGGGGGGAGGCGCCGACGAACACGCCGGTCGCGGTGCCGCGCACGGACTCCGGGTCGATGCCGGCGCGTTCGAAGACCTCCCAGGAGGTCTCCAGCAGGAGGCGCTGCTGCGGGTCCATGGCGAGCGCCTCGCGCGGGCTGATCCCGAAGAAGGCGGCGTCGAACCGTTCCGCGCCGCGGACGAAGCAGCCCGTCCGGACGTAGCTGCGGCCGGCCCGGTCGGGGTCCGGGTCGTACAGCTCCTCGGCGTCCCAGCCGCGTTCCGTCGGGAAGCCGGACAGGGCGTCGCGGCCGTCGGACACCAGGCGCCACAGCTCCTCGGGGCTGTCGACGTCACCGGGGTAGCGGCAGGCCATGCCGACGATCGCGATCGGCTCGTGCCGGGCCTCGGTCAGCCGGTGGTTCTGCTGCTGGAGCCGCTTGTTCTCCTTGAGGGAGAGCCGGAGCGCCTCCAGCACCCTGTTCTCCTGGGATCCAGCCTGTGATGCAGCCATCGTTGGTTCTCCGCAGTCCGAGCGCGATCAGAGGTCAGTGGTGCCGAAAGCCAGGCCGATCAGGTCGTCGGCGTCCATGGCGTCGATCTCGTCGAGGTCCCCGTCCGGTTCGGCCGGCGGCTCCTCCGGACCGGCGCCGGCCAGTGCCAGCAGGGCGTCGAGCAGGCCGGCGGCGCGCAGCCGGGCGGGCGGGACGGTCGCCAGGAGCCGGCTGATCTCGCCGTCGGAGGCCGGCCGGCCGGCGGCGGGCTCGGCCGGGGCCAGCTCGGTCCGGAGGAAGGCGGCCAGGGCTTCCGGCGTCGGATGGTCGAAGACCAGGGTGGCGGGCAGCCGGAGTCCGGTGGCGAGGTTGAGCCGGTTGCGCAGCTCGACGGCGGTGAGCGAGTCGAAGCCGAGCTGTTTGAACGCCCGGTCCGGCTGGACGGCCCCGCCCGTGGCGTGGCCGAGTACCACCGCCGCGTTGGTGAGCACCAGTTCCAGCAGCGCGCGGGTGCGTTCGGCCTCGGGCAGGGCGGCCAGCCGCAGGGCCGGGGCCGGCCCGTCGTCCGTTCCGGTGGCCGCCGCCGTGCGCCTGGTGCCGGCACCGACCAGCCGGCGCAGCAACGGCGGCACCGAGCCGGACTGGAAGGCGGTACGGGCGGTCGCGACGTCGAGCTTCATCGCCACCAGCTGGTCCCGGTCGGAGGGCAGTGCCGCGCTGAACATCGACACGCCGTCGCCGTCGGACAGCGGGCTCACCCCCGAGCGCCGCAGCCTGGCCAGGTCGGTGCTGCCGAGGTGGCCGGTCATGCCGCTGGCCCGCTCCCACAGGCCCCAGGCGATCGACAGGCCCGGCAGGCCCTCGGCGCGGCGGCGCCGGGCGAGCGCGTCGAGGAAGGCGTTGGCGGCGGCGTAGTTGCCCTGGCCGGGGCCGCCCAGGACGGCCGCCGAGGAGGAGAACAGGACGAAGGCGCCGAGGTCCGCGTCGCGGGTCAGCTCGTGCAGGTGCCAGGCGGCGTCCGCCTTGGGGCGCATCACGGCCGAGACCTGGGCCGGCGTCAGCGAGGCGACCACCGCGTCGTCCAGCACGCCGGCGGCGTGGACGACGGCGGTGAGCGGGTGGTCGGCGGGTACGGCGGCGAGGGCCCGGGCGAGGTCTTCGCGGTCGGCGGTGTCGCAGGCGGTGACGGTCACCCGGGCGCCCAAGTCGGTCAGTTCGGAGGTGAGTTCGGCCGCTCCGGGGGCCTCGGGGCCGCGGCGGCCGAGCAGCAGCAGGTGCCGCACGCCGTGCTCGGTGACCAGCTGCCGGGCCACCAGTGCGCCGAGCGCGCCGGTGCCGCCGGTGATCAGCACGGTGCCGTCCGGGGCCGGGACCGTCGGCATGGTGAGCACCACCTTGCCGACGTGCCGGGCCTGGCTCATGAAGCGGAACGCGTCCAGCGCCCGCCGCACGTCCCAGGTGCGGGCGGGGATCGGACGGAGCACCCCGCGTTCGAACAGCGGCATGAGCTCGGCCATCATCCGGCCGATCCGGTCGTAGCCGGCCTCGATCAGGTCGAACCAGAGGTAGGAGGTGCCGGGGTGGGCGGCGGTGACCTCGGCCGCGTCGCGGATGTCGGTCTTGCCCATCTCCACGAACCGCCCGCCGTCGGCGAGCAGCCGCAAGGAGGCGTCGACGAACTCGTTGGCGAGGGAGTTGAGCACCACGTCCACGCCCCGGCCCCCGGCGGCGGCGCGGACCCGCTGCTCGAAGTCGAGACTGCGCGAGGAGGCGATCCGCTCCGGCGGGATGCCGAGCGCGCGCAGGGTGCCCCACTTGGCCGGGCTGGCGGTGGCGAACACCTCGGCGCCCAGGTGGCGGGCCAGTTGGATCGCCGCCAGGCCGACGCCGCCGGTCGCCGAGTGGATCAGCACCGACTCGCCGGTGCCCAGCCCGGCGAGGTCGACCAGGCCGTAGTAGGCGGTCAGGAAGGCGATCGGCACCGAGGCCCCCTCGGTGAACGTCCAGCGCGCGGGGAGCGGGACGAGCAGCCGCTGGTCGACCACGGCGACCGGCCCGAACGAGCCGGGCACCATCCCCATCACGCGGTCGCCCGGGGCGAACGCGGTGACGCCGGGGCCGGTCTCCAGCACGACACCGGCGGCCTCCCCGCCCATGACGTCCTGGTCGACCATGCCCAGGCCGAGCAGCACGTCGCGGAAGTTCATGCCGGCGGCCCGTACGGCCAGCCGGACCTGGCCGGGGCCGAGCGGTGCGGAGGCCGCCGGGTGGGGGAGGAGGGCGAGGTTCTCCAGCGTGCCCTTCGCGGTGGTGTCCAGGCGCCAGTCGGGCGTGTCCGCCGGGGGCTCCAGCAGTCGGCCGGTGCTCGCCCGGACGAGCCGCGGGGCGAGCAGGACGCCCTGGCGGAGCGCGAGTTGGGGCTCGGCGGTGGCGAGCGCGGCGGCCAGGGTGAGCGGCAGCCCGTCAGGGTGCCCGTCCAGGTCGAGGAGGACGAAGCGGCCCGGATGCTCGGTCTGGGCGGAGCGCACCAGGCCCCACACCGCGGCGTGGGCGAGGTCCGGCACGCTTTCGCCGTCGGCGGCCGCCACCGCGCCCCTGGTCAGCACGACGAGCCGGGAGGCGGCGAACTGCTCGTTCGTCAGCCAGTCCTGAATGACCGTCAGGATTCGGCCGACGGCCTCGCGCGCGGCGGCGGGGGCGTCGTCCGGCGATTCGGGGCCGGCGCAGGTGACCAGGACGGCGTCCGGGACCGTCGCACCGGCCTCCACGGTCCCGGCGAGGGCGGTGAGGTCGGGATGCGTGCCGAGCCGCAGGTCGTCGGGCAGCCCGAGGCGGTCGGTGCCGAGCAGGACCCAGCGTCCGGCCGCTGCCCCGGGCGGGGGCGGCACTTCGCTCCAGTCCACACCCAGCAGCGGGTCCGCGCCGTCGTCGGCCGCGGATCGCAGCTGCTCGCGGTCCACCGGGCGGCTCGCCAGCGACGCCGCCCGGGCGACCGGCGCGCCGCTTCCGTCGGCCACCGCGAGGGTGACCGCGTCGCCCCCGGCCGGTGACAGCCGTACCCGGAGGGCGGTCGCGCCGGTGGCGTACAGGGAGACGCCGCTCCAGGAGAACGGCAGTCGCACCTCGCCCGGGGCCGCGGCCGCGACCGCGTGCAGGGCCGCGTCCAGCAGGGCGGGGTGCAGGCCGAACTCGGCGGCCGCGTCGTGCTGTTCGCGCGGCAGCCGCACCTCGGCGAACAGCTCCTCGCCCTGGCGCCAGAGCGCGTGCAGGCCCTGGAACGCCGGACCGTAGCCGAGGCCGTCGGCGGCCAGGCGCGGGTAGAGGTCCGTGAGGTCCACCGGCAGCGCGCCGGCCGGTGGCCAGGCGGTGAGATCCCAGGCCGGCTGCTCGGCGTCGGTGGCCAGGACGCCGGTCGCGTGCCGGGTCCAGGGGGCGTCGGGGCGGTCCGGGCGGGAGTGGACGGAGACGGGGCGCCGTCCGTCCTCGGCTGCGGGGCCGACCCGGAGCTGGAGCTGGACCGATCCGTCCTCCGGGAGCAACAGGGGTGCCTGGAGGGTGAGTTCGTCGAGGACCTCGCAGCCGGTGCGGTCGCCCGCGTGGAGGGCGAGTTCGACGAGGGCGGTGCCGGGGAGGAGCGCGGTGCCGAAGACGGCGTGGTCGGCGAGCCAGGGGTGGGTGGCGGCGGAGAGCAGGCCGGTGAGGACGTGCTCGTCGTCGTCGGCGAGGGGGAGCAGGGCACTGAGGAGGGGGTGGTCGGCAGCGGTGAGGCCGGCGGCGCGGACGTCTCCGGCGGCTGCGGGGGCGTCGAGCCAGAAGCGTTCGCGTTGGAAGGGGTAGGTGGGGAGGTCGAGGTGGTGAGGACCGTCGGTGGGGAGGAGGGCCGTCCAGTCGACGGGGAGGCCGTGGATGTGGATCTCGGCGGCGGAGGCGAGGAGTCGGCGGAGGCCGCCCTCGTTGCGGCGGAGGGTGCCGGTGGTGACGGCGGGCTGGTCGGCGGCCTCGGCGGTGTCCTGGACGGTGGTGGTGAGGACGGGGTGGGGGCTGGCCTCGATGAAGGTGTGGTGGCCGTCGGTGAGGGCGGAGCGCAGCGCGTCGGTGAGGAGGACGGGTTGGCGGAGGTTGGTGTACCAGTAGTCGGCGTTGAGTTGGGTGGTGTCGATTCGCTCGCCGGTGACGGTGGAGTAGAAGGGGATGTCGGCGGGCTTGGGGGTGATGCCGCTGAGCTGTTCGGCGAGCTGGTCGCGGACTTGTTCGACGTGGTGGGTGTGGGAGGCGTAGTCGACGTCGATGCGGCGGGCGCGGATGCCGGTTTCGTCGCAGTGGGTGAGGAGTTGGTCGAGGGCGTCGTGGTCGCCGGCGATGACGGTGGTGGTGGGGCCGTTGTGGGCGGCGACGCTGAGCCGTCCGTCCCAGGCGGTCAGCAGCTCGACGGTGTCGTGGTGGTTGAGGGGGATGGACGCCATGCCGCCGTGTCCGCTGATGGCGAGGATGGCACGGCTGCGCAGGGCGGCGATGCGGGCGCCGTCTTCGAGGGTGAGGGCTCCGGCGATGGTGGCGGCGGCGATCTCGCCCTGGGAGTGGCCGATGACGGCGGCGGGGTGGATGCCGAGGGACTGCCAGAGTTCGGCGAGGGCGACCATGACGGCGAACAGGGTGGGTTGGACGACGTCGACCCGCCCGAGGTCGAGGGTTCCGCGCAGGGCGTCCGTCAACGACCAGTCGATGTGCGGCGCCAGCGCCTCCTGGCAACGGGCGATGGAGGCGGCGAACACGGGTGAGGTGTCGAGGAGTTCGGCGCCCATGCCGATCCACTGCGAGCCCTGTCCGGGGAAGACGAACACCGGACGCTCGAAGCTTCCGCCGCCCACCACGACCCCCGGCGCGGCGGTGCCGTCGGCGACGGCGGTGAGGCCGCTCAGCAGCTCCGCGCGGTCCTCGCCGATCACCACCGCCCGCTGCTCGAACGCCGACCGGCCCGACACCAGGGCCGCGGCCACCGCGGCCGGCTCCCACTCCGGGTGAGCCTCGACCGCCGCCCGCAGCCGCTCGGCCTGGGTACGCAGGGCCCGCTCGTCCCGGGCGGACAGCACCCACGGCAGCGCGGCGCCGCCGACCGCAGCCGGAGCAACCGCCGGCTGCTCGCTCGGCTGCTCGGCCGGTTCTTCCGCCGGTGCCTCCTCCAGGATCACGTGCGCGTTCGTCCCGCTGACCCCGAACGAGGACACGGCCGACCGCCGGGGCCGCCCCGTCCGCGGCCATTCCCGTGCCTCGGTGAGCAGTTCGACGGCACCGGAGGACCAGTCGACGTGCGGGGTCGGCTCGTCGACGTGCAGCGTGCGCGGCAGTACGCCGTGCCGCATCGCCAGCACCATCTTGATCACGCCGCCGACCCCGGCCGCGGCCTGGGTGTGGCCGATGTTGGACTTCAACGAGCCCAGCAGCAGCGGCCGTTCGGCCGGCCGGTCCTTGCCGTAGGTGGCGAGCAGGGCCTGCGCCTCGATCGGGTCGCCCAGCCGGGTGCCCGTGCCGTGCGCCTCCACCGCGTCGATCAGGTCCGGTGACAGGTCGGCCTCGGCGAGGGCGGCCCGGATCACCCGCTGCTGCGAGGGGCCGTTGGGCGCGGAGAGGCTGCTGCTGGCACCGTCCTGGTTCACCGAGGAGCCGCGCAGTACGGCGAGCACCGGGTGCCCGTTGCGGCGGGCGTCGGAGAGCCGCTCGACCAGCAGCATGCCGGCGCCCTCGCCCCAGGCGGTGCCGTCGGCGGCGGCCGCGAAGGACTTGCAGCGCCCGTCCCGGGCGAGGCCGCCCTGCCGGCTGAACTCGACGAAGGTGTCGGGCGTGGCCATCACCGTGACGCCGCCGGCCAGCGCCATCGTGCAGTCGCCGCGCCGGACGGCCTGGGCGGCGAGGTGGAGGGCCACCAGGGAGGAGGAGCAGGCCGTGTCCACGGTCACCGCCGGCCCCTCCAGTCCGAGCGCGTAGGCGATCCGTCCGGACGCGACGCTGCCCGCGGTGCCGCTGCCCAGGAAGCCCGCGACCGACTCGTCCACCGAGGTCAGCCGGGTGCCGTAGTCGTGGTACATCAGGCCGGTGAACACCCCGACCCGGGTGCCGCGCACCGTCGCGGGGGGAATGTCCGCGCGCTCGAACGCCTCCCACGCGGTCTCCAGCAGCAGCCGCTGCTGGGGGTCCATGGCGAGCGCCTCGCGCGGGCTGATGTCGAAGAACCCGGGGTCGAACCGGTCGGCGTCGTCGAGGAAGCCGCCCTCGCAGACGTAGGAGGTGCCGGGGCGCAGGCCGTCGGGGTCGTAGAAGTCCTCGGTGCGCCAGCCGCGTTCGGCGGGTGGCGCACCGACGGCGTCCCGTCCGGCGGCCGCCAGCTCCCACAGCTCCTCCGGGGTCCGGACCCCGCCCGGGTAGCGGCAGCTCATTCCGACGATCGCGATCGGCTCGCGGTCGGCGGCCTCCAGCTCGGCCACCCGGCGGCGTGCCTCGCCGAGTTCGGCGGCAGCCCACCGGAGGTGCTCGCGAAGCTTGTCTTCATGTGCCACTTGAGCCTGCTCCTAAAGCCGGTGCGGGGGTCGATCCGTGCGGGGTTCGGCCCTCAGCGGGCGCGCAACTGGTCGAGTACGTCGAAGAGTTCGTCGTCGGTCGCCGAGGCGAGGTCGGTTCGGTCGGCGCCGTCCCGGCCGTCGTCGTCCCAGCGGGAGAGGAGGTCCCTCAGCCGGTGGGTGATCGCCGTCCGGGCCTGGTCGTCGTCGGTGAAGGGCGCCAGGAACGCCTCCAGCCGGTCGAGTTCCGCGAGCGCGGGGCCCACCTCCGTCATCTCCTCGGCGCCGAACCGGGCGCTGAGGTGATCGGCCAGAGCCGTCGCGGTGGGGTGGTCGAAGACCAGGGTGCTGGGCAGTTGGAGGCCGGTGGCCTCCTGGAGCCGGTCCTGGAGTTCGAGGTTGGCGAGCGAGTCGAAGCCCAGGTCGACGAAGCCCTGACCGGGGTCGATGTCCTCGGGGCCGGACTCGGCCAGCACGACCGCCGCGTGGGTGCGGACGAGGTCGAGCAGGGCCCTCCGGCGTTCGGACTCCGGCATCGCCCGCAGGCGCTGCGCGAAGCCGGCCGCCGGGTCCGCCGCCGGAACCGCTGACGCCGGAACCGCTGCCGCAGCCGCGGCGGGAGTCGGCTCCGCGACCGGTTCCCGCAGCAGCGACGGGACCTGTCCCCGTTCGGCCCGGCCCCGCACCGCCACGGGGTCCAGCCGGACCGGGACCAGCACCGGCTCAGTGATCATCATACGGGCGGTGTCGAAGAGATCAAGTGCCTGTTCCGCGGAGAGGGCGCCGAACCCGTTCCGCTCCAACTTGGCTGTCTGCTGGGTGTTCAGACGCTCGGTCAGGGCGCTGCGCTCGGCCCACATTCCCCACGCGAGGGACAGGCCCGGCAGGCCCTCGGCGTGGCGCTGCCGGGCGAGCGCGTCCAGGAAGGCGTTCGCCGCGGCGTAGTTGGCCTGGCCGGCGGTGCCGAGGACGCCGGAGGCGGAGGAGAACAGGACGAAGGCGTCCAGTCCCAGCGAGCGGGTCAGCTCGTGCAGGTGCCAGGCCGCGTCCACCTTCGGCCGCAGGACGGCATCGAGCCGTTCGGGGGTGAGCGCGGTCAGCAGGCCGTCGTCGGTCGCGCCGGCCGCGTGCACCACGGCCGTCAACGGGTGCTCCCCGGGGATCGAACGCAGCAGGCCGGCCAGGGCCGCACGGTCGGAGGCGTCGCAGGCGGCCACCGTGACGTCGGCCCCCAGCGCGGTCAGCTCCGCGACCAGTTCGACCGCGCCCGGCGCCCGCTCCCCCCGCCGCCCGGCCAGCAGGAGGTGCCGGGCACCGCGGACGACCAGGTGCCGGGCGAGCAGCGAGCCGAGCGTGCCCGTGCCGCCGGTGACCAGGACGGTGCCGTTCGGGTCGAAGGAGGGGGCGGGGGAGGGGCTGTCGCCGGCGGGCCGTTCCGCCTCCACCAGCCGTGGTGCCAGGAGGTCGGACCGGCGCAGCGCCAGTTGCGGTTCGTCCCGGGCCAGGACCAGCGCCCGGGTCAGGTCGGCCTCGGCGGGATCGGCGGGATCCGCCGCGTCGAGGTCCAGGAGGCCGAAACGCCGGGGGTGCTCGGACAGGGCCGACCGCAGCAGTCCCCAGACCGCCGCCGAGGCCAGGTCGGGTGACGCGGTGTCGGCCCCCGCGGCCTGCGCGCCCCGGGTGGCCACGACCAGTCGCGCGGCGGCGAACCGCGGCTCGGCGAGCCAGGCCCGCACCAGCGACAACGCGTCGGCGGTGGCGGAGTGGACGGCGGCCGGCAGCTCGCCGCCGGCCGGCAGGAGGGGTGCGAGCACCACGTCCGGCACCGGTGTCCCGGCCGCGGCCAGGGCCGTGAGGTCCGGGTAGCGGAGCGCGGAGGCCGTCGGCAGCCCGGCGCCCACCACCGCCGTCCGCACGGCGGACGGCTGCGCGGGTGCCGGTACCGGCGCCCATCGGACCCGCCACAGCAGGGGGGAGCCGGTGGCGTCACCGTGCAGTGTCCGGGAACGCAGGCTCGTGACCGACGCCACCGGGACACCCGCCGGGTCGGCCGCCTCGACGGTCATCGCGTCCGGTCCGGCGGGCGCGAGCCGCACCCGCAGCGCGGTCGGGCCCGTCCCCCGGATCGAGACGCCGTGCCAGGCGAACGGGACCGGGACCGGCCCCGCGGTCGGCGCAGCGGCGGCACCGGCCTGCAGCGCGGCGTCCAGCAGGGCCGGGTGGAGGCCGTACCGCGCGGCGTCGGCCCGGTCCGCCTCGGCCAGGGCCACCTCGGCGAACACCTCCTCGCCGCGGCGCCAGAGCGCGCGCAGCCCGCGGAAGGCGGGACCGTAGTCGATGCCGAGGCCGGCGAAGCGGCGGTAGCATCCGTCGAGCTCGACCGGCTCGGCGCCGGCCGGCGGCCAGGAGACCAGGTCCGACGACGGGGCCGGCTCCTCGACGGACACCGTGGCGGTGGCGTGCCGACGCCAGGGGGCGTCCTCGGGCCCGGCCGGGCGGGAGGACAGCTCCACCGGGCGGCGGCCGGCTCCGTCCGGGACGCCGACGGCCAGCCTGATCCGGACGCCGCCCTCCGGGGCGGTCTCCCGGCCGGGGAGCTCCAGCGGGGCGTGCAGGGTCAGCTCCTCGATGTGCGCGCAGCCCGTCCGGGCGCCCGCCCAGCGGACCAGCTCGACCACCGCGGTGCCGGGGAGCAGCACCCGCCCGTGCACGGTGTGGTCGGCGAGCCAGGGCAGCTCGCCGGGTGACAGCCGTCCGGTGAACAGCAGCCCTCCGTCGGCGGGGAGTTCCACCGCGGCCCGGAGCAGCGGGTGGTCCGCCGGGGCGAGCCCGGCCGCGGCCACGTCGGGGTCGGCCGGTCCGTCCTCCAGCCAGTAGCGGCGGCGCTGGAACGGGTAGGTCGGCAGGTCGACCGGGCGCAGCCCGGCGGCGGGGAACGCCGCCGACCAGTCGGCCGGCCCGCCGTGGACGTACAGCTCGGCCAGGGCCGCGAGGAGCCGGTCCTGGGCGGCGAGGGCCTCGTCGGGGTCGCCGAAGGGGCCCTCGGGGCCGCCGACCACCCGGACCCTCCCGTCCGCGGCGCCCGCGATCCGGGCGGCCTGCTCGGGTCCGAGGGCGACGAACCGGGTGTGGCCGCGCTCCAGCATGTCGCGCACCGCGTCGTCCGGATCGCCCGGCAGCAGCGGAACCCGGGCACCGGAGGGGTCGACCGGCCCGCCGGACACCGCCGCGCGCGCCCCCTCCGCCAGCGAGAGGGCCTGCGCGACGCAGGCTCCCGCAGCCGCGCCGGCGCCGTCGCCCGGTGCGACCACGGCGGCCGGGTCCACCCCGTGCCCCTGCCACCACCCGGCGAGGGCGACCAGCACGGCCCATCCCACCGCGCGGTCGACCTCCGGGCGGGCCGGGTCGGGCGCGCCCTCGGCCCCGCGCAGCACCTGCGTGGCGGACCAGCCGGCGACCTCCACGAGCGCCGCGTCGCAGGCGGCCAGCCGCTCCGCGAACAGCGGCGAGGCGTCCAGCAGGCGCAGTACGCCGTCGGTGCGCTCCGCCGGCCGCTCCGGCAGCACGAACACCACCCGGGCGTCCCCCCGGGCGACGCCCCGGACCAGGCCGGGCCCCGGTTCGCCCGCCGCCAGCGCGGCCAGGCCCGCCCGGAACCCGGCCGGGTCCGTCCCCAGGAGGACGGCCCGGTGCTCGAAGGTCGCACGGGTGCGCGCCAGCGCCGCCCCCACCTCGGCGGCGGACCGGCCGGGGTGCCCGTCCAGGTGCTCCGACAGCCGTGCGGCCTGCGCGCGCAGCGCGGCCTCGGTCCGGCCGGAGAGCACCCACGGCAGCATCGCCCTGCGGGCCGGGCCGGGGTCGGCCGGCTCCGACCCGGCCCGTCCCGCCGGCTCGGGACGTCCGCCCTGCTCCGGCTCGGCCTCCTCCAGGACGAGGTGCGCATTGGTGCCGCTCACCCCGAAGGACGACACCCCGGCCCGGCGCGGCCGCCCGCTCACCGGCCACGGCCGGGCGGCGGTCAGCGGGGACACCGCGCCGGCCTCCCAGTCGACGTGCGGATTCGCCCCGTCGAGGTGCAGGGTGCGCGGCAGCACGCCGTGGCGCATCGCCATCACCGTCTTGATGACGCCGGCCACCCCCGCCGCCGCCTGGGCGTGCCCGATGTTGGACTTCACCGAGCCGAGCCACAGCGGCTCCGCCCCGGCCCGCTCCTGGCCGTAGGTGGCCAGCAGCGCCTGGGCCTCGATCGGGTCGCCGAGCGTGGTCCCGGTGCCGTGCGCCTCCACCGCGTCCACGTCCCGCGCCGACAGCCCGGCGTTCTCCAGCGCCTGCCGGATCACCCGCTGCTGGGCGGGCCCGCTCGGGGCCGTCAGGCCGCTGCTCGCGCCGTCCTGGTTGACCGCGCTGCCCCGGATCACGGCGAGGACGTGCCGGCCGTTCCGCCGGGCGTCGGAGAGGCGTTCCAGCAGCAGCATCCCGACGCCCTCGCCCAGGCCGGTCCCGTCGGCCCGGGCCGAGAACGCCTTGCAGCGCGCGTCGGGCGCCAGGCCCCGCTGCCGGCTGAACTCGACCAGCGCCATCGGCGAGGCCATCACGGTCACACCGCCGGCGAGGGCGAGCGAGCACTCGCCGCTCCGCAGCGCCTGCGCCGCCTGGTGCAGGGCCACCAGGGACGACGAGCACGCGGTGTCGAGGGTGACGGCCGGACCCTCCAGGCCGAAGGTGTACGCGACCCGGCCGGAGGCGACGCTGCCGGTACTGCCGTTGCCGACGTAGCCCTCGAACTCACCCGGCACCCGGCGCAGCCGCGAGGCGTAGTCCTGGTAGATCACCCCGGCGAAGACGCCGGTCCGGCTGCCGCGCAGGGTCTCCGGGGCGATCCCCGCCCGCTCGAAGGCCTCCCAGGAGGTCTCCAGCAGCAGCCGCTGCTGCGGGTCGGTGGCCAGCGCCTCGCGGGAGCTCATGCCGAAGAACGCCGGGTCGAACTCGGCCGCGTCGTGCAGGAAGCCGCCCTCGCGGACGTACACCGTGCCGTGTCGGGCCGGGTCGGGGTCGTGCAGGCCGCCGTCCCAGCCGCGGTCCGTCGGGAAGGGCGAGATCGCGTCCCGCTCCTCGGCCACCACGCGCCACAGGTCCTCCGGGGAGGCGACCCCGCCGGGGTAGCGGCACGCCATGCCGACGATCGCGATCGGCTCACGGGCCCCCTCCTCGACCTCCTGGAGCCGCCGGCGGGTCCGGCGCAGGTCGACGGTCAGCCGCTTGAGCGCGTCGACGACCTTCTCGCTACTCGTCATTCCGCTGTGCGCCTCTCTGTTCAACGACGGGTCCGAGTTCAAGGACGGGTCCGACGGTGGGCCCGGGGTGGGCATGGTCACGGGTTCCGCAGTTCGCTGTCGACGATGTCGAGGATCTCGTCGAGCGTGATGTCCGCGAACTCCTCCTCATCGGAGGGGAGTTCGGGCGCCGCCTCGGCCTGCGGCGCGTGCAGCTGCGCCGCCAGCCCGCGCAGCCGCTCGGCGAGCCGCTCACGCGCGGCCCGGTCCGCGGGGGCCAGGTCGCGCAGACCCGCCTCCAGGGCGTCGAGGTCGAGCGGGGCCGGTGCGGCGGCCGTCCGGTCGCGCTGCCGGAGCAGCTCGCCGAGGTGCTCGGCGACGGCGGCCGGCGTCGGGTGGTCGAAGACCAGCGTCGCGGGCAGGCGCAGGCCGGTGGCCGTGGCCAGGCGGTTGCGCAGCTCCACTCCGCGCAGCGAGTCGAACCCGGACTCCAGGAAGCCGCGCCCGGTGCCGACCGCCTCCGGCGAGGCGTGGCCGAGCACCGCGGCCACCTGGACCCGCACCAACTCGACGAGGGTGTGCGACCGTTCGGCGGCGGACAGGCCGTCGAGCGACAGCCCGGCGCCGGTTGCGGCCGGCGCCTCGGAGCGGGCCGCGCGCCGCGGTGCCGTGCCGAGCAGGGCCCGCAGCAGCGGCAGGTCCCGCGTCGAGCCGCCCTCGCGGAGCGCGCGCAGGTCCAGTCGGACCGGGAGCACCAACGGCCGGTCCTGGGCGAGCGCGGTGTCGAACAGCGCCAGGCCCGCCGCCGTGGACATCGGCAGCACGCCCGAGCGCCGCATCCGCGACCGGTCCGCCTCGCTCAGACCGCGGGTCATGGCGCTGGCCGCCGACCACAGCCCCCACGCCATCGACACCCCGGGCAGGCCCAGCGCGCGGCGGTGGGCGGCCAGGCCGTCCAGGTAGGCGTTGGCGGCGGCGTAGTTGGCCTGCCCGGCATTGCCGAGCAGCCCGCCCGCGGCCGAGAACAGCACGAACATCGCCGGCTTGGCGTTCAGGGTCAGCTCGTGCAGGTTCCAGGCGGCGTCCGCCTTCGGGCGCAGCACGGCCCTGGCCCGCTCCGGGGTGAGCGAGGCGAGGGTGCCGTCGTCCAGCACCCCGGCCGCGTGCACCACCCCGGTCAGCGGGTGGCGCGCCGGGACGGCCGCGAGCACCGAGGCCAGCGACTCCCGGTCGGCCGCGTCGCACGGGGCGAAGGTCACCTCGGCGCCCGACCCGGCCAGGGACAGGGCCAGTTCGGCGGCGCCGGGCGCCTGCCGGCCCTGCCGGCTGACCAGCAGCAGGTGCCGGACGCCGTACGTGTCGACCAGGTGCCGGGCGACGAGGGCGCCCAGCGTGCCGGTACCCCCGGTGATCAGCACGGTGCCCTCCGGGTCCAGGGCGGTGGCGGCGACATCGTCGGCCGGGTGCAGCCGTGCCAGCCGGGGCACCAGCACCCGCCCGGCCCGGACCGCGTACTGCGGCTCGGCACCGTCCAGCACGGCCGGCAGCACGGCCGGCAGTACGGCGGACAGCGCGGCCGACGGCGCGGTCCGGTCGTCGGCCGCGGGGCCGTCGAGGTCCACCAGGACGAACCTGCCCGGGTGCTCGGCCTGCGCCGACCGCACCGCACCCCAGACGGCGGCCGCCGCCAGGTCGGGGGACACGGCCCGGAGCGAGGTGTCGACGGCGCCGGCGGTCACCACCACCAGGCGGGCGCCGCCGAACCGGTCGTCGGCCACCCAGGACTGGAGCAGGGACAGCGCCCGTTCCACCGCCCGCCCGGCCGCGTCCGCGGACAGGGTGTCCCCGCCGGGCTCCGACGTCCAGGGGAGCACGACGGCCTCGGGCACCGGTGCGCCGGCGCCGATCGCGTCGGCGAGGGCCGCGAGATCCGGATGGCCGTCTCCGCCGAACGCGTCGGAACCGAGTACCGCGTGGCGGACCGTGCCCGCGTTCGTACGGCCGGGCAGCTCGTGCCACGCCAGCTGGAACAGCGAGTCGGCGCCGGAGCGACGGGAGGCGGAGCCGAGCTGCGCCCGGGAGACCGGCCGGACGGCGAGCGAGTCGATCGTGGCGACCGGCAGACCGGTCTCGTCGGCCACCGCCAGCGACAGCTCGTCCGGACCGGTCGGAGTCAGCCGCACCCGGAGCGCGGTCGCGCCGGCGGCGTGCAGGGTGACACCGGTCCACGAGAACGGCAGCCTCACCTGCTCCGCGCCGTCGATCAGCGTGGTGTGCAGGGCCGCGTCCAGCAGGGCGGGGTGCAGGCCGAACTCGGCGGCCGCGTCGTGCTGTTCGCGCGGCAGCCGCACCTCGGCGTACACCTCCTCGCCGAGCCGCCAGGCGGCGCGCAGCCCTCGGAACGCGGGACCGTACCCGAGGCCGTCGACGGCGAGCCGCTCGTAGAGGCCGTCGAGTTCGACCGGCTCGGCCCCGGCCGGCGGCCAGACGCGGCCGGACGCCCAGCCGGCGGTCGGCTCGGACGGCTCGGTCGGCGAGGCGGTGCCGGTCGCGTGGCAGGTCCAGGCGCCGCCGGCCTCCGAACCGTCCACGGCGGAGTGGACGGTGAGAGCGCGACGCCCGGTGGCGTCCGCCGCGCCGACGCGGACCTGGACGCGGACGCCGTCCTGGCCGGGGAGGACGAGCGGCGCCTGGAGGGTGAGCTCCTCGATGTGGTGGCAGCCGAGTCGGCGGCCGGCGTGGAGGGCGAGTTCGACGAGGGCCGTGCCGGGGGCGAGAACGGTCCCCCAGACGGCGTGGTCGGCGAGCCAGGGGTGGGTGGCGGCGGAGAGCAGGCCGGTGAGGAGCATGCCCTCGTCGTCCGGCAGCGGGACGGCCGCCGCGAGCAGCGGGTGCTCGGCGGAGTCGAGTCCGGCGGTGCGGGGGTTCGTCGCCGTGGGTGCGGTCAGCCAGAAGCGTTCGCGTTGGAAGGGGTAGGTGGGGAGGTCGGGGTGGGTGCCGGGGGTGAGGAAGGGGGTCCAGTCGACGGGGTGGCCATGGGCGTGGATCGCGGCGGCTGAGGTGAGCAGTCGGTGGAGGCCGCCCTCGTTCCGGCGGAGGGTGCCGGTGATGAGGGTGGGGGTTGTGGTGTCGAGGGTTTCCTCGATGGCCGGGGTGAGGACGGGGTGGGGGCTGATTTCGAGGTAGGTGGTGTGGCCGTCGGTGAGGGCGGAGTTGAGGGCGTCGGTGAGGAGGACGGGTTGGCGGAGGTTGGTGTACCAGTAGTCCGCGTTGAGTTGGGTGGTGTCGATTCGTTCGCCGGTGACGGTGGAGTAGAACGGGATGGTGGCTTCCGTCGGGGTGATGCCGGCGAGTTCGGTGGCGAGGTGTTGGCGGATGGTTTCGACGTGGTGGGTGTGGGAGGCGTAGTCGACGTCGATGCGGCGGGCGCGGATGCCGGTTTCGTCGCAGTGGGTGAGGAGTCGGTCGAGGGCGTCGTGGTCGCCGGCGATGACGGTGGTGGTGGGGCCGTTGTGGGCGGCGATGCTGAGTCGTCCGTCCCAGGCCTTCAACAGCTCGACGGTGTCGTGGTGGCCGAGGGGGATGGACGCCATGCCGCCGTGGCCGCTGATGGCGAGGATGGCGCGGCTGCGCAGGGCGGCGATGCGGGCGCCGTCGTGGAGGGTGAGGGCGCCGGCGATGGTGGCTGCGGCGATCTCGCCCTGGGAGTGGCCGATGACGGCGGCGGGGTGGATGCCGAGGGACTGCCAGAGTTCGGCGAGGGCGACCATGACGGCGAACAGGGTGGGCTGGACGACGTCGACGCGTGCGAGGTCGAGGGTGCCGCGTAGGGCGTCCGTCAGCGACCAGTCGATGTGCGGCGCGAGCGCTTCCTGGCAACGGGCTATGGAGGCGGCGAACACGGGTGAGGTGTCGAGGAGTTCGGCGCCCATGCCGATCCACTGCGAGCCCTGTCCGGGGAACACGAACACCGGACGCTCGAAGCTGCCGCTGCCGATGGGGGCGGTGCCGTCGGCGATGGCAGCGAGGCCGCTCAGTAGTTCGGCGTGGTTCTGTCCGATGGCGACGGCCCGGTGGTCCAGGTGGGCCCGTCCGGTGAGGAGGGTGTGGCCGACGGCCCGCAGGTCGGTGTCGGGGCGCTCCTGGAGGAACGCGGCCAACTGTCCTGCCTGGGCGCGCAGCGCCTGCTCGTCGCGGGCGGAGAGGACCCATGGCACCACGGGGAACGGCGAGTCGGTGGCGGAGTCCTCCGGCGAGGCGGCGGGCGAAGCAGCCGGCGCCTCCTCCAGGATCACGTGCGCGTTCGTCCCGCTGATCCCGAAAGCGGAGACGCCCGCCCGTCGCGGACGCCCGTCCTCCTGCGGCCATTCCCGTGCCTCGGTGAGCAGTTCGACGGCACCGGCGGACCAGTCGACGTGGGAGGTGGGCTCGCTGACGTGGAGGGTGCGCGGAAGCACCTCGTTGTGCAGGGCGAGCACCATCTTGATCACACCGGCGATCCCGGCCGCGGCCTGGGTGTGGCCGATGTTGGACTTCAACGAGCCCAGCAGCAGCGGCCGTTCGGCGGGCCGGTCCTTGCCGTAGGTGGCGAGCAGGGCCTGCGCCTCGATCGGGTCACCCAGCCGGGTGCCGGTACCGTGCGCCTCGACCGCGTCCACGTCGGCGGTGGTGAGCCGGGCGTCCGCGAGGGCGGCCCGGATCACCCGCTGCTGCGACGGGCCGTTGGGGGCGGCCAGCCCGTTGGAGGCGCCGTCCTGGTTGACGGCCGAGCCGCGGATCACGGCGAGGACGGGGTGCCCGTTGCGGCGGGCGTCGGAGAGCCGTTCGACCAGCACCACGCCGACCCCCTCGGAGAGGCCGAACCCGTCGGCATCGTCGGAGAACGCCTTGCAGCGGCCAGTCTCGGACAGCGCGCCCATGCGGCTGAACCCGATGAACGAGTCCGGGGTCGGCATCACCACCGCACCGCCCGCGATGGCCATCGAGCACTCGCCGGCCCGCAGGGCCCGGGCGGCCAGGTGGAGCGCGACCAGGGAGGACGAGCACGCGGTGTCGACGGTGATGGCCGGCCCCTCCAGGCCGAACGCGTAGGCCAGTCGGCCCGAGATGACGCTGGTGACGCTGCCGGTGATGACGTAGTCCTCGATGGCGGCCGATGCGTCGGCCGAACGGACGCCGTACCCGTGCTGCATGGCGCCGACGAAGGCGCCGGTCCGGCTGCCGCGCAGGGCGGTCAGGTCGATGCCGGCCCGCTCGAAGGCCTCCCAGGAGGTCTCCAGCAGCAGCCGCTGCTGCGGGTCCATCGCCAGCGCCTCGCGCGGGCTGATCCCGAAGAACGCGGCGTCGAACCCGTCCACGTCCCGGACGAAGCCGCCCTGCTGGCCGGGTACCGCGTCCGGGTCCCAGCCGCGGTCGGTGGGCAGGTCGGAGACGACGTCGCCGTCCGTGGCGAGCAGCTGCCACAGCTGCTCGGGCGTCGTCACGCCACCGGGGAAGCGGCAGGCCGTGCCCACGATCGCGATCGCCTCGTCGTCATCCGCGCCGTCGCCCGCCGGGGTGGCGGTCCCGGCCGGGGCGGGCAGCTCCGGTGCCCCCAACTCCAGGATGTCGCGCCGCAGTTGGCTGGCGAGCGCGGTCGGTGTCGGGTAGTCGAAGACCAGCGTCGCCGGGAGGCGCAGGCCGGTGGCGGAGGCCAGCCGGTTGCGCAGTTCGACCGCCGTCAGCGACTCGAACCCCAGGTCCTTGAAGGCCCGGTCGGGCCGGATGCCGTCCGCGGTGCTGTGCCCCAGCACCGCGACGGCGTGCGCGGTGACGAGGTCGGTGAGCGCGCGGACCTGGTCCGGCTCGGACAGGTCCGCGAGGGACCGCCGGAGCTCGGAGCCGGAGCCGGCCGCGTCGGCCGCCGCACCGGTCGCCGTCCCGGCGGACGACGCCAGCACGGCACGCGCCTCGGGGAGTCCGGTGAGCAGGGGGCTCGGGCGCACCGCGGTGAACAACGGGACGAAGCGCTGCCAGTCGACCTCGGCCACCGCGACGAAGGTGTCGTCGTGGTCCAGCGCCTGCTGCAGGGCGGCGATCGCCAGCTCGGGGGCCATCAGCGGCAGACCCTGTCCGCGCACGCGGCGACGGGTGCGTTCGACGTCAGGGTCGCCGAGGTTCTTCCAGGTGTTGACGGCGTCCTCCCAGACGCCCCAGGCGACCGACAGCATCGGCAGGCCCTGCGCGCGGCCCTGTTCGGCGAGGGCGTCGAGCGCCGCGTTGGCGGCCGCGTAGGCGGCGTGGTCGCCGCTGCCCCAGAAGGCGGCGATCGAGGAGAACAGGACGAAGGCGTCGAGCTGGTCCGGGTCGAGCAGGTCGGCCAGGTGCCGGGCGCCGTCCACCTTGGCGGCCAGCACCTGGTCGAGGCTCTCCAGGGCGGTGTCGGCGACGGAGGTCAGTTCGATGAACGCGGCCGTGTGCAGGACGGCCCGCACCGTGTGGCCGTCCGCCCGCAGCCGGTCGAGCAGCCCGGCGACCGCGTCGCGGTCCGCCACGTCGCACGCGGCCAGGGTGACGGCCACGCCCCGACCCTCCAACTCGGCGGCCAGGTCGGCGGCGCCCGGGGCGTCCGGGCCCGAGCGGCTGGCCAGGACGAGGTGCTCGGCGCCGTGGTCGGCCAGCCAGCGCGCGAGCCGGGGGCCGAGGCTCCCGGTGCCGCCGGTGACCAGCACCGTGCCCCCGGGACGCCAGCCCCGGACGGGCTTGGCGGCGCCAAGCTGCGCACGGACCATCCGCCGCGCGAACAGGCCGGCCGGACGGACCGCCACCTGGTCCTCCCCGGAGGATCCCGAGAGCGCCCGGGCCAGCCGGCCGAGCGCCCGCTCGTCGGGCTCCTCGGGCAGGTCGACCAGTCCGCCCCAGAGCTGCGACTGCTCAAGGGCGACGACCCGGCCGAGGCCCCACAACTGGGCCTGCACCGGATCCGCCGGGCCGTCGGACGGTCCGGCGCACACGGCGCCGCGCGTGGCGCACCACAGCGGCGCCCGGAGGCCGAGGTCGGCCAGGGCCTGGACCAGCGCCAGCGTCAGCGCGAGGCCGCTCGTCACGGTGTGCTTCCCGGGGTGGCGGCGGGCGTCCAGTCCCAGGAAGGACAGCAGGCCGGCCGGGCCGGACCCGCCGTCGTCGAGCACCTCGCCCAGCCGCGCGGCCAGCACGTCGCGGTCCGCGTCGGCCGCGCCCGCCTCCAGGACCACGGGCCGGGCGCCGCGCAGGCCGAGGAGGCGTACGGCTCCGGTGACCCAGGCGTCGTCCGCGCAGCCCGCGGGAACGACCACCAGCCAGGTGCCGGAGAGGGCGGACGCGGCGCCCTCGGGCACGGGCTTCCAGGCGATCCCGTACCGCCAGTCGTCCACCGCCGACCGGTCGCGGCTCTGCCGGTGCCACGAGGAGAGCGCGGGCAGCAGGGCGCTCAGCGACCGCCGTCGCTCGTCGTCGTCCACCTGCAGCGTCGCGGCCACGGCGGCGACGTCCTGCTCCTCGACGGCCTCCCAGAAACCCGCGTCCTGGGTGCTGTACCCCGCCGGGGAGGCAGAGGCGACGGCGGTGTCCTCGATCCACAGGTGCTGGTGCTGGAAGGGGTAGGTGGGGAGGTCGGGGTGGGTGCCGGGGGCGAGGAAGAGGGTCCAGTCGACGGGGTGGCCGTGGGTGTGGAGGTGGGCGGCCGAGGTGAGGAGTCGGGTCCAGGTGCCTTCGTTCCGGCGGAGGGTGCCGGTGGTGACGGCGGGCTGGTCGGCGGCTTCGGCGGTGTCCTGGACGGTGGTGGTGAGGACGGGGTGGGGGCTGGCCTCGATGAAGGTGTGGTGGCCGTCGGCGAGGGCGGAGCGCAGCGCGTCGGTGAGGAGGACGGGTTGGCGGAGGTTGGTGTACCAGTAGTGCGCGTCGAGGCGGGTGGTGTCGATCCGTTCGCCGGTGACGGTGGAGTAGAACGGGATGTCGGCGGGCTTGGGGGTGATGCCGCTGAGCTGTTCGGCGAGCTGGTCGCGGAGTTGTTCGACGTGGTGGGTGTGGGAGGCGTAGTCGACGTCGATGCGGCGGGCGCGGATGTCCGAGTTCTCGCAGTGGGTGAGGAGTTGGTCGAGGGCGTCGTGGTCGCCGGCGATGACGGTGGTGGTGGGGCCGTTGTGGGCGGCGACGCTCAGCCGTCCGTCCCAGGCCTTCAACAGCTCGACGGTGTCCTGGTGGCCGAGGGGAATGGACGCCATGCCGCCCTGTCCGCTGATGGCGAGGATGGCGCGGCTGCGCAGGGCGGCGATGCGGGCGCCGTCTTCGAGGGTGAGGGCGCCGGCGATGGTGGCGGCGGCGATCTCGCCCTGGGAGTGTCCGATGACGGCGGCGGGGTGGATGCCGAGGGACTGCCAGAGTTCGGCGAGGGCGACCATGACGGCGAACAGGGTGGGTTGGACGACGTCGACGCGTGCGAGGTCGAGGGTGCCGCGCAGGGCGTCCGTCAGCGACCAGTCGATGTGCGGGGCCAGGGCGTCCTGGCAGCGGGCGATGGAGGCGGCGAACACGGGTGAGGTGTCGAGGAGTTCGGCGCCCATGCCGATCCACTGCGAGCCCTGTCCGGGGAACACGAACACCGGACGGTCGTAGCTGCCGCTGCCGGTGGGGGCGGTGCCGTCGGCGATGGCGGCGAGAGCGTTGAGCAGTTCCTCACGGTTCTCGCCGATGGCGACGGCCCGGTGGTCCAGGTGGGCCCGTCCGGTGAGCAGGGTGTGGCCGACGGCCCGAAGGTCGGTGTCGGGGCGCTCCTGGAGGAACGCGGCCAACTGTTCAGCCTGCGCGCGCAGCGCCTGCTCGTCGCGGGCGGAGAGCACCCACGGCACCACGGGGAACGGCGAGTCGGTGGCGGAGTCCTCCGCCGAGGCGGCGGGCGAAGCAGCCGGCGCCTCCTCCAGGATCACGTGCGCGTTCGTCCCGCTGATCCCGAACGAGGACACGGCGGCTCGTCGGGTCCGCTCCCCGGCCGGCCATTCCCGTGCCTCGGTGAGCAGTTCGACGGCACCGGAGGACCAGTCGACGTGCGGGGTGGGCTCGTCGACGTGCAGCGTCTGCGGCAGTACGCCGTGCCGCATCGCCATCACCATCTTGATCACGCCGCCGACCCCGGCCGCGGCCTGCGCATGGCCGATGTTGGACTTCAACGAGCCCAGCAGCAGCGGCCGTTCGGCCGGCCGGTCCTGGCCGTAGGTGGCGAACAGCGCCTGCGCCTCGATCGGGTCACCCAACCGGGTGCCGGTGCCGTGCGCCTCGACCGCGTCCACGTCGGCCGCGGCCAGCCGGGCGTTCTTCAACGCGTCCCGGATCGCCCGCTGCTGGGCGGGTCCGTTGGGCGCGGAGAACCCGCTGCTGCTTCCGTCCTGGTTGACGGCCGAGCCGCGGACCACGGCGAGCACCGGGTGCCCGTTGCGCCGGGCGTCGGAGAGCCGTTCCAGCAGCAGGACTCCGACACCCTCCGCCCAGCCGGTGCCGTCGGCGGCGGCCGCGAAGGCCCGGCAGCGCCCGTCGGGGGACAGCGCCCGCTGACGGCTGAACTCGACGAAGCCGCCCGGTCCGGTCATCACGGTGACGCCGCCGACGAGGGCCATCGTGCATTCCCCGTTGCGCAGCGCCTGTCCGGCGAGGTGCAGCGCGACCAGCGACGAGGAGCACGCCGTGTCCACGGTGATCGCGGGCCCCTCCAGGCCCAGGCTGTACGCGACCCGCCCGGACACCACGCTGCCCAGGCTGCCCGTCATCAGGTAGCCCTCGAGGTCGTCGGGGGTGCGGCGCAGCCGCGCGGCGTAGTCCTGGTGCATCACGCCGGCGAACACACCGGTCCGGCTGCCGCGGACGGAGGCCGGGTCGATGCCGGCCCGCTCGAAGGCCTCCCAGGAGGTCTCCAGCAGCAGCCGCTGCTGCGGGTGCATGGCGAGCGCCTCGCGCGGGCTGATCCCGAAGAAGTCCGGGTCGAAGAGCGCGGCCTCGTGGAGGAAGCCGCCGGCCCGGGCGTAGGTCTTTCCGACCGCCTCGGGGTCGGAGTCGTAGAGCGCGTCCAGGTCCCAGCCGCGGTCCTCCGGGAAGGCGGTGACGGCGTCGCCGCCGCTCGCGACCAACTGCCAGAGGCCCTCGGGCGAGGTGACGCCCCCCGGGTAGCGGCAGGCCATGCCGACGATGGCGATCGGGTCGGAGGCCGCAGCGGTCAGTTTCCGGTTCTGCTGCCGCAGCAGTTCGGCCTCCTTGAGGGAAGCCCGTAGCGCCTTGACGACTTCTTCACTGGATACGGTCATCGCGAACTCCGAAACTCCGTGCCGTAGAGGGGTGGTGCGGCGTGATCAGTTGTCGCCGAGGGCGACCCGGATGAGGCTGTCCAGGTCCATCGTGTCGAGGGCGCTGCCGTGGTCCGGCTCGTCGGCGTCCGTCGGTTCGCCTGCCGGGTCCGCGAGTTGGAGGAGGGTGCGGACCAGCCCGGCTTCCTGGAAGCGGGCCAGCGGGACCGTCGCCAGGGCCCGTCGGAACTCGGCCTCGTCGACCTCCTCGGGTGCCGGTTCCTCCGCTTGCTCCGCTGTCCGGTCGGCCGGGAACACCTCGTTCTCCAGGTGGCGGGCGACCGCGGCCGGGGTCGGGTGGTCGAAGATCAGGGTGACGGGCAGCCGGGTGCCGCTCTCCCGGCCGAGCCGGTTGCGCAGTTCGAGCGCGGTGAGGGAGTCGAGGCCGAGGTCGAGGAAGCCGCGATCGGGTTCGACCCGGTCCGGAGAGGCGTAGCCCAGCACGGCCGCCACCTGGGCCCGGACCACGTCGAGCAGGGCGCGGCCGCGCGCGGGCGCCTCCAGAGCGGCGAACCGCTGCCGGAAGGTCCCGGTCTGCGGGGCGGACGTGTCCCGCGTCCTCGGGGCCCGGACCAGGCCGCGGAGCACCGGTGGCACCTCGGGCTGCACCCGCAGGGCCGCGGTGTCCAGCCGGGCCGGAACCAGCGCCGCGCGGTCCGTCCGCAGGGCCGCGTCGAAGAGCGCGAGTCCCTCGTCGGAGGGCATGGGGGCGAGGCCCGTACGGCTCAGGCGGCGGAGGTCGGCCTCGGCCAGGTGGCCGGTCATCCCGCTGGACTCCGCCCACAGTCCCCAGGCCAGGGAGTGCGCGGGCAGGCCCTCCGCGCGGCGCCGCTGCGCCAGGGCGTCGAGGAAGGCGTTGGCCGCCGAGTAGCTCGACTGGCCGGCCTGGCCCAGGACGCCCGCGGCCGAGGAGAAGAGGACGAACGCGCGGAGGTCGCTGCCGCGGGTCAGTTCGTGGAGGTGCCACGCCGCGTCGACCTTGGGCCGCAGGACGGCCGACACCCGGTCGGGGGTCAGGGCCGTCAGCACACCGTCGTCCAGGATGCCCGCCGTGTGGACCACGGCGGCCAGCGGCTGTTCGGCGGGCACCTGGGCCAGGGCCGCGGCGAGTGCCTCCCGGTCGGCCGTGTCGCACGCCGCGACCGTCACCGTGGCGCCCGCCGCCGTGAGTTCGTCCCGCAGCTCGGCCGCACCGTCGGCGTCGGGCCCCCGCCGGCTGAGGAGCAGCAGGTGGCGCACGCCGTACCGGGTCACCAGGTGGCGGGCGAGCAGGCCGCCGAGCAGGCCGGTGCCCCCGGTCACCAGCACGGTGCCGGCGGGGCCGAACGGGGCCGGGGCCTCCGCTGCGCCGGGCGCCGCGACGGCCAGCCGGGCGGCCGAGACGCGGCCTTCGCGTACCGCCAACTGGGGCTCTGCCAGTCGGGGTTCCGCCGAGGAGAGCGCCCGCACCAGGGCCGGGTAGGAGTCGGGGTGGTCGTCGAGGTCGGCCAGCACGAGGCGGCCGGGGTTCTCCGACTGGGCGGAGCGGACCAGGCCCCACAGCGGGGCGTGGACCAGGTCCGTGACGTCGTCGGCCGGATCCACCGCCACGGCGCCACGGGTGAGCAGCACGAGCCGGCCGTCGGCGAAGCGCTCCGAGTCGAGCCAGGCCCGGACGAGGTCCAGGGCGCGCCCGGCCGCCGCGTGGACGTTCTCGACGGACGCTCCCTCCCCGGGCCCGAAGGCCGCCACGACCGTGGTCGGCAGCGGGGCCCGGATCGCGAGCAGATCGGCGGGGCCGGCGTAGGCGGAGTCGCGGGTGTCGTCGGTACCGTCGGTGTCGTCGGTGCCCAGGAGGAACGGCGCCTCGTCGGGTGCGTCGGCGCCGGGCGGCAGCGGTACCCAGTCCACCTGGTACAGCGACTGGTGGCGGCTGTGGGAGGCGGCGCTGAACTGCTCGGGCGTCACCGGCCGCAGCGTCAGCGAGCCGACCGAGACGACCGGGCTTCCGGCCTCGTCGGTGGCGGTGAGGGAGACGGTGTCGGGGCCGGTCGGGGTGAGCCGGACGCGGAGCGAGGTGGCCGCCGTGGGGTGGAGGACGACGTCGGACCAGGCGAACGGCAGGCGGACGCCGTCCGATCCCTCCAGCAGGCAGGCGTGCAGGGCCGCGTCCAGGAGGGCCGGGTGCAGGTCGAAGCGGTCGTCGTGGCGTTCGCGCGGGAGCGCGACCTCGGCCAGGATCTCGTTGCCGTGCCGACCGACGGCCCGGAGGCCCTGGAACGCCGGACCGTAGTCGAAACCGACGTCGGCCAGCCGGTCGTAGAGCGCGTCGGCCGGATCGAGCGTCGCTGTCCAGGGCTGCGACCCGTCCGCGGCCCCTGCGTGGCCCGGGCCCTCCACTGCCAGGATCCCGGTCGCGTGCCTGGTCCAGCCGTCCCCGGTGTGCTGGGCGGAGTGGCGGACGGAGTGGATGGTGACGGGGCGTCGGCCGGCCTCGTCGGGCACACCGACGCGGACCTGGAACCGGACGGGCTGCTGTTCGGGGAGGACGAGCGGCGCTTCCAGCGTCAGCTCTTCGAGGTGCTCGCAGTCGACCTGACGGCCGGCGTGGAGGGCGAGTTCGACGAGGGCGGTGCCGGGGAGGAGCGCGGTGCCGAAGACGGCGTGGTCGGCGAGCCAGGGGTGGGTGGTGAGGGAGAGCAGGCCGGTGAGGAACATGCCCTCGTCGTCCGGCAGCGGGACGGCGGCGGCGAGCAGCGGGTGCTCGGCGGTGTCGAGTCCGGCGGTGCGGGGGTTGGCCGCTGTGGGCGCGGTCAGCCAGAAGCGTTCGCCCTGGAAGGGGTAGGTGGGCAGGTCGACCTGGTGGGGACCGTCGGTGGGGAGCAGGGCCGTCCAGTCGACGGGGTGGCCGTGGGTGTGGATCGCGGCGGCCGAGGTGAGCAGTCGGCGGAGGCCGCCCTCGTTCCGGCGGAGGGTGCCGGTCACGAGGGTGGGGGTTGCGGTGTCGAGGGTTTCCTCGATGGCGGGGGTGAGGACGGGGTGGGGGCTGATTTCGAGGTAGCTGGTGTGACCGTGGGTGGCGAGGCCGCGGAGGGTCGGTTCGAGGAGGACGGGCTGGCGGAGGTTGGTGTACCAGTAGTCCGCGTTGAGTTGGGTGGTGTCGATCCGCTTGCCGGTGACGGTGGAGTAGAAGGGGATGTCGGCGGGTTTGGCGGTGATGCCGGCGAGTTCGGTGGCGAGCTGGTCGCGGAGTTGTTCGACGTGGTGGGTGTGGGAGGCGTAGTCGACGTCGATGCGGCGGGCGCGGATGCCGGTTTCGTCGCAGTGGGTGAGGAGTTGGTCGAGGGCGTCGTGGTCGCCGGCGATGACGGTGGTGGTGGGGCCGTTGTGGGCGGCGACGCTCAGCCGTCCGTCCCAGGCCTTCAACAGCTCGACGGTGTCCTGGTGGCCGAGGGGAATGGACGCCATGCCGCCCTGTCCGCTGATGGCGAGGATGGCGCGGCTGCGCAGGGCGGCGATGCGGGCGCCGTCTTCGAGGGTGAGGGCGCCGGCGATGGTGGCTGCGGCTATTTCGCCTTGGGAGTGGCCGATGACGGCGGCGGGGTGGATGCCGAGGGATTGCCAGAGCTCGGCGAGGGCGACCATGACGGCGAACAACGTGGGCTGGACGACGTCGACCCGCCCGAGGTCGAGGGTGCCGCGCAGGGCGTCCGTCAGCGACCAGTCGATGTGCGGCGCGAGCGCCTCCTGGCAGCGGGCGATGGATCCCGCGAACTCGGGTGAGGTGTCGAGGAGTTCGGCGCCCATGCCGATCCACTGCGAGCCCTGTCCGGGGAACACGAACACCGGACGCTCGAAGCTGCCGCTGCCGGTGGGGGCGGTTCCCTCGGCGACGGCTATGAGTCCGCTCAACAACTCCGCGCGGTCCTCCCCGATCACCACCGCCCGCTGCTCGAACACGGTCCGGCCCGACACCAGCGCTGCGGCCACCGCGGCCGGCTCCCACTCCGGGTGAGCCTCGACCGCCGCCCGCAGCCGCTCGGCCTGGGCGCGCAGGGCCCGCTCGTCCCGGGCGGACAGCACCCACGGCACGACCGCCGGGGCGGGCGTCGTGGGCGTCGGCTCCTCGGCGACGGGCGCCTCTTCCAGGATGACGTGCGCGTTGGTCCCGCTGATCCCGAACGAGGACACGGCGGCTCGTCGGGTCCGCTCCCCGGCCGGCCATTCCCGTGCCTCGGTGAGCAGTTCGACGGCGCCGGAGGACCAGTCCACGTGCGGGGAGGGCTCGTCGACGTGCAGGGTGCGCGGCAGCACGCCGTTGCGCATCGCCAGCACCATCTTGATCACGCCGCCGACCCCGGCGGCCGCCTGGGTGTGGCCGATGTTGGACTTCAACGAGCCCAGCAGCAGCGGCCGTTCGGCCGACCGCCGCTGTCCGTAGGTGGCGAGCAGGGCCTGCGCCTCGATCGGGTCGCCCAGTCGGGTGCCCGTCCCGTGCGCCTCCACCGCGTCCACGTCGGCCGCGGCCAGCCGGGCGTCCGCGAGGGCGGCCCGGATCACCCGCTGCTGCGACGGCCCGTTGGGCGCGGAGAGCCCGTTGGAGGCGCCGTCCTGGTTGACGGCGGAGCCGCGGATGACGGCGAGGACCGGGTGCCCGTTGCGCTGGGCGTCGGAGAGCCGTTCCAGCAGGAGGACGCCGACGCCCTCGCCCCAGCCGGTGCCGTCGGCGGCGGCTGCGAAGGCCTTGCAGCGCCCGTCGGGGGCGAGGCCGCGCTGGCGGCTGAACTCGACGAACATGCCGGGGGCGGCCATGACCGCCGCGCCGCCGGCGAGGGCGGTCGAGCACTCGCCCCTGCGTAGCGACTGGCAGGCCAGGTGGAGTGCGACCAGCGAGGAGGAGCACGCGGTGTCCACCGTGATCGCCGGGCCCTCCAGGCCGAACACGTACGACAGCCGGCCGGACAGGACGCTCACGGTGGTGCCGGTCAGGACGTGCCCTTCGACGAGGTCGCTCGCCTCGTGCATGCGGGCCCCGTAGTCCTGGGTCATCGCGCCGACGTACACGCCGGTCCGGCTGCCGCGCAGGGACTCGGGGGCGATGCCGGCCCGCTCGAAGGCCTCCCAGGAGGTCTCCAGCAGCAGCCGCTGCTGCGGGTCCATCGCCAGCGCCTCGCGCGGGCTGATCCCGAAGAAGGCGGCGTCGAACCGGTCGGCGTCGTGCAGGAAGCCGCCCTGACGGGTGTACGTGTGGCCGCTGCGGGACGGGTCGGGGTCGTACAGCGAGTCCAGCTCCCAGCCCCGGTTGTCGGGGAACGAGGAGACGGCGTCGCGGCCGTCCGCCACGAGCCGCCAGAGCTGTTCGGGGCTGCGGACCTCGCCGGGGAAGCGGCAGGCCATCGCGACGATCGCGATCGGCTCCTGCTCGCCGGCCGCGTCGTGGCCGACGGCCGGCGGCTGTCCGTCGGCGGTCGCCTCCGCCTCCGGGGCGTCGTCCTCTCCGGTGAGCCGGGCGAGCAGGTGGCGGTTCAGGGCCTTCGGCGTCGGGTGGTCGAAGAGCAGGGTGAGGGGCAGGGCCAGACCGGTCGCCGCCATGAGCCGGTTGCGCAGCTCGACAGCCATGGCGGAGTCGAACCCGAGGTCCCGGAGCGGCCGGTCCTCGGGGGTGGCTGCCGCCGCGTGGCCGCACAGCGCGGTGATCTCGGCGCGGACGAGGTCACGGACCCAGTCCTGTGGTGCGGTGCGGGCCCGGTCGGCGGTCGCGTCGACGGCGCCCGCGTGGGCGGTGTCCGGGCGTGCGCTGTCCGGGCGTGCGCTGTCCGGGCGGGCGGCGCGGAACGGGTACGTCGGCAGCGGCACCCGCTGTGCGCCGGATCCGCCGAGGGCGGCCGCCCAGTCCGGTGCGGCCCCTCGGACGTGCAGTTCGGCCATCGAGCTGAGGAACCGGTCCGCCCCGCCCTGGTCGCGGCGCAGGGTGCCGACGACGACGGCGCCGCCCGTCAGGCCCTCGTCGTCCAGGGTCTCCTGGAGGCCGCCGAGGAGGCCGGGGTGCGGGCTCACCTCCAGGAAGAGCCGGTGCCCGTGGGCCAGCAGCGCGCGGGTGGCGTCCTCGAAGCGGATCTCGCTGGTGATGTTCCGCAGCCAGTACGCGGCGTCCAGGGCCGCGGTGTCCAGGAGCCCGCCGGTCGAGGAGGAGTAGAACGGTACGGCGGAGCTGCGCGGGCGGATCGCGGCGAGGCCGTCGAGGATGCCGTCGCGGTCGAGGCCGAGTGCGGGGGAGTGTGCGGCGAGTCCGTTGCTCAGACGTCGTGCCCGCACCCCCTCGGCTGCCAGTTCGGTCAGCAGCTCGTCCACGGCCCCCCGGTCACCGGAGAACAGGGTGGATCGCGGGCCGTTGGTCCCGGCGACGACGAGTCGGCCCTGCCACCGGGCGAGCCGTGGCGCCAGCTGTTCGCGGGGCAGCAGGACGGAGGCCAGATCGCCCTGTCCTGCTGCGGCGGCCTGCGACCGGCTCCACAGCGCCACGACCTGGGCGGCCTCCTCCAGGGTGAGCGCACCGGCGACGTGGGCGGCCGCGATCTCACCCAGGCTGGCGCCCACCACGGCGGCCGGTGCCACGCCGGCGGCGCGCCACAGCGCCGCGAGCGAGACCATCACGGCGAACAGGACGGGTTGGACGACGTCCACCGCCACCGGGGCGGGGGCGCCGGGGGCCTCGCGCAGCACGTCGGCCAGTGACCACGGGACGTACGGTGCGAGGGCGTCCTCACAGGCCTTCATGTGGTCCCGGAAGAGCTCCGAGGACTCCAGCAGGTCGAGGGCCATGCCCCGCCACTGCGTGCCCTGGCCCGGGAAGACGAAGACGACTCCGCGCCCGGTGTCCGCCGTCCCGCGGACGAGTGACGGCGCGAACCCGCCCTCGGCGACGGCCCGCAGTCCGTGCAGGGCGTCCACGCGGTTCTCGGCGACCAGGACGGCGCGCTGCTCGAACGCCGTCCTGGTGGTGGAGAGCGAGTGGCCGACGTCGGCGAGCCGGAGGCCCGGGTCGGCCGCCAGCCGCTCGCGGAGCGCCTGCGCCTGGGCCCGCAGGGCGGCGTCGCTGCGGGCGGAGAGGACCAGGGGTGTGCGCTCCGTGACGAGGAGCGGCCGGGCGGCGGGCCGTGCCCCGGGGGCTGCCGGGGGATCGGCCGGTACGGCGCCGAGCAGTTCGAGGACACCCGGGCCGGACGCGGGTCGGCCGCAGGCGACCACACCCAGGACCCGGGCGCCGTCGCGTCGCGCGTCGGGCAGCCGCCGGAGCACGGCGAGGACCGTGCCGCCGGCGAGGGCGAGGTCGCACTCCCCGCGGCGCAGCGCCTCCGCGGCGAGCGCGACGGCGGCCTGCACCGGTGCTTCCGACGGTCCGGGAGCGGCCTGCGGACCGTGGAGGCCCAGTACGGCGGCAAGGCGCTCCGGCGAGTGCTGCGGTGACTGCTGCGCCGATCGGTCCGGCGACGACGGTGCGAGGAAGACACCGGTTCGGCTTCCGCGCAGCGAGGCGGGGAGGATCCCGGCGTCCTCCAGCGCGCTCCAGGCGAGCTCCGACAACCTCCAGTCCGCGGGGCCGAGTTCGGCGGCCAGGGCGGCCGGAAGCCCGAAGAACGCGGGGCCGCCGTCAGGGCCGTCGTAGCCCTGCTGGTCGCTGTCGGCTCCGGGCGTCGGGCCGGACAGCCCGACGACGGCGACCGGGTCGTGCTCACAACTCGTCTGCGGCACTGGCTACTCGGCTTTCCTCGTGGTCCTGATGTGCTCGCCGGTCCGGCGGAGCGGACGGCTACTGCGCGTGCCGCATGCGTGCGGTCGCTGTCCACCCAGCGGCTCGGGCGAGAGGGCTGCCGACGCCTCATCTCGATCCAGCGGCTCGGTTGACCGAGAGCCTGCCAGGATGATCTTGGCAGTGACTTGGAGTCGACTTGGAGTCCACTTGGAGGAGCCTTGGAGTGCGGGCGGAACCCGGGTCGCGAGCGTGAGTTGCCTGCAAGGCAAGCGAAATTGCATGAGCATGTCATCGAGGTGGCGAAAATGCGGACCCGGTGGCGACGGCTGTGTCAGCCGTCGCCACCGGGCCGTTGTCGGGGGCCTATCGTCGCGGCGTGCTCATGCGCAGCCCGCGACGGGGTCGCCGCGCAGGATCGAGCCGAACAGCTCCTGCAACTCGGCGCCCGGGTCCACGCCGTACTCGTCCGCCAGGGTCCGTCGGGTCCGGTGGTACGCGTCGATCGCGTCGGCCCGCCGACCGGACCGGTACAGGGCCTTCATCAGCAGCCAGCTGAACCGCTCCCGGGTCGGGAATCGCGAGGTGAGCGCCGGTAGTTCGGCGGCGACCACCGAGTAGTCCCGCGCTTCGGACAGCCTCGCCTCCCACAGGCTCTCCAGTGCCAGCAGCCGCAACTCCTCGAAGCGTGCGGCCGCTTGGGCCCCGAGCGCGTAGTCGCTCACCTCGGGGTAGGCCGTTCCCCGGCACAGCGCCAATGCGCTCCCCAGCGTCCGCCCGGCCTTCTGGTGCAGTCCCGCCTGGAGCAGCCGCCGGCCGTCGTGCAGAAGGCGTTCGAAGAGCGTCGCGTCGATGCAGTCGGTGTCCACCGCCAGTACGTAGCCGTTCGGCTCGCGCCTCAGAACGGTGTCGCGGCAGCGGGGTGGCCGGTTCGGCTCCAGGATCCGCCGGAGATTCGACACGTAGCTGTGCAGGTTCGTCATGACGTCGTTCGGAGGATTCCTCGGCCAGACGGCTTCGGCGAGTTGCTCCGCCGTCACGGGCTGACCCGGAGTGAGGAGGAGGGCGGACAATACCGCCCGCTGGCGCGCCGAGCCCGGATTCACCGATATTCCGTCAGCCTGTACTGCTAACGGGCCGAGGACACTGAAATCCATTGTGTGACCATCCGCCATAAGTCACTCCCAGTAACGAAAAACGCTTCGACCGCCCGGCGGAAACCCCTTGATCCCAGGACCGGTCCCGGAGAGTTTCCGCACGGTTGGAGACAGAATACTTGTAAATCGTCGGGATAGAAGGTCTGGATCGACGGCGCACCTCTTGGTATGGCGCGCTGACATGCGATCGCATCGGCCGAGGGGATGCCCGGCTGCCGCGGATCCCCAGTATCCCCAGGGCGCAGGCCAATCGGCCCGGCGACGCCCCGCTCGGCGGTCGGGGGCTCCGCGTGATCCGGCTCACGTGAGCACGCGCTCATTGAATGCTGCACGTTCTTGATCGTCCCGAGCCCGGCCTCCGCGCCCCGACGGGCCGGCGGTGCGACGGCCGTGATCAAATGCGCTGTGCCACAGCCGGATTGAGTGGCGGGCGGGTTTCGCCCGAGGAGGTTTGCGCGAGTCGCCGCCGGTCGATCCCCGTCGATATGAGAGTACTGTGAACGATAATCAAGTACTGCCTCGAATGGGCAATTTGGCGAGACAATCGGGTGTGCTCACGTCAACAAGCTGATTCGGGAGGATAGTTGACGAGGGCCGATCTGCCACGCCGGGGGCGGTAGGTCGGACTCCTGGGGCGTGGAGGCCGGGGACGGCTCGCTCCAGCGGTACGGGACGGCGTGCACGCTGACGCGCAAGGGCTCGGCGTGCCGACGGACTTGGCGGCGGGCTCGGCGGCGGGCTTGGCGCCGACGGTCGCCGATGCGACGTCCGACCTGGACGTCGTCGGGCTCGTCCCCAAGGGCTCCCGGGCCCACGACGGCACGACCACCCGGCACTGCGGCAGCGAGGCGGCCCCGTACGCCCGGAAGGCCGGCGGCCCGCTGTCCGAGTCGGTGCGGTCGAGATGTCCGGGCAGGGCTCCCGGTCTCCTGGGAGCCCTGCCCGTGGAGAGCTGTCAGAACTGGTGGTCGAACACCACGGTCACCGGCGCGTGGTCGCTCCAGCGCTCGGCGTGGGAAGCGGCGCGTTCGACGTAGGCCTCGACGGTCCTGTCGGCGAGGCCCGGGGTGGCGACCTGGAGGTCGATGCGCCAGCGGAACGACACCTTTTCGAAAAAGGTCCACCCGTTCGAGCGCAGCCTGTTCGAGGGTGCCTGCTGGCCTGGGCGGTAGGGGACCTCCTGTGAGCATCATCACGGCTTCGGCGCCGGTTCGGGCGGTGGTGGGTTCGCGTGTCTCGGACACGCACGGTAACGAGGGCAAGGTGTCGCACCTGATCCAGGCGGAGACGGCGACCCGGCACGCGCTGGCGAAGGAGTGGGAGATCGTCGGGTCCTTCGAGGATCTGGACGTCTCCGCGGAGGTCACGCCGTGGAAGCGTCCGGACCTGGGTCCGTGGCTGACCGAGCGGCAGGGTGAGTGGGACGCGTTGGTGTGGGCGAAGGTGGACCGGGCGTTCAGGTCGGCGAAGGACTGTGCGGACGTGGCGCACTGGGCGGAGGAGAACCACAAGGTCCTGGTGTTCACGGACGACGGCATCACCCTGGACTACCGCAAGGGTCAGGAACGGTCGTTCGGGAACGAGCTGGCGAAGGTGTTCCTGATGCTGGCGTCGATCTTCGCGGAGATGGAGCTCAAGAGGATCAAGGCCCGCGTCACGGCCGCGCACAGGCACCTGCGGAAGACGGACCGCTGGGCGGGCGGGCAGCCGCCGTACGGGTACCGGATCGTCGACCGCCCCGGTGGCGGGCGGACGCTGGAGCCTGACCCGGTGACGTCCGAGGCGGTCCGCTACATGGGCAGGCTGCTCCTGGAGGGGCAGAGCCAGTGGATGATCGCCACGGCCCTGGAAGCCGCCGGCTTCGACACCCCCGCGACCCACGCGTACAAGCACCAGGGCGACAGCTACACGAGCAAGCGCAAGACCGCGCCGTCGAACCACTGGAACCCGACCAGCGTGGGGAAGATCCTACGGTCGCCGGCGACGATGGGCCTGAAGCTGACCGGCCGCTCCGTGAAGGCGCGCAAGATCGCCCGCGACGCCAAGGGTCTGCCGATCCGCATGGCCGAGCCGCTGTTCACCGAGGAGGAGTGGGCTGCGATCCAGGCGGCGATGGACGAGCGCGCGGTGACGAAGGAGCGCTCGAACGGCGCCTCGCCCTGGCTGGGTGTTGCGCACTGTGACCGCTGCGGCGACCGGTTCTACCGGCAGGTGAACCTCGCCAAGAACGGAAAGGTCTACGAGTACTACCGGTGTGCGAAGACCGCGGGCAAGCCGGCCTGCAAGGGCCAGTCCGTCAAGGGCGAGCGCGTCACCGCCGCGATCACGGCCCTGGTGGAGCGCTTGGCCGGGTTGGCGATGACGGTGCGCAGGTTCATCCCCGGCGAGGACCACACCGAACAGCTCAACCACGTCACCCAGGCCATGAAGGACCTCCGCGAGGAGAAGCGCCGCAACCTGTTCGACTACCCCGGCGGCGACGACGAGTACTCCGAAGCCCTCGAAACCCTCGTCGACGAACGCCGCCGCCTCGCCGCCCTCCCGCAATGCCCGTCCGCCTGGGTGGAAGTCGACACCGGCCAGACCTTCACCGACGCCTGGACACAAGCCGACCAGGAAAGGCGCCGCCAGCTCCTCCTCGGCCTCAAAGCCCGCCTCTACATGACACCCACCACCGACGGTTGGCACCTACCCGCCGAACTCGAAGCACGCGTGGGGCAACTGGAGCGCACTGGCAATTCGGTATAGGTCGGTCCTCAGGGCGACGGGCAGGTTGCCGACCGCCTGGTAGAGGATGGTGTCGCCAGCGCGCGGTGGTGCTGCGCGGCGTGGACTGGCGAGGTGGTTACGCCCAGGAGGGCCGCGGCGACGAGGAGGATAGCGGCGGAGCGCAGGCACACGGGGATTCCCCCGGATGACGGATGGCTGGACACCTCAGAGAACGATCACAGCAACGAAACCGTCGCGCTGTCGCCAAGACCTCGTGAGGTTGGCTGGGAAACGCTTTTCGGTATCGCCCCCTTTGGGGCACCGTGGCATGGTCGCAGTTACCTGCTGCGACGAGTCGGCTACTGGCCTAGGGAGAACAGTCAGTTGAGCAAGACCCAGCACGACCTGCAGACCACCTACGCCCCCAACAAGGGCTGGTCTCACTTCGTCCTGTACACCGAACCCGAGCGCGGCATCGTCACCTCCGGACTCCATGCCGCCGCCACCTTCGAACAGCCGACTCGCTACGTCAAGGAGTGGCTGAGCCGCCTCAGGGAATGCGAGCCGAACCCCTTGCATACGCTGCTGGTCGAGAACAGCAAGATCCCGAGCCTGTTCCACCCATGTGTGTACGAGGACCGCGAGAGCCCGTCCGCGATCGCCGAGGACGGATGTGTCTGCCATCAGACCTTCATGGACCCGGAGTTCGGCCTGCCGGTTGTCGCACACCACTACCGGACTGTCAGCGGCAACATCGAGAACTGGACGTACCGCACCTTCGCGCCGGCCGGACTCCGGGCCGGGGAATCGTTCGCGTCGATGATCATCGACGGGGGCGCCTACATCTGGATCAGGACGAGCAGCGGTCTGCTGTCGATCATTCCGGAAGGCCGGGCGAGCGGCTACAGCGTCGGCTACAACGGGGGCGGCCCGACCGCGCTGGCCTCCTACATCCGCCAGCTCATCGAGACGGACGGCCGGGACACACGTCCCTTGGACCGTGCCTACGATGAGCAGCCCGATCGCAACCTGCTGGCCTGGACTTCCAGCAAGGCGGCAACCGCGACGCAGGAGCTTACGCTCGCCGACCTTCGCAGGATTCAGCGCGGCTGAGCCCGACCTGGGCCTCGCCCTGCAGGCCGGCTGGTCGGCGAGGAGAGCGCCCACTCGTTGGGCCTTCCAGGGGGCAGTCAATGACCGACTGGGCCCAAATCTTGCCGACCGCTCGCTTCCAAGATCCCACCAGCGAGAAACCCACCGTCTCGCTTCGGCCATCCAGCTATAGAGTCCAGCCCATGCGCTCTGAACAGCTCAAGCTCTCATCCCAGCGGTGGATGACCGCCGCACTGACGGCGTTCTCGGAGGGAGCGGAGTCATACGACTTCGCGGTCCACCACGCCGGGATCGCCGCTGAGCACCTTCTCAAGGCATACCTGACCTCTCTACACCCGGCCCTGATCGTCGACGCGCGAGACTTCGACTCGCTCCTGCATGCCACCGGCCACGGCGCACACACGTCCATCCCCGCGAGCCGGGCGAAGACCATCGGGCTGGTCGAAGCTCACGCCCGAGTACACAAGATCCTTCGCAACCAGATTCCCATTAACAAGCAGGCACTCGAACCGGTTGCGAACGCGCGCAACGGTGTCGCTCACAGCGGCGTCCATGAGTCTGGCGAGGTCCAGACTGTGTTCACCACCTGCCTTCGACTGATCGACCCCTTGCTCACCGAACTGAAGATAGATCCGGACACCTTTTGGGGCAGCTACCGGCCCCTGCACGACCGGCTGATTGAGGAGCGCGTCCGGGCCACTCGCATCCGTTTGGAAGGCAAGCTCGCCAGGGCAAGAGCCGTCTTCGAACAGCGATACGGCCACTTGGAGCCGAAGGAGCGGGAGGTCGTGCTGGCGACGATCACACGGCAGTACGGCGTGCTTGCGATGGATCACAGCCTGCTCAAGCCATGCCCTGCTTGCGGCTCGGACGGCTGGCTCGTCGGCAGCCTCCACCTCGATGACAGGCCTGAGACCGTCGTGCTGTTCACTCCCTATATCTTCGAGTGTTCTGCATGCGGCCTAGAGGTCGAGGACGAGCTTTCGGAGCTGGGAGACCTCAACGACGAAGTCGTCCTCGACGATCCGCCGGAAGCCTTCGACTCGTTCTGGGAGCCAGACGAAGACCTCTATCGGGACCGCTGACCCGACCTCCGGCAAGCTACTACCCAGCGTCTTTTGGCCCTACGAGAGCCTGTGTCCGCCGGCTGTGGACGGGGGCCAGGTGGCGGTCGCCCACCAGGGTTGCCGAGGATCTAAACAACAACGGCGTCCCGTATGACCGGATCAAGACGCTATGGCGGTCGCCTTCCGGGGCGGTCGCGGATCGTAAGGTTTCCCTCTGGAGCAGCGGCGCCGCCCTGACGACCGTCTCCTCCCGAGATGTCACGGCAGGAGTTGGGTCAGCGCGCCGGTGAGGGCCGCAGCGAGGGTGAGGGTGGTGGCGAAGGCGACGGCGCCACGGGTGAGGGCGCTTGGGTAGGTCGCTCCGTCGAGTCGGGCGAGAACGCCCGCGGCGGTAGCGACCAGCAGGGCGACCACGACGACCAGGGCGAGGCCGAGTAGGACGACGGCGATCGAGGGCACGGTGACCTCCACTGAGTGGTGGGAAGTTGACGTGACCGATCGTGCTCGGGATGGTGGTCGCCAGTGTGCGCCGAACGAAGTTGCACGCGGGTGAACATGGTGGAGGTCAGATGCGCGTGGGGGGTGGGGGCCAGGACCGGCGGGCAGCAGCGCTCGGCGAACTGCGCCAACTGCTGGAGAGCCGACGGTGCCGGCTGGGGATGTCCAAGAGCGACCTTGCCATCCAGGCAAGGCTTGGGCGCACCACCGTTTCCGCGGCGTTCCTACCCGGTCCGAAACCACCGTCCGAACCGACGGTCCGCGCCATCATTCGGGTGCTGCGCCTGTCCGAAGGGGAGAAGGAACGGGCACTGGACCTATGGCGAGAGGCGAGCGGCCAGGCTGGCCTCACCATGTCGGTGACCGGCCGGCCCGGGCGCCCGATCGACCAGCACGACCCGCACGATCTGGAGGTCCACCCAGCCGGAACCGGTGCACCTGGCTCGCGACCGCCGCTGTCTGGGTACGTGGCGCGTGCCCACGACGCGGTGCTGGCCGAGACGGCGCGAGACGCAGGCACAGGGCGCAGTCGTCTGGTGATGCTGGTGGGAGCGTCCTCGACTGGCAAGACACGGGCCTGCTGGGAAGCAGTGCAGCCTCTCGCGGAACAGGGATGGTGGCTGTGGCACCCGTACGACCCGACCCGGGCGGAGGCCGCGCTCGCCGATCTCGACCGGGTCGGCCCACGCACCGTGGTCTGGCTCAATGAGGCACAGCACTACCTTGGTGACCCGCACCACGGTGAGCGTGTCGCCGCTGCACTGCATTCCTTGCTCACTGCCCCCGGACGCGGCCCCATCCTGGTCCTGGGTACCCTGTGGCCCGAGTACGCCGACACCTATAGCAAACTTCCCAAACCCGGCCGACCGGACCCGCACACCCGGGTCCGCGAACTGCTGGGCGGACGTACCCTCGCCGTCCCCGACACCTTCGAACCCACCGCCCTGCGTGACGCTGGCACCCTCGCGAGCGCTGGCGATGCCCTGCTCTTTGACGCCCTGCAACGGGCGGGCGGGCACGGCCGCCTGGCCCAGGAGCTCGCCGGGGCACCGGAGTTGCTGCGCCGCTACGAGAGTGCCGCCCCGCCGGTCAGGGCACTGCTGGAGGCGGCGATGGATGCCCGCCGACTCGGCGTCGGCCTCCACCTGCCCCGCACCTTCCTCACCGACGCCGCCCTCGACTACCTCACCGACCACGAGTACGACCGCCTCACCGACAACTGGGCCGAGGCCGCCTATGCTGATGTCGCCCGCACCGTCCATGGACACCAAGCACCTTTGCACCGTGTCAACCCCCGGCCCCAGCGAAGTGCCCCGGGGCCGGGCGTACCCGGCACCCCGCCCGGCGGTCCTGCTCTGCGGCTCGCCGACTATCTGGAACAGCACGGCCGCGATCGCCGCCGCGGGCTCTGCCCGCCCGCCTCCTTCTGGCACGCCGCCAGTACTCACCTCACTCGTCCGGACGACCTTATGCACCTTGCCCGAGCAGCCGAGGCCAGATGGCGTCTGCGATGGGCCGATCAGCTCCTGGAACGGGCCGCTGATACGGGCGACTCTTCTGCTCTGTCTCATCGCGGACGGTTGCGGGAGACGGCAGGAGACCTGGAGGGTGCCGATGAGTGTTACCGGCGCGCTGTCGACGCTGGTGACATCTCAGCTCTTCTCCACCTCGGACGGTTGCGGGAGAAGGCAGGAGACGCGGAGGGCGCCGATGAGTGTTACCGGCGCGCTGCCGACGCTGGTGACATCTCAACTCTGCTCCACCTCGGGTGGCTGCGGGAGAAGGCCGGTGACCCGGACGGCGCCGGGGAGTACTACCAACGCGTTGCCGGTACCGGAAATCCCACCGTCCTGGTCGCGCTCGCCAGAGTGCTGGAGAGGGCGGGTGATGTCGCGTTGGCCGAGTCGTACTTCCGGCAGGCTGCCGCCACCAGCGACAGCTTCGCACTGCTCCAGCTGGCCCAGGGGCGAGAGTGGGCAGGGGATATCGAAAGAGCCGAGAGGTACTACCGGCGGGCCGCCGACGCCGGCAATGTCTCCAGCCTGATCAACCTGGCGGAGCTGCTGGAGAAGGCCGGTGACCCGGACGGCGCCCGGGAGTACTACCAACGGGCTGCCGATACCGGCGACCCCTCCGTCCTTGTTGAACTCGGCGAAGTGCTGGAGCGGGCGGGTGATGTCGCGTGGGCCGAAGAGTGCTATCAGCAGGCCGCAAAGAATGATGATCTTGCCGCTCTGTTCCGCCTTGCCGAGATGCAGGAGGAGGCAGGTGATCCGCAGGGCGCGCGGGAGTACTACCAACGGGCCGCCGACGCAGGCGACTCCTCCGCCCTGGTCCGTCTCGGGCAACTCCTGGAGGAGGTGGGCGACGTCGTGGGGGCCGAGCAGTACTACCAGCGGGCATCCGATACAGGCGGTTGCTTCACGCTACTCGACCTCGGGGAACTATGGGAGGAGCGGGGGAATGTGCTGGGGGCTAGGGACTGTTACCGGCGGGCCGCGGACACCGGACTCGCTGGTGGCAGTGAGAATCTGCGGCGATGGCCGTTCGGGTTGGAGGCAGACGGTTCACCCAGTGGGCCCTGGCGGGAGCAGATGTAGGGGAGCGAGGTGCCAGCCATGGCCGGTCGTCCTGCCATGCGCGGTGTCGGTCAGTGGTCGGCCACCGACCGGTGCAAGCGGACCAGTGACCGAGCTGTGACGCCGCAGCAATGGGATGATCCGGCGCCGCGATGATCCTCGCACGCACCTGGATCCCCATCGCTGTCCGGGGCACAGGTGTTTGGGGCTGCTAGGCGCGTACGGTAGGTCTGCAGGGGGTCGCCAGGTGGCTCGGGTGAAGGCCGGGTTCTCCAACTCCAGCAGCGGCACGGGGCCTCCAGGCGGACCTGGGGCTGTCGGAGCGTCTGGTGGAGGCGATCGGCTGTGCCTTAAAGCAGCCTCTCTGGAGCGGCTTATCCTCAAGGACGGCAGTCAGACGAGAAGCAACGAGAGGCGACCGCCCAGATCCAGTCCTGCCAGAGGAGGCAATACGGCCCTCGCGGGTGCGCGAGGCACTCGAAGGACGCGTGTCGCTGTCTGGAGGCGCGAGGGCATCGATCGCCAGGTGGGGCGGGGCGACCTCTCCGCGCCGTGTAGAGGAGCGAGGGTGTATCCAATGCGACTCTGCGTCGAGAGGCGGCCAAGCTCGACACGCGGACGAGCTAGGGCCTGTGTGAGGTTGTGATCAGTTGGGTGGTCGTAGGAGGTCGTCGATCCAGATCATCGAGGCGCGGAGGTGGAGGCCTGCGAGGTAGCTCTCGGGCGTCTTGTCGAAACGGGTGGCGATGCCTCGCCAGGCCTTCACTTTGTTGATTAGACGCTCGACGGTGTTTCGCTCTTTGTAGAGGTCGGTGTCGTAGTTGACGGGTCGACCACCCCTGCTGCCCCTCTTCCTGCGGTTGGCGGCTTGGTCCTTCTTCTCCGGGATGACTGCCTTGATGCGGCGTTTGCGCAGGTAGGCGCGGTTGGCGCGGGACGGGTAGGCCTTGTCCGCGGCGACCGCGCCGGGACGGGTGCGAGGCCGGCCGACGGGAAGGCGCACGCGCACTTTGGCGAGGACGGGGACGAACTGCGGACTGTCGCCGGCCTGTCCCGCGGTGAGGACGAGCGCGAGCGGGCGGCACCGTCGGTCGGCCGCGAGATGGACCTTGCTGGTCAGCCCACCCCGCGATCTGCCGAGCAGGGCCTGTGCCAGTCGGAGCCGGTGTCGCCGTCGGACGTCTCTGTGCTCGTCCTGTCCGTTCTGTTCCTGCGGTTCGCCCCCATTTGCCGGGCCGTCTCCTGCTCGCGCGCGGCCTCCTCCAGGGCCTGCATGAGCTCCTCGTCCACGAGCATCCCGGCGGCGTCGTGGTGGGCGCGGACGGTCGTGGAGTCGACGCTCACCAGCGACAGGTCCGTCTTCCCTTCGCGGGCGGCCTCGGCGATCAGGCCTTCGAGCAGGGCAGTGAACACGCCGGCGTCGCGCCAGACCCGGAACCGGCCGAAGACCGTGGACCAGGGGCCGAACTCGTCAGGCATCTCCCGCCACTGGGTACTGGAACGGAACCGCCAGATCACCCCCTCGAACTGGTCGCGAAGCCGCTCGGGGTACGGCCCGAACTTGCCGATCGGGAGATATGGCTCAATCAAGTGCCACTGATCGTCGGTGAGTTGCCTGCGCGTCACATCCAACAGTTCTACCGGGTTCTGCCCCGCGGTGGGGCAGAACCCGAAGATTGATCACAACCTCACACAGGCCCTAGTAGCGTGGCCGCGGATGATTTCGTACGGCGAGTGGAGGCGGCGGTTGAAGGACTCCGGGGCGGCGGGTTCCCGTCGGCGGCAGGTGTGGGCGCAGTCCGTGAAGAAGGCGCGGACATGCCTGAGGAACCTGGCGGAGGGCGATACGGACTCGCGCGATCTGAAGGCGGTGATCGAGGAGGTACTGGCTTCCGAGTACAAGGGGCGAGTGATCGTCGAACTGCTGCAGAACGCCCACGACGCGCACCCGGCCAAGGCGGGCGACGGGCGGGTGGAGATTCTGCTCGACGAGACCGAGGGCGAGCACGGAGTCCTCTACGTGGCCAACGGCGGCCGCGAGGTGACGCCGAAGCGCTTCGACGCGCTGCGCCGGGTCGCGGCGTCGTCCAAGCGGCCGGACGAGGGGATCGGGCACAAGGGCGTGGGCTTCAAGAGCGTCCGTCAGCTGACCCAGGCCCCGGAGGTCTACAGCGTCTCGCGCCCGGGCGCCAGGACCTTCGACGGCTACGGCTTCCGTTTCGCCCGGCCGTCGGACTTCGACCGGCTGGCGGCGGAGGCGGCCCCGGACGACCCCGGCGCGGCCGACAAACTGCGCGAGAACCTCTCTGCGCTGATGCTCCCGGTGCCCGTCGACGAGGTCCCGGAACCGGTGCGGCAGCTCTGCCGTCGCGGGATCGTCACTGTCGTCCGGCTGCCCCTCAAGGACACCGAGGCCCGCGACTCGGCCGCTGGGCAGCTGCGCGAACTCACCGACGACAGCGCGCCCTTCGAACTCTTCCTCGACCGGCTGGCCACGGTCGTGGTGTCCCACACCCAGGCCGGCGCAGCCCCGAAGCGCATCGTCTTCGGGCGGCGGGTGACCACGTTGTACAGGTCCCGCGACTTCAGGATCGAAGAGGTGGCGCTGCGCCGTGGGCGCCGGAAGCTGGACCTGGTCCTAGTCCGCAGCAGGGTGCCGGAGGAGCGCGTCCTCGCCGCCATCGCGGCCAGCGGCGACATGGGCAAGGCCTGGGACAAGTGGCGCGGGTCCGCCGAGGTGGTGGTGGCCGTCCCGGCGGGCGAACCGCTGAGGGGCGGCCGGCTCTACACCTTCCTGCCGATGGGTGCCACGACCGCGTGCCCGGTCGACGGGTACGTCAACGCGCAGTTCTTCTCCCACGTCAGCCGCCGCACGCTCGTCCTCGAGACGCCGTGGAACCAGTTGCTGCTCGACGAGGTGGCCACGGCCTGCGCCCGGGCTGCCGTGCTGGTCGACGAGGGGAGGGTGCGGCTGCCAGGCGAGGCCGTGATCGACCTGGTCTGCCGGAACGGCGCCGAGCTGGAGCGGCTGCAGGAGGCGTTCCGGAAGCTGGACCGCAAGCTCAACGAGGTGGCCTTCATCCCGAGGGTCCACCCGGAGGGCTCGCGCACCTCGCTTGACCGCGGCACGTTCGTCGAGCGGCCCGAGGGCGTCGAGGTCTTCACTCCGCAGGCCGTCGGTGCGACCGGCGACGCGGAGATTATCGACCCCGCCCTGCACCCGCTGCGCGCCGAACGGCTCCGGAGGATGGCCCGTCTTCTCCACGTGCGTCTGGAGCCCTCGACCTTCCAACTAGCCCAGTGGGCCGAGGCCGTGGCCGAACAGCTGGCCGAGACCACCGGCGCAGCGGACGCCGGCCACGAGCGCTGGGCCGACTTCTACCACGACCTGGCGCTGTCGTTCCCCGACGCCGCCCCGCTGCGGGGCAAGCGGATCGTCCTCGACACGGGCGGCCGGCTCGTCCCCGCCGGTGGTGCGCACGTCTTCTTCCCCGGCACTGGCGACATCCTGCTCCAGCCCGACGCGCTGCCCGCCCGTGTGCGCGAGCACCTCTCCTTCGTCCATGACGCGATCCCGTGGTCGGCAGGTCGGGGCAAGGCCCGGAGCCGCCGCGCCGCCGGGCGACAGTGGCTCGAACAGCAGGGGCTCGTGCAGACGTACACCCCGGCAGCGTTGCTGCCCGTCATGACCGCGGTGATGTGGCAGGACGGGCAGGACGACGAGACCCGGTGGGAGTGCCTGCACCTCGCCTGCCGCCTGTGGATCGCTCAGGGCTCGCGTGCCGCCCGCATCAAGGGCCTGCTCGTCCCTACCAGGGGAGGCTGGTCGCCCACCTGGCGGGCGATGTTCGGCCCGGGCTGGACGGGAGCGGTCTCGGCCGTCGACGACGCCCTCGTCCGCTTTCTGGACCTGACCCGGACCCTGGACCGCTCCCTCCGGCAGGCCCACGGCGCACTCCTGAGGCCGGCCGCAGAGGTGTGCGAGGGCAGCGGTACCGACCCGGCGGTGTTCCAGCGTTTCCTGGAACGCCAGGACGTGCGCCACGGCCTGCGGCCGACCTATCTAGCCGTCACGGACTCGGTGAAGGGGAGCCAGCTCAACTACCCGTGGTCCTTCGACGCCTACCGGTCGATCTACCGTACGGCTGAGGCGCGCCGGCAGTGGGTGGCCACGGCCCAGACCTGGCCGAACAGGCACGGCGGCCTCTACGCGACCGTCGCCTACCAGCCCCAGTACCGTCAGCTGGCCAAGCTCCCGGGCCAGGACGCCTACGCCGAGTTCTCGGACGAGGGCCGCCGGCTCTATGCCGAGCTGATCGTCCACGGCCTGGGCGCATGGCAGGACAGCGCCTTGGAGACCCGGTTCGTGCGTGGCAGAGACGGTTCCGGGACTGCCTGGCCGACCCCGCTCGCGGCCTTCCTATGCCATGCGCCGTGGAATCCGCAGACCCTGGACCACCAGGGCCGGAGCACCTTCGCGCCGATCTCGGCCGCGTGGTGGTGGAGTGAGAGCGAGCAGCCGCCTACCTACCTCTCCGTTGTGTCCGCGGGGCTTCGGCAGATGGCGACCAGCAAAACGCTGGAACGGCTCGACCTGCTGGGCGTGCGCCACTGGTCTGACCCCCGCACCGCCCTCGACCGGCTCCGCCACCTGCCCCAACTTCTGCTCGAAGCACCCCAGTTGCGCCACGGGGTGCACGCCAACGCGATCCGCCGCGCCTACGAGCGGGCCTGGTCGCAGCTGCTGCCGCCCCACCAGGGCCAGGACAGCTCGCGGGCCGACCTCGAAGCCCTCCTGGTCTCCCGGGCCGGCGCCCTGGAGGTCCTGCCAGCCGCGCCCGAGGGCGAGACCGCCGAGCCGGTGCACCTGCCGGACCCGGGCAGCGGCCAGCAGCGCAGGCTGCTCGACCAGGTCCCCGTCCCGGTGCTGCCGCTGGACGACCGGGCCCTGGGCGGCCGGGTACACGACTACCTCGCGGACCAGGATGGCTTCGAACCCCGTCCGTGCAGCGAGGCCGCGGTCCAGGTAGTAGCGGACCAGCTGCCCGCGCCGCAGGCGCCGAGCACGCCCCTGCTGGAGTTCGCCGGCCCCTGGCTGCCCGCCCTGGTGGCCGCGGTGGTGGAGTACGACGAGGACCGCGCCCTGCGTCCGGAGACGGTCACGGTCGCCCGGCTCACCGGGCGCCTGCGAGCCTGCTCCCTGGTGCTCGCCACCGAGGCCGTCACCCATGTCTCCGGACACACGCTCGCCGCCACCGACCGCTCGGTGCTGCACGACGAACCCGAGCACCCCTGCCTGGTCGTCGTCCAGGCACCGCCGCGAGCGCACTGGCCCGTCCTCCAGGCGGCCGCGCCGGGCATCGCCGAGCTAGTCGGCGCTCCCTACCTCGCGACAGAACTCGAGCTCGCCCTGCTAAAGCTGGGGCAGCGGATGCAGGGCCGGGGAACCGCCGAGGTAACGGAGGCCGACCTGGCCGCCGCGCTCGACCTGCCGCTCCACCGGCTGGAGGCGGTGCTCTCCGACCGCGCCTCCGCCCGCTCGGGCAGCGCCCGAATGGTGCCCCTCCTCGCCTGCGAGGACGTCGAGCTGGCGGAACAGCTGCAACAACTCCAGGAGACCTTCAACAGCCGTGAGGAACTGCGCGGCTGGCTGGCGGGGAAGCTCGGCGCAGACCGTGCCGAGCTGCTGCTCTCCCTTCCGGATGACGACTGGCAGCGGTTGATGCTGCGGCTCGGCGTGCCGCTGGAGCGTGCCAACCGCGTATGGGAGGCCCTCGGGCTGGCCACGATCGACAACTCCGCCCTGCACATCCGCCAGTTCGAGACCTGGCTGCAGGGCAACCGCTCGCGGCTGGTGGACCGGGTGCGCGACGCGTTCGCCGCTCCCCACCGCGCCGGGCGGGAGCTGGGGGAGTACGTGCGGCTGCGCGAACTGCCGGGGCTAGGACCCGATCCGGTGTGGCACCGGACGCTCTGGGAGCTCCCCGCCAAGCTGATGGCCGACCACGCGGACCGGTGGCTTGCCGAGCACCTGCCCCCGGCGGGCAAGGGCTCGGGGACCCTGCTGCCGGTGAGCGAGGTCCGGGACCTGTGCGTGGGTTTCGTGCACGCCCGGCTGCCGGAACTTCGAACCCTGGTCGAGCGATGGCTCGCCCGGCAGGGGGGTGGCAGGGAGTCCACCTGCCCAGGGGCCGCCCAGGTGGCCCGGGAGATGGAGGCGGAGGGACTTCTCGACTTCGCGCCGCTCACCCGCAAGGCGCTGATCGCCTGGCTGCGCTCGCGCGGCCATTGGCCGGAGGGGATGCCGACCACGACGCACCTCGGCGACTTCGGCCTGGAGGGCGGAGCGGCGGGCCGACGGCCGTCGGAGCCGCGTGACGGGAAAGGAACGGCACCCTCGGGACGGGCCCAGGCACCGACGCTGGAGTTCAACGGTGAGCACCTGCCCATAGGGAGCGACGACCTGCGCGAATTCGCACGCCGAGTGGCGGCCGACCTTACCGAGGCGCAGCTGGCGACGCCGGTCGACGTGGTGACCCCCGAGGCGCCCGGCCCTGCGGCCGCCATCCCTCGCCAGCGCGGATCCGGCGGCTGGCTCAGGGAACGGCACGGGCGGCGCGCGGGAGTCCGGTAGCGGCGAGAAGCCCGTCGCGGTCGGCCTCGCCGGCGAGGTGGCGGTCGGCGCCTGGCTGGAACGGCACTTCGGGGTGCCGCCCGAGGAGTCGTGGAAGTCGGAGATGCGCCGCCACGTCCTTGCCGACGGGCTGGGCGACGACGGCCTCGGCTACGACTTCCTGATCCGGGACGGCGAGCGCACGCTGCTCTTCGAGGTCAAGTCGTCCACTGACGCGGACGGCGACATCCACCTCGGGGACACCGAGACGCGGGCCGCACGGGCGAGCCAGCTGCAGCCCGACGTGGAGTACCGGATCGTCTACGTCTCCCACGCCAACGACCACGAGCGCCGGAGGATCACCCCGTTGCCCAACCCGTTCAGCGAGTCTGGCCTGACTAGCTATCAGATCGTTAGCACTGCGATGCGGCTGCGCTTCGTCCTGCCGCAGGAGGAGTGACGGCGCTGCGCCGGCGTCCGGACCTGGTCATGCCGCGCCGTCAGCCACGCGGTGGTGAGCTCGCCGACTTGCAGGCCGAGCACAGGCCTGAGCACAAGGAGGTCCGCGCCCGCGTCGAGCACGTCTTCGTTCGAGTGAAGACCTGGACGATCCTTCGCGACTGCCGTCGCAAGGGCGACGGCGCCTACCACGCGATGGTCGGCATCGCATGGCAGCAGAACCTCCTCCAAGCTGCGCAACTGGCCAGGCCGCCGGTCGACCCGACCCGCCTCGAGCGTCCCAACAATCAACTACGGGACCGCTCGTGGCCTGGCTTTTACAAAACGAGTCGTTTCCCGGAGCGCTAGCTGACTCTCACTCCGAAGGGGATCCCGACGCATTCCAGCTGCGGGTCGATGGCAGTCTCGGTCGTCGCTCTGATCAAGCAGTGCGACGACCGAGGCGTCCGAAGCCATTTTGTCCGATCTTACCTTGGCGCTATAGGAGTTGGCTGATTTCGAAGACGGCCGTTACAGGCGCGTGGTCGCTCCACCGTTCGGTGTGGGAGGCCGGCCGCTCGACGTAGGCCTTGATGCAGGTGTCTGCAAGTTTCTGACTAGCCATCAGATAGTCAACTCTCCGGCGGAACGACACCTTTTCGAAAAAGGTCCACCCGTTCGAGCGCAGCCTGTTCGAGGGTGCCTGCTGGCCCGGGCGGTAGGGGACCTCCTGTGAGCATCATGACGGCTTCGGCGCCGGTTCGGGCAGTGGTGGGTTCTCGTGTGTCGGACACGCACGGCAACGAGGGCAAGGTCTCACACCTGATCCAGGCAGAGACAGCGACCCGGCACGCGCTGTCGAAGGAGTGGGAGATCGTCGGGTCGTTCGAGGATCTGGACGTCTCTGCGCAGATCACGCCGTGGAAGCGCCCGGACCTGGGTCCGTGGCTGACCGAGCGGCAGGGTGAGTGGGACGCGTTGGTGTGGGCCAAGGTCGACTGGGCGTTCCGATCTGCGAAGGACTGCGCGGACGTGGCGCACTGGGCGGAGGAGAACCACAAGGTCCTGGTCTTCACGGACGACGGCATCACCCTGGACTACCGCAAGGGTCAGGAACGGTCGTTCGGGAACGAGCTGGCCAAGGTCTTCCTGATGCTGGCGTCGATCTTCGCGGAGATGGAGCTCAAGCGGATCAAGGCCCGGGTCTCGGCCGCGCACAGGCACCTGCGCAAGACGGACCGGTGGGCCGGCGGGCAGCCGCCGTACGGGTACCGCATCGTGGACCGGCCCGGCGGCGGCCGTACTCTCGAGCCGGACCCGGTCACCTCCGAGGCCGTCCGCTACGTGGGCAAGCTCCTGCTGGAGGGGCAGAGCCAGTGGATGATCGCCATGGCCCTGGAAGCCGCCGGCTTCGACACCCCGTCGATGCACGCGTACAAGAACCAGGGCGACACGTACTCGAGCAAGCGCAAGACACCGCCGTAGAACCACTGGAACCCCACCAGCGTGGGCAAGATCCTCCGCTCCCCGGCGACAATGGGCCTGAAGCTGACCGGCCGCTCCGTCAAGGCACGCAAGATCGCCCGCGACGCCAAGGGCCTGCCGATCCGGATGGCCAAGCCGCTGTTCACGCAGGAGGAGTGGGCCGCGGTCCAGGCCGCGATGGACGAGCGCTCGGTCACGAAGGAACGCTCGAACGGCGCCTCGCCCTGGCTGGGAGTGCCGCACTGCGACCGCTGCGGGGACCGGTTCTACCGGCAGGTGAACCTCGCCAAGAACGGCAAGATCTATGAGTACTACCGGTGCGCGAAGACGGCCGGCAAACCGGCCTGCAAGGGCCAGTCCGTCAAGGGCGAGCGCGTCACCGCCGCGATCACCGCCCTGGTGGAGCGCCTGGCCGGGCTAGCGATGACGGTGCGCAGGTTCATCCCCGGCGAGGACCGCACCGAGCAGCTCAACCACGTCACCCAGGCCATGCGCGACCTGCGGGAGGAGAAGCGCCGCAACCTGTTCGAGTACCCCGGCGGCGACGACGAGTACTCCGAAGCCCTCGAGACCCTGGTCGACGAACGCCGCCGCCTCGCCGCCCTCCCGCAACGCCCCTCCGCCTGGGTCGAGGTCGAGACCGGCCAGACCTTCGCCGACACCTGGACACAGGCCGACCAGGAACACCGCCGCCAGCTTCTCCTGGGCCTCAAAGCCCGCCTCTACATGACCCCCACCATCGAAGGCTGGTACCTACCCGCCGAACTCCACGCACGAGCGCGGCAGCTTGAGCACGTTGGAAGCTCGGCGTAAGCCGAGTGACCCGGTTCGCTGTGGACCCGAAACCTCCGTGTGGGTGGGTGTCCGCCGCCTGCTCGTGGTTGCGCCAGCGGATGTCGTCGATCGGAGAGCGCGGGCGGCAAGGGCGTGGCGGCGGTGTTTCTCGAAGAGGTGGGCGGTAGCAGCCATGTCGGTGTCCCCTCGACAGTGTGCAGACCGTGCTGCCAGGAGTAGGACCCCTTGCCGACGTCGTGCACCGAGACCGGGTATTCGGCAAGCTCGCCGGCGTCGAAGGCAGTTGCGAACTGCATTGCCAGTAAGGCGGATCCGCGCAGGTTCTCCTCCAGAGTGCGCCGCTGGCCTGATAGGTTCCGGCTGTGCGCCCACAGCGGCGTCACGCCGCTGCTTGAGTCCTCCATACCGATCAGAGTTCCCAGACCATACTGCCGTCGGCCGACAGGCAACGGACAAGGTTCGGACCCGAAGTGCACACGCGACTCGCGCTGCGCACCGAAGCGAAATGCCCGGATCAAGCGTTTCCGGGTCCTTGGGGTACCTCATGGCCTCTCATCGCTGGTCAGGCGGCTTGGCGGTCGTCGTCCCGGGCGGCCGAGGACCGCAACGACGCCCTCACCACCGTCGGCGCGATCGCCGACGACGTGGCGGTCGTCCTTTGGGACAGCCGAGGATCGCAACCGCGCAATCAACGAGGGGCTGGAGACGATCGCCAACAGCGGCGGTAGCTCTCCCGGGCTGCCGAGGCTCGCAACTACACCCCATCCGGGCTGATGGATCTTACTGGGGGTGGCGGTGCCTTCGGGGCGGCTGTGGATCGCAACGTGGACTACTCCATCGCGTCGGTCCGCTGTCTGGCCGTGGCGGTTGCCCCTCCGGGCCGCCGAGAATCGCAACCATGACGGCAGCGCCCGTGGAGGCCCACGCCTGGCTGGTGGCGGTCGCCCTCTCGGGCGGCCGAGGATCGAAACAGCCCTCGGGACGGCTGGAACACGCTTCCATTCCGAGTGGCGGTCGCCCTTCGGGGCGGCTGAGGATCGCAACCAGCGTCCGGGCGGGCTGCAGTCCGCCGGCAGGTGGTGGCGGTCGCCCTCTCGGGTGGCTGAGGATCGCAACGTCTGCTGGGGATGCCCCGAAGGCCGCTACGATCTGCCCTCCCGAGCGGCCGGGGATCGCAACGATGTCGGTCTCCCCGCACCGCTCGCCGTCGTCTCGGTGGCGGTCGCGCTCCTGGGCGGCCGAGGATCCCAACAATTGTGCAACGTCCGAAAGGTGGGCGGCCAGCTCGCCGTGGCGGTCGCTCTTCTTGGAGGTCGAGGATCGCAACACCATAGACCGTCACGCCCGCATAGCCGCCCTCCGCGTGGCGGTCACCCTTCCGGGCGGCTGAGGATCGCAACACCATGACGGCCGCGTAGTAGACGCCGGTGCGGGTAGCGGCGGTCGCCCTCCCGGGCGGCCGAGGATCGCAACCTCATGGCCCGCCGCGGCCGCAAGACGGTCACGAGTGGCGGTCGCCCTTCCGGGCCGGCCGAGGATCGCAACATCACGGCCTCGTAGAAGCGGGTCGTCGCCGGGATGTGGCGGTCGTCCTCCCGGGCGGCTGAGGATCGCAACATCGTCCCTCACAAGCGGGACGTCAAGGGCGGCCCGGTGGCGGTCGCCCGCCCGGGCGGCCGAGGGTGATGAGGCTCTCTGAATCTCACAGAGCGTCATCAGAGGATCGCAACTCCTTCGCCATGTCGGTGCCGTACTACACCCACTGGAGTAGCGGCCGCCTTCCTGACCGGCCGGGTATCGTAACCACATTGAGCTGTACGGCCTTCACCAGCTCCAGATCAGTGGCGGTCGCCCTCCTGGGCGGCTGGGGATCGCAACGACTTCCGTGATGCCGCCGAGGACGTGCACACCCAGGTGGCGGTCTCCCTCCGGGGCGGCCGAGGATCGCAACCGCGTGTTCGACGTCGATTCGGGTCGCGCAACGTCGGCGTGGTGGCCGCCCTTTCGGGCGGCCGAGGCTCGCAACACCGAGTTCGTGGCCATGAGTTGCCTGCTGCAGGGGCCGGCGCTCGCCTTCGCGGGCGGCCGAGGATCGCAATGCCTTCTCCGCGGTGGTGTAGTACTACGGCTCCTGCGTGGCGGTCGCCCCCCTAGGCAGCAAAGGATCGCAGCGCCGGAACCGAGCAGTTGGACCCGGACGCCAGGTCGAGGATGTGGCGGTCGCCCTCGTGGGCGGTAGAGAATCGCAACTGAGTATCCGGCGCGGACGGGTCTACCCAGCGTGCGGTGGCGGTCGCTCTCGCGGGCGGTCGAGGATCGCAACGCCCCACACTACCCGGAGATGCGGACCTACAGCCTGCGGTGGCGGTCGTCCTCCCAGGCAGCCGAGGATCGCAAAGCCCTCAAGCAGCACGATGGCATCCACCCGGAGGAGTGGCGGTCGTCCTTCTGGGCGGCCGAGGATCGCAATGACTCGTAGACGAGGTGGCCGTACTCGGCCGGTAGGCGGGTGCCGGTCCTCTTCCCGGGCGGCTGAGGCTCGCAACACCCGGGCGACCTGGCCAGGTCGGGTCTCGATCTCGTGGCGGCCGCCCTCCTGGCCGGCCGAGGATCGCAATCTGGACGGCGACTGGGAGATCTTCGCGGGCCATATGATGGCGGTCGTCCTCCCGGGCGGCTGAGGATCGCAACTGCTACCACCCCGGCACCGCCGCCGACCTCCACCAGTGGCGGTCACCCTCCTGGGCGGCCGAGGATCGCAACACCAAGTGGGCCACCGCGCTGCCGGGCCTGCCCCCCCCGGGGGGCGGTCGCCTTCCCGGGCGGCCGAGGATCGCAACCGGAACCACGAGTCGGTGCCGGACAGCCAGTCGTTTGTGGCGGTCACCCTGTGGGGCGGCCGAGATTTGCAACACCATCGACGTGGTGCCCTCATACGTGTAGATGCTGGTGGCGGTCGCGCTTCTGGGCGGCCGGGGATCGCAACACCGGCGGCTTTGCGATCTGTGGCGAGTCGAAGGAGCGGCGGTCGCCCTTCCGGGCGGCGGGGGATCGCAACGCCGAATGCGCCTGCCCAGGCAACCGGGCCGCCCGGTGGCGGTCGCGCTTCTGGGCCGGCCGAGGATCGCAACCTGCTCATCACGATGGCGGAGGCGTCCCCCGGATACCGGTGGCGGTCGCCTTCCGGGCGGCCGAGGTTCGCAACACGTCGGTGCTCGCCTGCACCAGGGCGAGGGAGCTCGTGGCAGTCGCCCTCCCGGGCGGCCGAGGATCGCAACACGCAAGGCATGCTCGGCACCGCCATGGGCACCAAGGTGGCGGTCGCCTTCCGGGGTGGCCGAGGATCGCAACTTCGGCTCCGGTGCGCACATGTCCGGCATCATCGAGGGTGGCGGTCGCCCTCCCCGGCGGCAGAGGCTCGCAACTACACCCCATCCGGGCTGATGGATCTCACTGAGGAGGTGGCGGTCGCCCTTCGGGGCGGCCGAGGATCGCAACGCGGCCGGTACGCTTGGCATGCTTGCCTATTGGGAGGTGGCGGTCGCCGTCCGGGTAGCCGAGGACCGCAACTCCCTCGGCCTGCACGGCTGGCCCGCTGGCGCTGGCATGGCGGCGGCTCTCCGGGGTGGCCGAGGATCGCAACTACCCGAAGCCCCGGGTGGGAGACGCGCCGCGGCTACCTGTGGCGGTTGCCCGCAGGGGCGGCCGAGGATCGCAACTCCGGTACTGCGGTTTCGACGCACGTGCTGGGCAGTGGTGGCGTCGCCCTCCAGGGCGGCCGAGTATTGCAACGCGTTTCGGGTGGTCCGCCAAACCTGGGCCGCCGAGTGGCAGTCGCCCTCCCGGGCGGCCGAGGATCGCAACTTCATGCCGGTGGTCGTCATGACGAATTCGAGGTCGAGTGGCGGTCGCCCTTCCGGGCGGCCGAGGATCGCAACACGTAGCCCCGGGGGCTCGGGGCAGGGCGGGATGCCGGTGGCGGTCGCTCTCCTGGGCGGCTGAGGATCGCAACCCGGCTTTCTCGGGCAGGACGCCGTGCTGCGCCCAGGTGGCGGTCGCTCTCCCGGGCGGCCGAAGATCGCAACGTCTCCGCCCGGATCATGAGCACGACTATGTCGAGGTGGCGGTCGTCCTGCCGGGCGACCGAGGATCGCAACAAGACCGGAGCCGGCGAGCTGATCCACCCCGAGTCCGTGGCGGTCGCCCTCCTGGTCGGCCGAGGATCGCAACAACATGACCTCACCGGAGTAGCCGTTGCGCGGGGGTGGGCGTCGCCTTCCCGGGTGACCGAGGATCGCAACTTCCTGTGCCTGGGCACGATACCCGCGCACGCCGCGTGGCGGCCGCCCTCCCGGGCGGCTGAGGATCGCAACCTGATGGACCGAGGTGCTTACAACGAGCATTCAACCGCGTGGCGGTCGCCCCCCTGGGTGGCCGAGGATCGCAACCCCCGTGGGAACCTGCTGGGTTCCCGATCGGGAACGTGGCGGTCGCCCTGCTGGGCGACCGAGGATCGCAACGGCCCAAGGCAGACGGACGGCATCATTCTGGGCTTGACATGACGGTCGGCCCGGAGAACGAGCGGGGATCGCGATGCTCGGCCACCTGGGTGTCGCCGTTCGACACCCAGCGCAGTCGTTCTACCAGGCGATCGAGGACCGCAACATCGCGTTCGACCCGGACAAGCGGGGCTGTGACCGGGTGATGGTCGCCTCTCGGGGCGGCCGAGGATCGGAACGACGAGACGCACCTGTATGTGCTGCCTGAGCCCCGGGGGCGGTCGACCTTCGGGGAACCGAGGATTGCAACTGTTATGAGGGAGCCGCGGAGACCGCCGACGCCACGCGTGGCGTCGGCGGTCTGGGGCGAAACCTGTTCGACATCAACGTCGCGGGCGACCTCATCACCGGTGGCGGTTGCCGGCACTAGGGATCGCTACTTCACATCTGGGTGGTTTGGGCTTGGGCGGCTACTTGGTACGGGTGCTGATCGCAGTCGTAACTCCCGTGCCGTATCGGATGGGTAGCCTTGTGGGCCATGCGTGAAAAGCCTCTCTATGCACACTCGCCCAATGGTGCTGGCCTGTGGCATCTGCTGGATGATCATCTTCGTGGATCGGCTGAACTGGCTGCTCGGTTCGGTGCGGTGTTCGGCATGGCTGCCGCGGCAGAGTATTTGGCGCTCGTCCACGATGTGGGGAAGGGCGGGTGTGCGTGGCAGGACCGGCTGGTGGAGGTTGCCGATTCCGGAGGGACGGTCGGGATCGACCACAAGAGGGCGGGGGTCCGTCTTGCGGCGCAGTATTTGCCAGGGCCTCTTGCCGGGGTGGTGGAGGGGCACCATGGGGGCTTGCGGTCCTGGGGTGAGATGCGTGCTTTGCTGAGGGAGCTTCGGGCGCGGCCTGGCATTGTGGACGAAGCGATTCGCGGGGTCGCGGCGGAGGTTCCCGAGATCGAGTCTGCGGGGATCGCGGTGCCGCAGTGGCTGTCAGACCCCGATGGCGAGAACGACCTCGCTGATGTCGACCTGATGGTCCGGATGCTGTTCAGCTGCGTCATCGACGCCGATCGCCTGGACACCCGCGCGCACCGCCTTGGCCGGGTTCCGTATGTCCGCCCGGACGCAGACATGGCCGCCCTCTGTGAGCGGTTCGAGGTAGCCCGGAAGGCCATGCTCGCTGGCCGGGATCCGTCGCGGATCGACGAGATCCGCACGAGCATCTACGAGCAGGCTGTGGCCGCGGCGGATGGTGTGCCCGGGATCTACCGGCTACACGTTCCGACCGGCGGGGGTAAGACCCTGGCCGGGGCCGCGTTCGGGCTGCGCCACGCCGCGCGCAACGGTCAGCGGCGGATCATCGTCGCGGTGCCGTTCATCAGCATCACCGAGCAGAACGCCACCGTGTACCGGAAGATGCTCGGCGAGCGGGACGTCCTCGAGCACCATTCCTCTGTCGATCTCGATGGCGCAGGGTGGGCCCGCTTGGCGGCGGAGAACTGGGACGCGCCGTTCGTGATCACGACCACGGTGCAGCTGTTCGAGTCGCTCTTCAGTCGCTCGCCGTCGAGGATGCGCAAGCTCCACCGGCTTGCCGGTGCGGTGATCGTCCTGGACGAGGTCCAGGCGCTGCCGGACCGGCTGCTGGTTCCCATCCTCTCGGCACTACGGGGTCTGACCGAGCGGTTCGGGACGACGGTGCTGCTGTCGTCCGCGACCCAGCCCGAGTTCAGCAGCATCGACGGCACCGGGCACCGGCACGTCATCCCCGACCCGGCGCCGCTCTTCTCGGCTCTCGAACGCGTCCGCTACAAGTGGCGCGAGGACACAACACTGGCCGAAATGGCCGGCGAAGCCTCCCGGCACCAGCAGACGCTGATGGTCGTCTCCACCACCCGCGACGCCAACGCTATCCACCAGCAACTGCCCGCTGGCGCCCTGCACCTGTCCACCCGCATGACCTCGGGACACCGCCGAGAGACGATCGAGGAGATCCGAACGCTCCTTGCGGCCAAGCAGTGCGTCCGGGTCGTGTCCACGTCGCTGATCGAGGCCGGCGTCGACCTCGACTTCCCGATCGTCTTCCGTGCCTGGGCCCCACCGGAGAACCTCCAGCAAGCGGCCGGCCGCTGCAACCGCGAGGGCAACCTGCACCGCGGAACGGTCGTCGTCTTCAAGGCCCACGACAGCGGCAGGATCCCGGACCGGTCATACATGCTCTCGCTCGGCATCGCCAACAACCGCTTCGGCGACGGCCCCGGCAAGGCCGACCCGGACAACCTCGCAGCACTCGCCCACTACTCCAGGACCCGATACCGACTCCAGGGCCTCGCCAACCTCGGAAACCCGATCGAGGCACTGCGCCGGGAACTCGACTTCCCGGCTGTGGCGGAGCAGTTCGTGATGATCGGCGAGAGCACGGCGAGCGTCGTCCATGTCCGGCCCGAGCTGAAGCCCGAGGAGCGAGCCGCGGCCCGTGCCGCCATCGAGATGCTCCGCACTGGCCAGCCCTGCGGGCCTGAGGCCATGCGCGTCCTGCAGCCCCACATCGCCGGCATCCCCAAGGCCGAGGCGGATGCCGCGTTGGTAGCCGGGCACGCGAAGCTCATCGTGGATGACCTCGTCGAGTGGGTCGGCCCTTACCATCCACAGCGCGGCATCGAGCCGCTCAGCCGGTAGCGGAGGCCCGGCCCACTCGGTGGCGGCCCTAACGACCGCCCCTCGGAAGACGGGTGTTGGCACGCCGCGCGAGGCCCGTCCGGGCCTTCCAGGCCCCGCGAATGCGCGGAGGGTCCGGCCGTGGACCGGCAGGGCAGCCCGTTCGGAAGGTACAGGCTGGGTAGGCTCCCGCAGAGTGGCGCTGTCTTCTTGCAAGGGGGCAGCGAGGATCGAAACACAGGCGTGCTGGTGTCTATCCGCACGTTCGCGCCCCCGTCGGCCTGCCGGCGGGGGCGTCATTGTCAGTGACCCCTGATACACATTCGGCAACGGTACGGGTCGTGGTCATCACGGCGCTGCTGACGCTGTCAAGCCCCCTCGGGAAACAGCTTCACAGGAGTGCTAGTGCTGCTACCGTCCGTATCTGACACATCGTCACATTGCCCTGGAGAGGGTGATTACCTTGCCGAGCCATGCCCAGACGCGCTGGCCGGAGCCGCCGGTGACCGTCGAGCTGTGGGGACCACTGGCCTGCTTCACGAGGCCCGAACTGAAGGTCGAACGGGTCAGCTACCCCGTCATGACGCCCTCCGCGGCCGTCGGAGCGCTCAGCGCCATCTTCTGGAAACCGGAGATGGCCTACGTCATCCAGTCGATCGAGGTCCTCACCCCGATCGACTGGATCAACATCCGACGCAACGAGGTCAAGTCCGTCATCACCGCACCCCGCATCAAAGCCCTACGCGCGGACCACAGGGAGCGCTACGACGTCGAACACGACCGCGACCAGCGCAACACCGTCGCGCTGCGCGACGTCGCCTACCGGGTGAACACCCAGATCATCCCGACCAAGCGTGCCAAGGCACCGGCCGCCAAATACCGGGAGCAGCTGCGGCGCCGCACCGAACGCGGCGGGTGCTTCTCACAGCCCTTCCTCGGATGCCGGGAGTTCTCCGCGAGCTTCGGCCCGCGCGGATCGTGGCCCGGCAGCCCCACCGACGCGAAAGCCGACCCCATCGAGCGCACCGAGGAACTCGGCGTCATGCTGCACTCGATCAGGTACGGTGACCGCGGCCAGGAGACCTACCACTGGTTCCGCGCCCGCCTGGACAACGGCGTGCTTCACGTTCCGCGGCGCCCCCTGGGCGACGACGAGGTCCACATGCCGGCCGGCTCCTGGCGAACCGGAGCCTGACCATGCTGCTGAAACGCCTCACCGAACGCGTCGCCGACCAGGAACAGTCCTACACGAAACCGGCGACGATCAAATGGGCCGTACTCCTCGACGGCGACCACGCGCAGGTCCAGGACCTGCGAGTGCCCAAGGGCCAGCCCGCGCTGCGCCTGGACGTGCCGACCTCCACCCGCACCGTCGCCATCGCACCCTGCCTGCTCGCCGACAACGCCCAGTACGTCTTCGGCGTACCGAAGGCCGACCCCAAGACCGGAGAGGTCAAGGACAAGGACGCCGCCCGGGCGGCGAAATGCCGCACGGCCTTCGCCGACCTCGCCCGCCAGTGGGCAGCCGCCAACCCCGGTGACCCCACCGCCGAGGCCGTCGTCCGCTTCTTCGCCACTACCCTGGACATCCCGGCCGACATGGCCGCCGGCGACCTGGTCGCCATCAGCGTCGACGGCCAGTGGGCCCACCAGCACCCGAGCGCGCTCCAGTTCTGGGCGGACAAGGTCAGCGACGCCAAAGGAGCCGGCAACACGGGCCTGTGCCTCGTCTGCGGACACGAACGACCGCTGCTCGCCACCGTTCCGATCTCGATCGCCATGGGCGCCATCCCCGCCAAGCAGGCCAAGAGCACCCAGCTCGTCAGCGTGAACACCGCCGCACAAGGCCGTGCCGGCGTCTCCGCCGGACTCGCCGCCACCCCCCTGTGTGAGAGGTGCGGGACGGCCGCCACCACCTCACTCGGTGAACTCCTCGTGGACCCGAAGCACCGCAGGCGCGCTGACACCGCGGTGACGGTCTGGTGGACCCGCGAACCCGTCAAACGCAACCACTTCGGCACCCTGGACGACCCGCAACCCGAGGACGTCGCCAACCTCCTCGGGAAGATCTTCAAACCGGGCACCGGGACCACCGAATACTCCGCCGACGTCAACAAGTTCTATTCCGCCACCCTCGGCGCGAACTCCTCACGCGTCGTCGTACGCGACTGGATCGACGTCCCCCTGCCCATCATCGAGGACAGCCTCGGCCGCTGGTTCCGCGACCACCAGTATCTCGACCCCTGGGCACCCCACATCACCCACCAGGGCACCGCAGACCACCCCAGCCCGGGCACCGGCCCCCAGTACCAGGCCTACCCACTCTGGAGACTCACCCTCGCCTGCGCCCGATGGGTCAAGACCGAGAAGAAATACCACCCCAAGACCATCCCCGAAGGCCTCGACGAAGCACTCCTCCACAGCGCCCTCCACGGCACACCACCCCCCGCCTGGATACTCCCCCGACTCCTCGCCCGCATCCGCGCCGACCGCCGCATCGACGGCCCCCGCACCGCCCTCCTACGCCTCGCCCTCACCCGCCACCACACCCAGGAGCACGGCATGCCCGGCCTTGACCCCGACGCCAACGACCCCGCCTACATGTGCGGCCGCCTCTTCGCCACCCTCGCCGCCGTCCAACGCCGCGCCGCAAAAGACACCGGACGCACCGTCAACACCACCATCACCGACAAATACTTCGGCACCGCCATGAGCAGCCCCGCCACCGTCCTCGCCAACCTCCGCGCCGGCGCCGAAAACCACCTCCGCATCATCCGCCGCCGCAACACACCCACCGCCAACGCCCTCGAAGCCCGCATGCGCGACATCTACCAACACCTCGACGACGTCCCCCTGCTGCTCACGGTCCCCGAGCAGGGTCGCTTCGTCCTCGGCTATGAGCACCAGCGTGCCGCCGACATCACCGCCGCACTCGCCTACAAGGCCGCCAAGGAACAGGCAGCGGAAACGGCCGAACCCCAGCCCGCCGAGGACGGTGCGCTCTTCGACGTCACGGACCTCATCGAAACCGCCCCGGCCCACTCCGAAACCGCCTGACCACCCCACCCGCCAGGAAGCGAGAACCCACCATGACCGTCCCCGCCCACCTCGACCCCGCGCGCAAGCACGACTTCGTGTTCCTCTTCGACATCGTCGACGGCAACCCCAACGGCGACCCCGACAACGGCGGCGCCCCCCGCACCGACCCCATCACCATGCAGGGCTACATCACCGACGTCGCCCTCAAGCGAAAGATCCGCAACACCATCGCCCTCCTGAACGCCGGCCGCCCCGGCTACGACATCTACGTGGAAGCGGGCGTCGCCCTCAACGCCCAACACGAGCGCGCCTACGACACCGGCGGCGCCGCCAATGAGTCGGAGGCCCGCGACTGGATGTGTCAGACCTTCTACGACGTCCGCATGATGGGCGCCGTCATGACCACCGGCAAGAACCGCGACCGGACCGCCGGCCGCGTCCAGGGCCCCCTGCAGCTCACGTTCAGCAGGTCCATCGACCCCGTCACCACGATCGAAGTCCCCATCACCCGCGTCACCCCGACCCGAGTCGAGGACCTGGCTACCAAGCAGACCGAGATGGGCACCAAGAACATCGTCCCCTACGGCCTCTACAGGGGCGCCGGCCACTTCTCGGCCCCCCTCGCTTCCAAGACCGGTGTCACCAGCGACGACCTCCAAGCCCTGTGGCAGGCATTCGAGATGATGCTAGAACACGACCGCGCCGCCGCCCGCGCCTCCATGGCCCTGCGAGGACTCTGGGTCTTCAGCCACTCTGACGCCTACGGCCAGACCCCCGCGCACAAGCTCCTCGATCGAGTGCACGTCACCCCGCTCGGCCACACCGCGGCACGCTCGTACGCCGACTACAAGGTCACTGTCGACGCAGACGTCCCGGAAGGAGTCACTCTTACCGCACTGGTCGACTAGCCAGACCCGAACAGCCCCAGGCAGCTGCCCCGCAACTTGAGAACTCAACAGTGGACCGCATTCGGGCCGCGGCCAGGCCAATGTCCTCTTGGGCCGCTGAGGATCGCAACCACCTGCACTTGCACGTTGTCCCCCGCGTGGATGAGGGCGGCGTTCGCCTTCCGGGGCGGCCGAGGATCGCAACCTCATCATGGAGGAGCGAAACGACTTCGCGGAGGATGTGGCGGTCGCCCTTTCGGGCGGCCGAGGATCGCAACATCGTGCCGCACGACTCCAGGTACTGCCCGTGCCAGGTGGCGGTCGTGCTCCGGGGCGGCCGAGGATCGCAACGCCGTCAACCGCGATGTAGTCGTGGTGGTCGTGCGCGAGTGGCGTTCGCCTTCCGGGGCGGCCGAGGATCGCAACAACGCCACCCTCGGCGGGAAGAAGATGACCAGCCGTGTGGCGGTCGCCCTCGGGGGCGGCCGAGGATCGCAACGAGGTTGGCCATCTCATGGACGCGAAGCAGGCGGGCGTGGCGGTCGGCCTCCGGGCGGCTGAGGATCGCAACAACCTCATCCCGAAGAAGAGCGCGCCGACCGACGATCGTGGCGGTCGCCCTCCGGGGCGGCCGAGGATCGCAACACGTCCGCGAACTCCCGGCGCAGCAGCACGAGGACGGGTGGCGGTCGCCCTTCGGGGCGGCCGAGGATCGCAACGTGCATGACGCGTGCGGACAGGAGGTGCCGCTGCCGGTGGCGGTCGCCCTCCCGGGCGGCCGCGGATCGCAATGGCACTATGACGGTGGAGGCGTACAGCGGGTGGCAGGTGGCGGTGGCCCTCCGGGGCGGCTGAGGATCGCAACGCCTCATGTCCGGCGGTGAACAGCGGTGACCGCTCGTGGCGGTCATTCTCCGGGGCGGTCGAGGATTGCAACACCGCGTGGTCGCTGGCGATCACCGACGAGTCGCTGGGGGCGGTCGAGGATCGCAACACCGCTCAGTTTGTCCTCGCCGAGGTGCGGGCGGCGTGGCGGTCGCCCTCCGGGGCGGCCGAGGATCGCAACAAGTGGCACCTCCCGATCGGAAAGCTCCAGCACAACCGTGGCGGTCGCCCTTCGGGGCGGCCGAAGATTGCAACTGGCGAACGGCCCGGCCCAGGGCCTGGACAATGTCGTAGCGGTTGCTCTCCGGGGCGGCCGAAGATTGCCACTCGATGGGCCGGGACGACGAAGGCGCCGTCGTGGTGAGTGGTGGTCGCCCTGCAGGGCGACCGAGGATCGCAACCTGGCCAGATCGAGCGCGAGGTTCAGCCGCTCCTGTGTGGCGGTTGTCCTTCGGGTCGGCTAAGGATCGCAACACCCAAAAGCAGATCGAGACGCTGACCTCGGCGTACGTGGCAGTCGCCGGCCCGTGCGGCCGAGGATCGCAACGACGAGTAGACCGCCGACGTCTGGGGCGACGTCCTTGAGGCGGTCGCCCTCCCGGGTCGCCAAGGATCGCAACGTCCGTTATCACCTCGGCATGTGGACGACGGTGGCCGGCGGCGGTCGTCCCTCGGGGCGGCCGAGGATCGCAACGCGTGAGACGGCCAGGCGGCCAGGTTCCGCGACAAGGTGGCGGTCGCCCTCTGGGGCGGTCGAGGATCGAAACATGGCGTAGTACATGTCCATGAGCTCGCCACTCGCGGTGGCGGTCGTGCTCCAGGGCGGCCGAGGTTTGCAACATCTGTCGGGACAATGGTGAGGAGTCCGTCCAAGAGAAGCGGTCCATCTTCCTCGACGATCGGTGATCGCAATCTGACCGCCCCCGACACCTGGGAGATGTCGTCGACGTGGCTGCTGTCTTTGGGGAGAGTTGAGTGCCGCAACGTTGCCCCGGTCGGTGGCGGGCGCAACTCAATGGGGAATGGCGGTCGTCCCTCGGGGCGGCCGAGGATAGCAACATGTCCTGCGCGTCGTCGACGAGAATCACGTCGCTGGTAACGGCTGTCCTTCGGAGCGGGGCAATCGCTTGCCCACGGTCCTCTTCCGGGAGCAGCAGCGGTCGCAGTCGGGGGCGACCGAGGATTACAACGGCTCCACGGCTCCTGCCGGCATCATTGCTCCGGGCGGTGGCGGTGGCCCTCCGGGGCGGCCGAGGATCACAACATCGAAGGCCTGCTGTAACAACGGCCGCTGCCAGCAGGCCCAGTGGCGGTCGTCCTCGGGGGCGGCCGAGGATCGCAACAAGACCATCGGCCAGGACGGACCCACCGTCATGGGTCGTGACGGTCGCCCCTGGGTCGGCCGAGGATCGCAACATGCGCCAGCTGGCGCACGCGCCGGAGCCGAGGCGTGGGCGGTCGCCCTTCGGGACGGCCGAGGATCGCAACCTCCACCTGGAAGAGACGATCTGGAGCGACCAGCACGTGGCGGTCGCCCTCCCGGGCGGCCGAGGATCGCAACGACTGGAACGAGCTGCCCCGCCCGGGCGAGTCCGGAGTGGCGGTCGCCCCGGGGCGACCAAGGATCGCAACCACCAGTCAAGGCCGGTGGTTTCGGTGTCATAGCCGTCGCGGTCGCCCTCCCGGGCGGCCGAGGATCGCAACCTCCTTGGCTACCGCCGCCAGCGCTCCTACCTCTGCGGGTGGCGGTCGCCCTCCCGGGCGGTCGAGGATCGCAACGACTGGAACGAGCTGCCCCGCCCGGGCGAGTCCGGAGTGGCGGTCGCCCCGGGGCGACCAAGGATCGCAACCACCAGTCAAGG
>NZ_JBIAXC010000051.1:0-495 GCF_042896295.1 Kitasatospora sp. NPDC001309 | reverse complement strand
CGGGCGGCCGAGGATCGCAACCTCCTTGGCTACCGCCGCCAGCGCTCCTACCTCTGCGGGTGGCGGTCGCCCTCCCGGGCGGTCGAGGATCGCAACGCGATGCCGCGCTGTCCGCGCACCCAGCGCCGGAGGGTGGTGGCGGTTGCCCTCTTGGGTGGTCAGGATCGCAGTTCTGGTGCGGTGCCGACAGTGCCGAGCTGGACCCTGAGACGAGAGTGGTGATCGCTTCCTGGAGTAGCCGAGACCGAGTCGGGGGGACTTGCTGGGGACCACGCGTCGTTCACCGCCGTCTCTGAGGTGCCTTTCGGTGAACGAACAGCGCGAGCTATCTACCGTCTGACGTGCAGCGGTGGCTACGCGCGGGCGACGGGGGGTCAAGGGGTTGCGGGCGGTGGCCATATCTAGTGTCCTGAGTCCTTGATCCGTCGTTGGTCAGTGCATGGGACGTCCTGGGCCGAGGCTGGCCGAGCTGGTGTTGTCGGATCACGAGCGGCA
>NZ_JBIAXC010000050.1:0-71829 GCF_042896295.1 Kitasatospora sp. NPDC001309 | reverse complement strand
CGCCTCGCCGCGTTGTCGTCGGTCGCCAATGCGCTGCATTGGGCTCCCTCCTCCGCCTTGCGATGCACGCACCCCAACGCCGCCCCGCCCGCCCTGCGGGCGGACGACGGGAGTTCGAAGACGGACCCTGGGCCCGCCTTCTACGGGAGCGGCAGGACGTGCCGGAGCGCCTCGACGGCGTCCCCGTCACCGTCCACGGCGAGCTCGGTGCGGGCCCCGCGGCCGTAGACGAACAGGACCAGCTCACCCGGTTCGCCGGTGATCCGGACCACCGGGGCGCCGGCCGGACCGACCGTCAGCGACTGCCCGTCCGGGCGGGTCAGCGCGAGCCGCACGGGGGAACGGCGGCCCGCCTCGAACCGCGCGATCATCGGCAGCCGCCGCCACAGGGCCTCGGCCCGGCCGGGCGGGACGGGCCGCACCGCCCGGTCGTCGCCCGCCCGGGCGACGTCCTCGGCGTGCACGAAGTACTCCACGGTGTTCGCCACCTCGTCCGCACCGGGCAGCGCGAACAGCGAGAACACCGGCGGCCCGGCCCGGAACAACCGCACCAGCTCCTCGTACGGGCGCTGCGCGTACCCGTCCTGCACCCGCTGGGTGTGACCGGCCAGGGCGCCGACCCGGATCCCCGCCGCCGCATCGGCCCGGCGTTCCCGGACCACCAGATGCGCGGCCAGGTCCCGGGTACTCCACCCGGCACACAGCGTGGGCGCGTCCGGCCCGGCGGCGGCGAGCAGTTCGGCGAGGCGGTGGCGCTCGGCGAGCGCGTGGTTCGACATGCCGCCAGCCTAGGGCGTGTCCTGTGCGGGCCGGGGCCTTCCCGCTGTCTACGGGTGGAGCGGGGCGGTGAGTTTGGGGCTGCCCTGTTTGTTGCCGGCGGTGAGGGTGCAGGTGTAGTCGCGCCAGCCGTCCTTGTAGTTGGCCAGGGCGGGGCCGAACTGGCGGGGGTAGTAGGTCCGGCCGGGGGGTTGGTGGGATTCGGCGGTGGTCTCGGCGGTCTTGCAGCCGTCGCGCATGGCGAGGGCGAGAGGGATCTCGCCGGTGAGGCCGTCGGGGAGCTGGAGGTTCGCGATGACCTCGCCGTCGTGGTCGCCGGCGCAGGGGCGTTGTTCGGCCTTGGTGATGACGGGGCTGAGCTGGGGGTGGTCGAAGCAGGTGCCGACCGGGAACCAGGCGTACGGGGGTTGCGGCTTGGTGGGGGTGGGGGTGGGGGTCGGGGTGGGGGTGGGGGTCGGGGTGGCCGAGGGCGGGGGCGGGGCGGCGGTGGGCTTCGGGGCGTCCTCGGGCCAGAGCAGCACGGTGGCCACCACCGCGAGCAGTACGGCCAGGACGGCGGCGACGGTGATCACCAGGCTCCGGGGCGGACGGGTGGCGGCGGCTTCGGGCGGCTGCTGCTCGGAGGTCATGGCCCCGAGGATGGACCACCGGGGCCGCCCCCGGCAGGCGGTTGGCGGAACTGACCCCGAACGGGACGCCCGCGAACGGTTCACCGCCCGGACGGAGCGGTTCGCGGCCCGGAGGGGCTGACACAATGGCCCCATGTCCACCACACCCGCCGCCCCCGGCTCCACCGCGCTCGACCCCGCGATCGCCGCCCGCCTCAAGCGCACCGAGGACGGCCTGGTCCCGGCCGTCGCGCAGCAGTACGACACCGGCGAGGTGCTGATGCTGGGCTGGATGGACGACGAGGCGCTGCACCGCACGCTCACCACCGGCCGCTGCACCTACTGGAGCCGCAGCCGCAACGAGTACTGGGTGAAGGGCGACACCTCCGGTCACGTCCAGGCGGTCAAGTCGGTGGCCCTGGACTGCGACGGCGACACCCTGCTGGTGAAGGTCGACCAGAGCGGCGCGGCCTGCCACACCGGCGACCGGACCTGCTTCGACGCCGACGTCCTCCCGCTCTCCTGACCCACCCCGACCACAGCCGACTCCAGAATCCAGAAGGTGCCGCCCCGCATGGACCTCGAAGCCTTCCGCAAGCTCGCCGTCGACACCCGGGTCATCCCCGTCACCCGCAGGCTCCTCGCGGACGGCCTCACCCCGATCGGCCTGTACCGCAGCCTCGCCGAGGAGCGCCCGGGCACCTTCCTGCTGGAGTCCGCCGAGCAGGGCAACTGGTCGCGCTACTCCTTCGTGGGCGTGCACAGCGCCGCCGCGCTGACCGTCGACCCCGACGGCGGAGCCCGCTGGCTGGGCACCCCGCCGGTCGGCATCCCGACCGGCGGCGACCCGCTGGAGGTGCTGCGGGCCGCCCTGGAGGCGCTGCACACCCCGCGGCGCGCCGACGACGGCCTGCCGCCGCTGACCGGCGGCCTGGTGGGCTACCTCGGGTACGACGTCGTCCGCCGCCTGGAGAAGCTGCCGGACCTGAACCCGGACGACCTCGGGCTCCCCGAGCTGACGATGCTGCTGGCCACCGACCTCGCGGTGCTCGACCACTCCGACGGCACGGTGCTGCTGATCGCCAACGCCGTCAACCACAACGACCTGGCGAGCGGCGTGGACGAGGCGTACGCGGACGCGGTGGCGCGCCTGGACGCGATGGAGGCCGGCCTGTTGAAGCCGGTCGACCCGGGCCTGGCGACCTTCACCCCGGCCGGCCCGGGGGAGGTGCACTCGCCGTTCGGCGGGGCGCCGTACCGGGCCGCGGTGGAGGAGGTCAAGGAGCGGATCCGGGCCGGCGAGGCTTTCCAGGTGGTGCCCTCGCAGCGCTTCGAGGCGCCCTGCCCGGCCTCCGCCCTGGACGTCTACCGCGTGCTGCGCACCACCAACCCGAGCCCGTACATGTACCTGTTCCGCTTCCCCGGTCCGGACGGCGGCGCCGAGGGCGGCTTCGACGTGGTCGGCTCCAGCCCGGAGGCGCTGGTCAAGGTCACCGAGGGGGAGGCGATGCTGCACCCGATCGCCGGCACCCGGCACCGCGGCGCGACCCCGCACGAGGACGCGGCGCTGGCCGCCGAGCTGCTCGCCGACCCCAAGGAGCGGGCCGAGCACCTGATGCTGGTCGACCTGGGCCGCAACGACCTGGGGCGGGTCTGCGAGCCGGGCAGCGTCGAGGTGGTCGACTTCATGCAGATCGAGCGCTACAGCCACGTGATGCACATCGTCTCGACGGTGACCGGCAAGGTCGCCCCCGGGCGCAGCGCCTTCGACGTGCTGACGGCCTGCTTCCCGGCGGGCACCCTGTCCGGCGCGCCCAAGCCGCGGGCGATGCGGATCATCGAGGAGCTGGAGCCCACCCGCCGCGGCCTGTACGGCGGCTGCGTCGGCTACCTGGACTTCGCCGGGGACTCCGACACCGCGATCGCGATCCGCACCGCGGTGCTGCGCGACGGCACCGCGTACGTGCAGGCGGGCGCCGGCGTGGTCGCCGACTCGGACCCGCACGGCGAGGACACCGAGTGCCGCAACAAGGCGGCCGCCGTGCTGCGGGCCGTCGCCACCGCCAATACGCTGCGGAGGCCGGAACTGTCCTGAGGCGTGAGGAGGCGGCCGGATGCCCGAGCTGCCGTACGACGAGCTGCCGTACGACGAGCTGCGCTGGGAGGCCGTGTTCGGCGCGGCCGTCCAGATCCGGGGCGAACTCGGGGGCCGGGGACGGGTGTTGTCCAGCGTCCTGATCGACTTCCCGGCCGCGCACGGCCCGCTCGCCCCGGACCTGGTGGTCCTCGCCGCAGGCGCCGTCCACAACGCCCGGGGCCGGTACGCGGCCGCCGCGGCCGAGGTGGTGCTGGAGGTGGCCCACCCCGGCCGCGACCACGCCTGGGCACGGGCCTGCGCGGAGAGCGGCGTGCCGCTGTACGTGGTGGTCGACCCGGCGGCCGCCGCCTGCACCGTGCACACCGCGCCGTCCCCCGGCGGGGTGTACCGGGAGGCCGAACGGGTGCCCTTCGGCAACGACCTGTTCCTGCCGCTGGGCGGGCGCACGGTGGTGCTGCGCACGGACGAGTTCCCCACCCCGGGTACGGCCCGGGGCGTGGCCCGGGGGATAGTGGACGGGTGACCGCTGCAGACCAGACCCCCGCCCCCGCCGCTCCCGCCCCGTCCGGGGCAGGCCGCCGCACGCTCGGCGTGATGCTGCTGCTGACCGTGCTGAGCGCCGTGCTGGTGCTGACCGCGGCCGGGCGGACCTGGGCCGAGGGCCGGGCCGGCACCCTGGACGTCTCCGTCACCGGCGGCAAGATCTCCGAACTGCCCGGCGGGCTGGCCCTGGTGGGCCTGGCCGCGGCCGTCGCGGTGTTCGCGGTGCGCGGCGCGGGCCGGCTCGCGGTCGGCGCGCTGACCCTGCTGGCCGGGCTGGGCGCGGCCGCCGCCTCGGTGGCCGGGGCCTCGGACACCGCCGCGCTGGACAGCGCCGCCTCCGGCAAGCTGGCGCTGGCCGGCTCCACCGCCACCGAGGTGTCGCACACCGGCTGGCCCTGGGTCGCGCTGGCCGGCGGACTGCTGCTCGCCGTGGCCGGGCTGATCACCCTGCGCCACGGCCGCGGCTGGCCGGCCATGGGCAGCCGCTACGAGGCGCCGACCCGCAAGGCCCCGGCGAAGGCCGACACTCCCGGTGACCTGTGGAAGGCCCTGGACCGCGGCGAGGACCCGACCGCCGGGTAGCGTCCACCGCCGTGCGGCGCCGGCCGTGGTGCGGCGCCCGCCGTGGTGTGACGCGATAGACGGGCCACCCGCTTTGGGGGGCCGGTGTGTGGCCCGGCACAATGGGAACCGTCAACCCGCCGGCGGCCCCGCAGGCCCGGCCGGGCCCCGAGAGCCTAGGAGCACCATCGATGTCAGCAGCAGCACACGGCCACAACCCCGCCGCCTGGACCGGCGTCGTCATCTCCTTCGTCGGCTTCGGCATCGCGGGCGTCGCGATGATCCTGCCGTCGCCGCTGCTCGTCTGGGCCGGTCTGGCGGTCGTCCTGGTGGGCGGCATCGTCGGCAAGGCCATGTCGATGGCCGGCATGGGCAAGCAGGCCAGCACCAACGTCTACAAGTCGGTCGCGGAGCAGCACGCCGCCCGTCGGGCGGCCGTCGAGGCCCGCGAGGCCGTCGCCGCCTGACCAGCGGGTATTCGCACAACCGAACGGCGGGCGCGCCACGCCCGCCGTTTCGTTCCGTCCGGGCCCGGCGCGGGCACAATCGGGGCGTGAACGCCGCCCCCACCACCCCCGCCCCGCCGCCCGTGCTGCGCCGGACGGTCCCGCCGCTGGCCGCGCTGGCGGCGGTGGCCGTTCCCGCCGGGTACGTCGCGGCGGTGGACCCGAACGCCCCCGGGCACTACCCCGACTGCCCCTTCCTGGCCGCGACCGGCTGGTGGTGCCCCGGCTGCGGGGGCCTGCGCTGCGTCCACGCGCTGGCCCACGGGGACCTGACCGGCGCGCTGCACGACAACGCGGTGGCCGTCCTGCTGTTCGCGGTGCTGGCACTGCTCTGGCTGCGCTGGGCCTGGGCGGCGCTGACCGGCGGGCCGCCGGTGCGGGTCTCGGTGGGCGCCCGGCGCTGGGCGCTGATCGGCCTGCTGGTGCTGGTGTTCGCGGTGGTGCGGAACCTGCCGGTGGGCGCCGGGCTGGCGCCGCCGGTGGTCTGAGCCGGGCCCGGCGGGCCGGCGCCGACCCGGGGCCGGCCCGGCCCCGGCCGGTGGAGAGCCGGTGAAGCCGCAGCTGAGAGCCGTACCGGGGAGTGTCCCGTTCCGCGAGACGCGGGCCGGGCGGATGCGCTGTGCGCACCCGGGTGCCGATACCATCGAAGGGCCGACGGGCTCCTGCCCGTCCGGCTCGCGCTGGCGAACCAGCAGAAATGATGGGGGCTCCTGAGTGAGTGTGCTCGACTCGATCATCGAAGGGGTCCGCGAGGACCTCGCCGAGCGGCAGGCCCGGGTCTCCCTGGACGAGCTCAAGGCGCTCGCGGCCAAGGCCCCGGAGGCCAAGGACGGCGTCGCCGCCCTCAAGGGCGACGGGATCCGGGTGATCTGCGAGGTCAAGCGCTCCAGCCCGTCCAAGGGCGCGTTGGCCTCGATCGCCGACCCGGCGGCCCTGGCCCGCGACTACGCGGCCGGCGGTGCCGCGGCGATCAGCGTGCTGACCGAGCAGCGCCGCTTCGGCGGGTCGCTCGCCGACCTGGACGCCGTCCGCGCCGAGGTGGACACCCCGCTGCTGCGCAAGGACTTCATCGTCACCGCCTACCAGCTGTGGGAGGCCCGCGCCCACGGCGCCGACCTCGCGCTGCTGATCGTCGCCGCCCTCGACCAGCCGGCCCTGGTGTCGCTGATCGAGCGCGCCGAGTCGATCGGCCTCACCCCGCTGGTCGAGGTGCACGACGAGGAGGAGATCAGGCGCGCGGTGGACGCCGGGGCGCGGATCATCGGCGTCAACGCCCGCAACCTGAAGACCCTCGAAGTGGACCGCAACACCTTCGAGAACGTCGCCCACGCCATTCCGGACGGCATCGTCAAGATCGCCGAGTCCGGTGTGCGCGGCCCGCTGGACGTGATCAGCTACGCCAACCTGGGCGCCGACGCGGTGCTGGTCGGCGAGTCCCTGGTGACCGGCAAGGACCCGCGGGCCGCGGTCGCCGACCTGGTCGCGGCCGGTGCCCACCCCGCCGTCCGGCACAAGGACTGACACCGCCCCGATGAAGATCGCCACCCGACTCGCCCCCGGCTGCCGCCCGCGCGGCTGCCGCGCGCCCGCACGCCGGGTGCTGGGGCGTCGGGTGCGGTACGTGATCGGGTGCGAGCCCGGTCAGGTACCCGGACGGCGATGGCGCACGACGCGCGGCTGAACCAGCCGAACCAGACGTCACCGTCATCCATCTCCGTCAAGGGAAACCACATGTCCGAGAAGGACTACCTGCCCGGCGCCCAGGTGCCGGACGCCCGCGGCTACTTCGGCGCGTACGGCGGCCGCTTCATCCCCGAGGCGCTGGTCGCCGCGGTCGAGCAGGTCGCCGAGGAGTACGAGAAGGCCAAGACCGACCCGGCCTTCACCGCCGAGCTGGACGGGCTGCTCAAGGACTACACCGGGCGCCCGAGCCCGCTGACCGACGTGCACCGCTTCTCCGCCGAGGCGGGCGGCGCGCGGATCCTGCTCAAGCGCGAGGACCTCAACCACACCGGCTCGCACAAGATCAACAACGTGCTGGGCCAGGCCCTGCTCACCCGGCGGATGGGCAAGACCCGGATCATCGCCGAGACCGGCGCCGGCCAGCACGGGGTGGCCACCGCCACCGCCTGCGCCCTGTTCGGCTTCGACTGCACCATCTACATGGGCGAGGTCGACACCGAGCGCCAGGCGCTCAACGTCGCCCGGATGCGGATGCTCGGGGCCGAGGTCGTCGCGGTCAAGTCCGGCTCGCGGACGCTCAAGGACGCCATCAACGAGGCCTTCCGCGACTGGGTCGCCAACGTCGACTCCACCCACTACCTGTTCGGGACGGTCGCCGGGCCGCACCCCTTCCCGATGATGGTCCGCGACTTCCACCGGGTCATCGGCGTCGAGGCGCGCCAGCAGGTGCTGGACCGGACCGGGCGGCTGCCCGACGCGGTCGTGGCCTGCGTCGGCGGCGGCTCCAACGCGATGGGCATCTTCCACGAGTTCATCCCGGACGCCGGCGTGCGGCTGATCGGCTGCGAGGCGGCCGGCGAGGGCGCCGACACCCCCCGCCACGCGGCCACCCTGACCAAGGGCGACCCCGGCGTGCTGCACGGCTCCCGGACGTACGTCCTCCAGGACGAGGACGGGCAGACCATCGAGTCGCACTCCATCTCGGCCGGGCTGGACTACCCCGGCGTCGGGCCGGAGCACGCCTGGCTCAAGGACACCGGGCGGGCCGAGTACCGGCCGGTCACCGACGACGCGGCGATGCAGGCGCTGCGGCTGCTCTCCCGCACCGAGGGGATCATCCCGGCCATCGAGAGCGCCCACGCGCTGGCCGGCGCGCTGGAGCTGGGCCGCGAACTCGGACCGGAGGCGACCATCCTGGTCTCGCTCTCCGGGCGCGGCGACAAGGACATGCACACCGCGGCCCAGTACTTCGGGCTCTACGACGCGCCGGCCGGTTCCGGCGATGCGGCCGGCGGCGCGGCCGAGGGGGGTAAGTGATCATGGCTTCGAAGCTGAGCACCGTGCTGGCGGCGGCCAAGGCCGAGGACCGGGCCGCGCTGATCGGGTACCTCCCGGCCGGGTTCCCCACGGTCGACGGCGGGATCCGGGCGGTCGACGCGCTGATCGAGGGCGGCTGCGACGTCGTCGAGATCGGACTGCCGCACTCCGACCCGGTCCTGGACGGGGCCGTGATCCAGACCGCGGACGACATCGCGCTGCGGGGCGGGGTGCGGATCAAGGACGTGCTGCGGACCGTCCAGGAGGCGGCCGCCGCCCACCCGGGGACGGCGGTGCTGGTGATGACCTACTGGAACCCGGTCGACCGGTACGGGGTGGCGCGCTTCGCGGCCGACCTGGCCGCCGCGGGCGGGGCGGGGTGCATCCTGCCGGACCTCCCGGTGGAGGAGTCCGAGGAGTGGCGCAAGGCGGCGGACGAGCACGGGCTGGACACCGTGTTCGTGGTCGCGCCGAGCAGCAAGGACGCGCGGCTGGCGGAGGTCACGGCGGCCGGGAGCGGCTTCGTCTACGCGGCCGCCGTCATGGGGGTGACCGGGACGCGGTCGGCGGTGGGCTCGCTGGCCGAGGACCTGGTCGCCCGGACCCGGGCCACCACCGACCTGCCGGTCTGCGTCGGGCTCGGCGTCTCCGACGCCGTGCAGGCGGCCGAGGTCGCCCGGTTCGCGGACGGGGTGATCGTCGGCTCCGCGTTCGTGAAGCGGATCCTGGAGGCCGGTGCGGACGAGGCCGCCGGACTGGCCGCGGTCCGCGCGCTGGCCGGGGAGCTGGCGCAGGGCGTGCGCAGGCGCTGACCCGCCGCAGCAGTCGTCGGCCGGCGGCCCGTTCCCCCTCCGGGGGGAGCGGGCCGCCGGCTTTTCCGTCGGCGTCAGCGGCGCGGCGGCCCCGAACGGGTGAAGAGCGCGGGCGACACGCATCAGGCGGGGTTGACCGGCGTTGAGTGGAGGGACGAGTGCACGAACCACGTCTACGGGGGTGGCCGGGCTAGCGAAGGGGTGAGCGGGTGGCTGGGCTTCATCGGGCCGTGCTGCTGCGGGCGGCGGCGGCCGCGCTGGCTCTGGGGGCCGCGGTCGGCGCGCACACCGAGGTGGGGCAGGCCCTGGCCAAGCGGGGGGCGGAGCGGGCCGAGCGGGAGGCGGTGGCCTGTGCGGAGGCGGCGCGCTGGGACGCGGCGGAGCGGGCCGCGCGGGGGCGGCACGAGGGGCGGCCGGAGCTGTTCGACCCGGGGCGGATGCAGGGATGCCGGTGACGTAGGGGTGTTCGAGGGAATCGGACGGAACGTCACTCGTCCGGCTTAATTCGTGAATCCGGAGGAACCGGTCTTCATCCCTTACGGTTCGTCAGGAAGTGAACGAGTTTCCCGAGGGGGGTTCCCTGATGGCGGGGCCGGCAGTGCAGTCCGGTGGCTCCGCGCCCGCGCCGCGGCGGGTGCCGGTCCGGAGCGAGTGGATCGGTACGGCCGCGCGGCTCGGCCTGGCCGTGGTCTGGGGGTGGGCCGGGCTGGCGAAGATCGCCGACCCGGCGGAGGCGGCCCAGGCGGTGCGGGCGTACGAGATCCTGCCCGAGGGCCTGGTCAAACCGATCGGCTACGGGCTGCCCTTCCTGGAGCTGGCGCTCGCCCTGCTGCTGGTGATCGGCCTCGGCGTCCGCCTGCTCGCCGGGGTGTCGGCGCTGCTGCTGCTCGCCTTCATCGCCGGGATCGCCTCGGCCTGGGCGCGCGGGATCTCGATCGACTGCGGCTGCTTCGGCGGCGGAGGGCACGTCGACGCCTCGCAGACCGAGTACCTGCAGGAGATCCTCCGCGACACCGGCTTCCTGCTGCTGGCCGGGTTCCTGCTGTGGCGGCCCCGCACCCGGCTCTCGGCCGACGGCTGGTTGGCGAGCTGACCCGTCCGGCCATTCCCATCCCCGCACCCGACGAAGGCCCCCAGACCGTGGATGTCAAGGCAATGAGCGAGAAGAACCGAGAAGGCAAGCGCACCGCCCGCGAGCGGATGCTGGAGCAGCGGGCGGCCGAGGAGGCCGGCTCGCGGCGCAGGAAGAAGCTGGTCGTCGGCGGAGCGGTGCTCGTGGTGATCGCCGCCGCGGTCGTCACCGGCGTGCTGGTGCAGAACCAGCGCTCCAAGCCGGAGACCCCGACCGCCGCCCCGGCCGGGACGATCGGTGACAAGAACCTGGTCATCCCGGTCGGCGCGAGCAACGCGCCGTCGGTGCTCACCGTGTACGAGGACCCGCGCTGCCCGGCCTGCGGGATCTTCGAGCGCGAGTTCTCGGCGACCATCGACCAGCTCGAGGACGCCGGGAAGATCTACACCAACGCCCACGTGGTGTCGTTCATCGACCGCGCGGTGCCGGGCAAGGGCTCGAAGAACGGGGCCAACGCCCTGGCCTGTGCCCAGGACGCCGGGCACTTCCGGGACTACCACGACGTGCTCTACCGCAACCAGCCGGACGAGACCAACGACGCCTTCGGGAACAAGGCGGTGCTGCTCAACCTGGCCAAGCAGGTGGGGGGGCTGGACACGCCGGAGTTCCAGGCCTGCGTCAACGACAACAAGTACGGCGGATGGGTGTCGGCGGTGCAGCAGGACTTCGACAAGTCCAGCTACAAGTCCACCCCGACGGTGCTGCTCAACGGCCAGCCGATCTACCCGAAGAACGGCAACGAGGAGATCACCCCGGCGAACCTGGTGAAGTGGGTGGACGCCGCCAACCAGGGCAAGCAGCTCGGGACGGCGGGCACGAACGGTCAGACCCCGGCGCCCACCGCCGCCGCCTCGGAGGCCAACAACCCCTCGCCGTCGGCCGGCTGAGCGCGTCCGGCCGCCGCCCCCTCCCGATGCGGGAGGGGGCGGCGGCGTTCGTTGTTCGGTATCTGTGACCCCGGGGGTGTCGGATGGGGCCGCCGGACCCTGTAGCGTCGGAACTGCCATGGATATCGCCTACATTCCCAGCCCGTCGCGGGGGGTCCTGTACCTCGGACCGATCCCGCTGCGCGCCTACGCCTTCTGCATCATCCTCGGGGTCGTCGCGGCCGTCTGGCTCGGCAGCAAGCGCTGGGTCGCCCGGGGCGGTGCCAAGCACACCGTCGGTGACATCGCCGTGTGGGCCGTGCCCTTCGGCCTCGTCGGCGGCCGGCTGTACCACGTGATCACCGACCACCAGCTCTACTTCGGCGAGGGGAAGAACCCCTGGAACGCCTTCAAGATCTGGGAGGGCGGCCTCGGCATCTGGGGCGCGGTCGCGCTCGGCGCGGTCGGCGCCTGGATCGGCTGCCGCCGCCGGGGCGTGCCGCTGCCCGCCTACGCCGACGCCATCGCGCCGGGCATCGTGCTCGCCCAGGCGATGGGCCGCTGGGGCAACTACTTCAACCAGGAGCTGTACGGGCGGGCCACCACGCTGCCGTGGGGCCTGGAGATCCACAAGACGCTGCCCGACGGCGAGGTCGTGAACGGGGTCTTCCACCCGACCTTCCTGTACGAGTCGATCTGGGACGTGGCCGTCGCGCTGCTGGTGATCTGGGCGGACCGGCGCTGGCGGCTGGGCCACGGCCGGGCCTTCGCGCTGTACGTCGCCGCGTACACGGTGGGCCGGTTCTGGACCGAGTGGCTGCGGATCGACGAGGCGCACGTCTACTTCGGCCTGCGGCTGAACGACTGGACCTCGATCGTGGTGTTCATCGGCGCCGTCGTGTACTTCGTGGTCGTCGGGAAGAAGCGGCCCGGCCGGGAGGACCCGGCGAGCATCGACCCGGCGGCGCACGCCGAGGCCCAGGAGAAGGACGCGGCCCAGGAGGAGGACGCGGCGCCGAAGAAGGCGGAGGCGGCCGTTCCGAAGCCGAGCGAGACGGTGGACGGGGAGAAGCCGTCTCGACTGCTGGACGAAAAGGCGGCGGCCGAACCGGCCGACGAGGGCGCCGAGAAGGCCGGCAAGGACGCCAAGAACCCGATCTGACCAGGGACTTCCCCGCAACTGAGGCCACCCTTGCGAAGGGTGGCCTCAGTGCTGTTCGGACAGCCTTACTTTGCTGGAAATGCGCAGGTCAACGGGGCTACGGTCAGGTCGACGAACGAAAGACGGAGGGGAAGTACCGTGACTGCGAGCACCCTGGAAGCCGAGCCCGCCCAGCACCCGCGGATACCTGCGGCCGACCACCACCGGGACGTCAACGGCGGCTGGCTGCGGCCCGCGGTGTTCGGGGCGGTGGACGGCCTGGTGTCGAACTTCGCGCTGATGACCGGTGTGGTCGGCGGCGCGGCCTCCAGCAGCACGGTGATCCTCACCGGCCTGGCGGGCCTGGCGGCCGGTGCCTGCTCGATGGCGGCGGGGGAGTACACCTCGGTGGCCTCCCAGCGGGAGCTGGTGCAGGCCGAGATCGAGGCCGAGCGGCTGGAGCTGAGCCGCAACCCGCACGGCGAGCTGGCCGAGCTGGCGCAGGTGTACGTCTCGCGCGGGGTGGACCCGGAGCTCGCCCACGAGGTGGCCCGGCAGCTGTCCCGGGACCCGGAGCTGGCGCTGGAGGTGCACGCCCGGGAGGAGCTGGGGATCGACCCCAACGACCTGCCCTCCCCGCTGGTCGCGGCCGGCTCGTCCTTCCTGTGCTTCGCGCTGGGCGCGCTGCTGCCGCTGCTGCCGTACCTGCTGGGGGCGACCACGCTGCTGCCGGCGATGCTCCTGGCGGGGCTGGGGCTGTTCCTGTGCGGCGCGGTGGTGGCCCGGGTGACGGCGCGCAGCTGGTGGTTCAGCGGGCTGCGGCAGCTGGTGCTGGGCGGGGCCGCGGCCGGGGTGACGTACCTGCTGGGGTGGCTGATCGGCGGGCACGTCGGCTAGGGCCGACGCGGTGGTGCACGGCGGCAGGGCTGCATGACTATGCCGGGCAGTGGGTGACGTTTCACACATGGACGTCGCGCGCTGCCCGGCATCGTCTCATCATCCGGGCCTCTGAGCCGGGGATTCGCATCCGGGGAGCCCGGTCCCGGGATGGATTCCCAGGCGGTCAAGATCGGCTCGTGTGGCGATCCGGTTTCGCCCCTGTTTCAGGCCGGGGGCGGCCGGGCACAATCGTCGGGACGTGCACTGTGGCACGTCCTCTTCTCCGGCCCCCTGACCTGCGCGTCCGTCCGCCATGTGGACGGGATATTCCGCTTCTCGGGATCCTGGGCATCATGTAACTTGCACGACATCGATTCACCGCATCAGGGCCAACGTCGTCCCTACTTGCACCAACTTGCCGAAAGACGACGACGGGAGAGCCGATGCTGTCTGCATCCATGCACTCCGCCAACGAGCCCCAGGCCGGCGCCGCCCGCCAGCCGTACGCGCTCGTGCCGGATGCGCGACCTGCTGCTCAGGGCCTGTACGACCCGCGGAACGAGCACGACGCCTGCGGCGTCGGTTTCGTCGCCACGCTGACCGGCATCGCCGACCACACCATCGTCGAGCAGGCGCTGAACGTCCTGCGCAACCTGGAGCACCGGGGCGCCACCGGCGCCGAGCCGGACTCCGGTGACGGCGCGGGCATCCTGACCCAGGTCCCGGACGCGTTCCTGCGCGGCAAGGTCGACTTCGAGCTCCCGGCCGCCGGCTCCTACGCGGTGGGCATCGCCTTCCTCCCGGACGAGGACGAGGCCGCCGGTGCCGCCGTCGCGCGGATCGAGGCCATCGCGGCCGAGGAGGACCTGACCGTCCTCGGCTGGCGCGACGTGCCGGTCACCCCGGACCTGCTCGGCGCCACCGCGCGCAGCGTGATGCCGCGCTTCCGGCAGGTCTTCTTGGCCCAGGAGGGCCGGTCGGGGATCGAGCTGGACCGCGTCGCCTTCGTCGTCCGCAAGCGGGCCGAGCGCGAGGCCGGGGTGTACTTCCCGTCGCTGTCCGCCCGCACCATCGTCTACAAGGGCATGCTGACCACCGGCCAGCTGGAGCCCTTCTTCCCCGACCTGTCGGACCGCGGCTACGCGTCCGCCATCGGCCTGGTGCACTCGCGGTTCTCCACCAACACCTTCCCGAGCTGGCCGCTCGCCCACCCGTACCGCTTCGTCGCGCACAACGGCGAGATCAACACGGTGAAGGGCAACCGCAACTGGATGCGGGCCCGGGAGTCGCAGCTCGCGACGGACCTGATCCCAGGGGACCTGTCGCGGATCTTCCCGATCTGCACGCCGGACCACTCGGACTCCGCGTCCTTCGACGAGGTCCTGGAACTGCTGCACCTCGGCGGCCGCTCGCTGCCGCACTCGGTGCTGATGATGATCCCGGAGGCGTGGGAGAACCACGCCACCATGGAGCCGGCCCGCCGCGCCTTCTACCAGTACCACTCCAACCTGATGGAGCCCTGGGACGGCCCGGCCTGCGTCACCTTCACCGACGGCACCCAGATCGGCGCCGTGCTCGACCGCAACGGCCTGCGCCCGGCCCGCTACTGGATCACCGAGGACGGCCTGGTCGTCCTCTCCTCCGAGGTCGGCGTGCTCGACATCGACCAGGAGAAGGTCACCCGGAAGGGCCGCCTCCAGCCCGGCCGGATGTTCCTGGTGGACACCGTCCAGGGCCGGATCGTCGAGGACGAGGAGATCAAGTCCGCCCTCGCCGCCGAGCACCCCTACCAGGAGTGGGTCGGCGCCGGGCAGATCCAGCTCGCCAAGCTGCCCGAGCGCGAGCACATCGCCCACACCCACGCCTCCGTCACCCGCCGCCAGCAGACCTTCGGCTACACCGAGGAGGAGCTGCGCGTCATCCTGGCGCCGATGGCCAGGACCGGCGCCGAGGCGCTCGGCTCGATGGGCACCGACTCGCCGATCGCCGCCCTGAGCGAGAAGCCGCGGCTGCTCTTCGACTACTTCGTGCAGCTCTTCGCTCAGGTCACCAACCCGCCGCTGGACGCCATCCGCGAGGAGCTCGTCACCTCGCTGCTGTCCAACCTCGGCCCCGAGGGCAACCTGCTGGTCGCCGAGTCCGCCTCCTGCCGCTCCGTCGGCATCACCTTCCCGGTGATCGACAACGACGAGCTGGCCAAGCTGGTCCACGTCAACGCCGACGGCGACCAGCCCGGCCTGAAGGCCGTCACGCTGTCCGGCCTGTACAAGGTCGCCAGCGGGGGAGCGGGCCTGGCCGCGCGGCTGGCGGAGATCGCCGCCGAGGCCGACGCCGCGATCGCCGACGGTGCCCGGATCATCGTGCTCTCCGACCGGCACTCCGACGCCGAGCACGCCCCGATCCCCTCGCTGCTGCTCACCTCCGCGATCCACCACCACCTGATCCGCACCAAGCAGCGCACCCAGGTGTCGCTGCTGGTCGAGGCCGGTGACGTGCGCGAGGTGCACCACGTCGCGCTGCTGATCGGCTACGGCGCCGGGGCCGTCAACCCCTACCTGGCGATGGAGTCGGTCGAGGACCTGGTCGCGCAGGGCGTCTTCATCCAGGGCGTCGAGGCCGAGAAGGCGATCAAGAACCTGATCAAGGCGCTCGGCAAGGGCGTGCTCAAGGTGATGTCCAAGATGGGCATCTCCACCGTCGCCTCCTACCGCGGCGCCCAGGTCTTCGAGGCCATCGGCCTCTCCCAGGGCCTGGTCGACGCCTACTTCGCCGGCACCACCAGCAAGCTCGGCGGCATCGGGCTGGAGGAGGTCGCCAAGGAGACCGCCGCCCGGCACGCCAAGGCGTACCCGGCCTCCGGCATCCCGGCCGCGCACCGCGCGCTGGACATCGGCGGCGAGTACCAGTGGCGCCGCGAGGGCGAGCCCCACCTGTTCGACCCGGACACCGTCTTCCGGCTCCAGCACTCCACCCGCAACCGCCGCTACGACATCTTCAAGCAGTACACGGACCGGGTGAACGAGCAGTCCGAGCGGCTGATGACGCTGCGCGGCCTGTTCCAGCTGGACGGCCTCGACCGGGAGCCGATCCCGGTGGAGGAGGTCGAGCCGGTCTCCGAGATCGTCAAGCGCTTCTCCACCGGCGCGATGTCGTACGGCTCCATCTCGCTGGAGGCCCACGAGACCCTCGCCATCGCGATGAACCGCCTCGGCGGCAAGTCCAACACCGGCGAGGGCGGCGAGGACCCGGACCGCCTGTACGACCCCGAGCGCCGCTCGGCGATCAAGCAGGTCGCCTCCGGCCGCTTCGGCGTCACCTCCGAGTACCTGGTCAACGCCGACGACATCCAGATCAAGATGGCCCAGGGCGCCAAGCCCGGCGAGGGCGGCCAGCTGCCCGGCCACAAGGTCTACCCGTGGGTCGCCAGGACCCGGCACTCCACCCCGGGCGTCGGCCTGATCTCGCCGCCGCCGCACCACGACATCTACTCGATCGAGGACCTGGCCCAGCTGATCCACGACCTCAAGAACGCCAACCCGGCGGCCCGCATCCACGTGAAGCTGGTCTCCGAGGTCGGCGTGGGAACGGTCGCGGCCGGCGTCTCCAAGGCGCACGCCGACGTGGTGCTGGTCTCCGGCCACGACGGCGGCACCGGCGCCTCGCCGCTCACCTCGCTCAAGCACGCCGGCGGCCCCTGGGAGCTCGGCCTCGCCGAGACCCAGCAGACGCTGCTGCTGAACGGGCTGCGCGACCGCATCGTCGTCCAGACCGACGGCCAGTTGAAGACCGGCCGCGACGTGGTCATCGCCGCGCTGCTCGGCGCCGAGGAGTTCGGCTTCGCCACCGCCCCGCTGGTCGTCTCCGGCTGCATCATGATGCGCGTCTGCCACCTGGACACCTGCCCGGTCGGCGTCGCCACCCAGAACCCGGTGCTGCGCGAGCGCTTCTCCGGCAAGCCCGAATTCGTGGTCAACTTCTTCGAGTTCATCGCCGAGGAGGTCCGGGAGATCCTGGCCTCGCTGGGCTTCCGCTCGATCGAGGAGGCCGTCGGCCGCGCCGAGCACATCAACGCCCAGGCCGCCGTGGACCACTGGAAGGCCGCCGGGCTCGACCTGGCCCCGCTCTTCCACGTGCCCGAGCTGCCCGAGGGCGCCGCCCGGCACCGCACCACCGAGCAGGACCACGCGCTGGACAAGGCCCTGGACAACCAGCTGATCACGCTGGCCGAGGACGCCCTGGAGCGCGGCGAGTCGGTGCGGATCCAGCTGCCGGTCCGCAACGTCAATCGCACCGTCGGCACCATGCTCGGCCACCAGGTGACCAAGCGGTACCGCGGCGAGGGCCTGCCGGAGGGGACCATCGACGTCACCCTCACCGGCTCCGCCGGACAGTCCTTCGGCGCCTTCGTGCCGAAGGGGATCACCCTGCGGCTGGAGGGCGACGCCAACGACTACGTGGGCAAGGGGCTCTCGGGCGGCGTGGTCGTCGTCCGCCCGGCCCGCGAGGCCGCGGCCATCGGCAACGACGCCCAGAACCACGTCATCGCCGGGAACACCATCGGCTACGGCGCCACCTCCGGCCGGATCCACCTGCGCGGCAAGGCCGGTGAGCGCTTCGCCGTCCGCAACTCCGGCGCCACCCTCGTCGTCGAGGGCGTCGGCGACCACGGCCTGGAGTACATGACCGGCGGCCGGGTCGTCATCCTCGGCGAGACCGGACGCAACCTCGCGGCCGGCATGTCCGGCGGTGTCGCGTACGTCCTGGACCTGCGCCCCGCCAACGTCAACGACGGCATGGTGGGCATCGAGGCCCCGACCGCCGCCGACCGCGAATGGCTGCGCGAGACCGTGCAGCAGCACTACGAGGAGACCGGCTCCACCGTCGCCGCCGAGCTCCTGGCCGACTGGGGCAGCGGGGTCTCCCGCTTCTCCACGATCATGCCGACCGACTACAAGGCAGTGCTCGCCGCCAAGGACGCCGCCGAGCGCGACGGTCTCTCCGAGACCGAGACCACTCGCAAGATGATGGAGGCGGCACATGGCTGACCCCAAGGGCTTCCTGACCACGCCCAAGCAGCTGGCGGAGCGCCGCCCGGTCGACGTGCGGATCAAGGACTGGAACGAGGTCTACGTCGAGCGCAGCCTCCTGCCGATCATCACGAAGCAGGCCGGCCGCTGCATGGACTGCGGCATCCCGTTCTGCCACAACGGCTGCCCGCTCGGGAACCTCATCCCCGAGTGGAACGACCTCGCCTACCGCGAGGACTTCACCGGCGCCATCGAGCGGCTGCACGCCACCAACAACTTCCCGGAGTTCACCGGGCGGCTGTGCCCGGCGCCCTGCGAGTCGGCGTGCGTGCTCGGCATCAACCAGGACGCGGTGACCATCAAGAACGTCGAGGTCACCATCATCGACAAGGCCTGGGACCGCGGCGGGGTCACCCCGCAGGTCCCGGAGCGCCTCTCCGGCAAGACCGTCGCCGTCGTCGGCTCCGGCCCGGCCGGCCTGGCCGCCGCCCAGCAGCTCACCCGGGCCGGGCACACCGTGGTGGTGTACGAGCGCGCCGACCGGATCGGCGGACTGCTGCGCTACGGCATCCCCGAGTTCAAGATGGAGAAGCGCCACATCAACCGCCGCATCGAGCAGATGCGGGCCGAGGGCACCCGCTTCCGCACCGGCGTGCACGTCGGCGAGGACATCACCGGGCAGGACCTGCGGTCGCGCTTCGACGCCGTGGTGATCGCCGCCGGCGCCACCACCGCCCGCGACCTGCCGGTGCCCGGACGCGAGCTCAAGGGCGTCCACCAGGCGATGGAGTACCTGCCGCTGGCCAACAAGGTCCAGGAGGGCGACCTCGTCGACTCCCCGATCAGCGCCAAGGGCAAGCACGTGGTCGTCATCGGCGGCGGCGACACCGGCGCCGACTGCGTCGGCACCGCCCACCGCCAGGGCGCCCTCTCCGTCACCCAGCTGGAGATCATGCCGCGCCCCGGCGAGGAGCGGCCCGGCCACCAGCCCTGGCCCACCATGCCGATGACCTACAAGGTCACCTCCGCGCACGAGGAGGGCGGCGAGCGGATCTACTCCGTCAACACCACCCGCTTCACCGGCGACGAGGACGGCAACGTCCAGGAACTGCACCTGGTCGAGGTCGAGTTCAAGGACGGCCGGTTCGAGCCCGTGCCCGGCACCGAGCGGGCCCTGCCGGCCCAGCTGGTCACCCTGGCCATGGGCTTCACCGGGACGGACGTGAAGAACGGCCTGGTCGAGCAGCTCGGCGTCGACCTCGACACACGCGGTAACATTGGCCGCGACGGCCGGTTCGCCACCAATGTCGATGGCGTGTACGTCTGCGGAGACGCCGGCCGTGGCCAGTCACTGATCGTCTGGGCCATCGCGGAAGGCCGTTCGGCCGCCGCCGCGGTGGACAAGCACCTGGGCGGCAAGACCCCGCTTCCCGCCCCGATCCGGCCCACCGACCGCCCCCTGGTGGTCTGACGGCCGACGGTCCGACCGGCCCACCCCGAACCCCCGGCGCCGCATCGCCGGGAGCTCAACCCGCTGCCCCCGCCAGCGTCGCCGGGCCAACGCGGTCTCCTGGCGCCTGCCCTCTTCCCCGACCAGTTGGAGGGCGGGCGCCGTCGCGTTCCCGAAGGTGCTCCCTTCGCGTTCCCGGAGGCGTTCCTCTTCGCGTCCCCGAACGCGTTCCCGAAGGCGTTCCCGAAGGCGTTCCCGAACGCGTTCCCGGGGGGTCGCCGGGGCTTCCCGGCGGGTTCCGCAGCGCGTTCCCAGGCTCCTCTCACCCGAGCCCCGCCGGGGCTCTCACCCACCCCTTACCAGGGCTCCCACCTGCACTCCCACCCGCACCCGCGTGCGTACACCGACGGTCGCCTCACAGCTTTCTCCCAGGCTTCGCACCGCGACCGGAATGCGACCCGGCACGGGCTGTTGTTCGTCAGTGCCAGGTGGCAGACTGCGGCCGACGGCCGGGGGGCTGCACGAGTGCGGAGGTTGACTTCGATGGGCACGACTCAGGCAGGCGGAGGCGCCACCGTACGGCGCCTGCTGCTCGGCAGCCAGCTGCGCAAGCTCCGCGAGACCAGAGGCGTCAGCCGCGAGGAGGCCGGGTACTCGATCCGCGCCTCCGAGTCCAAGATCAGCCGGATGGAACTCGGCCGGGTCGGCTTCAAGGAACGCGACGTCGCCGACCTGCTCACCCTCTACGGCGTCGACGCCGAACAGGAACGGGCCAACGTCCTCGGCCTCGTCCGGGAGGCCAACGCCACCTCCTGGTGGCACGACTACGGCGACGTGCTGCCCGCCTGGTTCCAGAACTACCTCGGCCTGGAAGAGGCCGCCGCCGAGATCCGCAGCTACGAGGTCCAGTTCGTGCACGGGCTGCTGCAGACCGCCGACTACGCCCGCGCCGTCGTCCACGCCGGCTGCCACGGCCTCCGCGACGACGAGGTCGAACGCCGGGTCGAGGTGCGGCGCAAGCGCCAGGACCTGCTCACCGCCGACCACCCGCCGCACCTGTACGCCGTCCTCGACGAGGCCGCGCTGCGCCGCCCCTGGGGCGGGCCCGAGCTGATGCGCGGCCAGCTCGACACCCTCCTCCAGCTCTCCGAACTGCCCAACGTGCGCCTCCAGGTGCGCCCGCTCGGCGGCGCCGCGCTGAGTGCCGAGAGCGGTGCTTTCAGCGTGCTGGGCTTCGCCGAGGCCGAACTCGCCGACGTCGTCTACCTGGAGCAGTTCACCACCGCCCTCTACGTGGACAAGCCCGCCGAGGTCGCCTCGTACCGGCAGGCCATGGACGGACTGGTCGCCGAGAGCCTCGGACCCGAACGGACCCGCGATCTTCTGCTCTCCGTACGCCAAGAGCTTTGACACATCAGTACGATGAGCTCCCATCAGGTCGGGCACGAGAGGGATCAGATGTCGTACTTCTCCGAGTTGGCGCTGCAGTACATCGACGGCGAATGGTGCAGCGGCAGCGGCTCCTGGGACATCGTCGACGTCGACCCCTACACCGGGGACAAGCTGGCCACCATCACCGTGGCCACCGTCGCCGAGGTCGACCGGGCCTACCGCGCCGCCGAGCGCGCCCAGCGCACCTGGGCCGCCACCAACCCCTACCAGCGCCGCCTGGTCTTCGAGCGGGCGCTGCGGCTGCTGGAGGAGCGCGAGGGCGAGATCGTCCGGGCCGTGATGGCCGAACTCGGCGGCACCGCGCTCAAGGCCGGCTTCGAACTCTCCCTGGTCAAGGACGTGCTGCGGGAGTGCCTGCACCTGTCGGTGGCCACCGAGGGCCGGCTGCTGCCCTCGCCCGCCCCCGGCAAGGAGAACCGCCTCTACCGGCTGCCGGTCGGCGTGGTCGGCGTGATCAGCCCGTTCAACTTCCCGCTGTTCCTCGGCCTCAAGGCGATCGGCCCGGCGCTCGCCCTCGGCAACGGCGTGGTGCTCAAGCCGCACCAGGAGACCCCGATCGTCGGCGGCAGCCTGATCGCCAAGCTCTTCGAGGACGCGGGCCTGCCGCCCGGCCTGCTCAACGTCGTCATCACCGACATCGCGGAGATCGGCGACAGCTTCCTGGAGCACCCGGTGCCCAAGGTGATCTCCTTCACCGGCTCCGACCAGATCGGCCGGCACGTCGCCACCGTCGCCGCCGCGCACTTCAAGCGGACGGTGCTGGAACTCGGCGGCAACAGCGCGCTGATCGTCCTGGACGACGCCGACGTCGACTACGCCGTGGACGCCGCCGTGTTCAGCCGCTTCGTCCACCAGGGCCAGGTCTGCATGGCCGCCAACCGGGTGCTGGTGGACCGGCGGGTGCTCGCCGAGTTCACCGAGAAGTTCGTCGCCAAGATCGCCTCGCTGACCGTCGGCGACCCCCGGGACCCGGCCACCCACATCGGCCCGCTGATCAACGCCGTCCAGGCCGACGCCATCAACGCCCAGGTCGACCAGGCCGTCGCCGGCGGCGCCACCGCGCTGCTCCGCGGGGCCACGGCCGGCAGCCTGATGGCGCCCACCGTGCTCACCGGCCTGGCCGAGGACGCGCCCATCCTGCAGCGCGAACTCTTCGGCCCGGTCGTCCTGCTGGTGCCCTTCGACGGCGAGGAGGAGGCCGTCCGGCTGGCCAACCACACGCCCTTCGGGCTCAGCGGCGCGGTGCACACCGCGGACGTCGAGCGCGGGGTGCGGGTCGCCCAGCGGATCGAGACCGGCATGATCCACGTCAACGGCGGGACCATCGCGGACGAGCCCGGGGTGCCCTTCGGCGGGGAGAAGAACTCCGGCCTCGGGCGGCTCAACGGGGAGTACACGGTGGACGCCTTCACCACGGTGAAGTGGATCTCGGTGCAGCACGGGCGGGCGCAGTTCCCGTTCTAGGCGCTCCCGTTCCGTGCGTTCCCGTTCCGTGCGTTCCCGTTCCGGGAGGTGCGGGCGCTCACGCGGCCCTGGCCTCCCGGCGGTAGCCGCCGGGGGCCAGCCCGAACTCCCGCTTGAACGCCTTCGCGAAGGCGTACTCCGAGCCGTACCCGGTCCTCGCGGCCACCGCCGTCAGCGGCGCCTCCGACTCGCGCAGCAGCCGGGCGGCGGTGGTCATCCGCCAGCGGGTCAGGTACGCCATCGGGGGCTCGCCCACCAGCGAGGTGAAGCGGCGGGCGAAGGCGGCCCGGGACAGGCCCGCCCGCTCCGCCAGGGATTCCACCGTCCACGGGGTCGACGGAGCCTCGTGGATGGCCGCCAGGGCGGGCGCCACCGCGGCGTCCCGCAGCGCGGCCGCCCAGCCCGCGGAGTCCGCGGCGGGGCGGTCCTCGAACCAGGCCCGCAGGATGTACAGCAGCAGCGAGTCGATCAGCGCCGGGACGATGCCGGCCGAGCCGATCCGCGGGTTCTCCAGCTCGGCGCCCAACAGCTGGACGGCGGCCGCCAGTTCGGGGTGCCGACCGTGCCGGGTCGGCAGCTGGATCAGGGCCGGCAGCTGGCGGACCATCGGGTGCGGCCGGGCCTGGTCCAGGTGGTAGTTGCCGCACAGCAGGCTGGTGCGGGCGCCGTCCCCGCCGATCGTCACGGTGCCGATCGGCGAGCCGTCCTCCACCCGGCAGGCCCGGGCGTCCACCGGCGGGGTGTCCGGGCTGTCCGCCAGGACGTGGCCCCGGGCGTCCCGCAGGAACACGACGTCCCCCGGGCTGAGCGGCACCGGGGCGCCCCCGATCTCCGGATCCACCGGGACCAGCCAGCAGGTGCCGTACAGCACCACGTGGAAGCCCGCCCCCACCACCGGGGGCAGCCGCAGCGCCCACGGCGCCCGGCCCTCGGTGCGCACGGACGCGGGGTGCGCCGTGCGCATCGACGCCAGTGCCTCGCTCAGGATGTCCACGACCCGCCCCCGGTGTTGTTCGTCGCCACGCCTCAGTCGACGGTCAGGACGACCTTGCCCCGGACGCTACCGGAGCCGACCAGCTCGTGCGCCCGGGCCGCCTCGTCGAGCGGGAACGACGCGGCGACGTGCGGGCGGATCCGGCCCTCGTCCACCAGCGCGGCGAGCGCCTCCAGGGAGGCGTAGTCGGGCTCGACGGAGACGCCCGCGAAGGTCCGCCCGGCGGCCTCGATCTCGGCGGCCAGCCCCTGGTTCCAGTGCTCCATGATGCTGACCAGCGTGCCGCCCGGCTTGAGCACCGCCAGGGCGCGGGTCCCCTCGGAGGAGGAGTCGAGGACGACGTCGACGTCGGAGACGGCCTCGGTGTAGTCGGTGGTCCGGTAGTCGATCACCTCGTCGGCGCCGAGCTCCCGCAGGAAGGCGTGCTTGGGCTCGCTCGCCAGCGCGATCACGTACGCGCCCCGGGCCTTGGCGATCTGCACGGCGAGGTGGCCGACGCCGCCGGCCGCGCGGTGCACCAGCACCCGGTCGCCCTCGCCGACCCCCGCCCGGTCGACCAGGCCCTGCCAGGCGGTCAGCGCGGCCAGCGGCAGCGCGGCGGCCTCGGCGTGGTCCAGGGAGGCGGGCTTGCGGGCCAGTTGGCGGGACGGCGCGGCCACGTACTCGGCGTACGCGCCGGCGGCCCGGGGGAAGAACGGCATCCCGTACACCTCCTCGCCGACCCGGTAGCGGGCGCCGGGGGCGGCCTCCTCGACCACCCCGGAGACGTCCCAGCCCACCGTGAACGACGGCTCGCCGAGCAGCGGGAGCGCCCCGGAGCGCACCGCCAGGTCCACCGGGTTCACCCCGGCCGCCTTCACCCGCACCAGCACCTCGCCGCTGCGCAGCGTCGGACGCTCCACCTCGGCCACCCGCAGGACCTCCGGGCCGCCGAACTCCTTCTGCACGATCGCACGCATCGCCACTCACCCTCGTCCGGTCCACCACCGGCCCCCCGTGGGGCCGTTCTCGATGTGTTCAACGGTAGGGAGACCGGACGAGCGGATGAATATCCCCAAGTCTTCGCTGGATGTCCGATCGTCTCGCCGGAGGAGCGGATCAGACGGGGTAGCGGACCAGGGCGTCGATCGCCGGGCGGAGTAGTCGAACGGTACGGGCCCCCGCGCCGCCGGTGGCGGTGCGGGGGCCCGATGAGGAGCGGGTGCGACGGGAAGCCGTGACTAGAACACCGGCTGGCCGGCGCGGACGAGGCGCCAGGAGTTGGTGAAGAAGTCGGCGGGGTCGATGACGCCCTTGGCCTTGACCCAGGCGATCATGGTGTTGCGGATCTCGTCGGAGTTCGTCCAGACCACCTTGGCGGTGGCGACGTGCGGGAAGTTGCCGCCGCCGTTGGCGCGGTAGTTGTTGACCGCGAACACGAACTGGGCGGTGGGGTCGATCGGCTTGCCCTGGTAGGACAGGTTGACGATCCGGCTGCCCTTGGGCTGGGCGATGTCGATGTCGTAGCTCAGGCCGTAGACCGAGTCGTAGTTGTAGTCCGGGGTGGTCTCGGCGCCGGTCATGGCGTTCTTGTCGACCGGGGCGCCCGGGGCGAGCTGGTAGTAGTACTTGGCCGAGAACTCCAGGTAGTCCTTGAGCTGGGCGCCCGTCAGGACGCGGGCCTCCAGGGTGTTCTCGTAGATGTACAGGCCGGCCGCGTCGCGCAGCTTGACCTGGCCGGCCGGGATCAGCGCGGTGCGGTTGAACGGGGCGGCCTGGGCCAGGACCGGGAGGTTGGCGTACTGCCCGCCCGCCAGCGCGGCCTTGACGGCGTCGGCCTGGACCTTGCCGATCAGGTCGATGATCGGGGTGGCCTTGAACCGGGCCTCGGCGATCGACAGTTCGATCTTGCTGGTGCCGATGTTCTGGTTGACGTACGCGACGGTCTTCCTGTGCTGCTCGAGGATCGCGTTGCTGATCTCCGGGTTCTCCGGCACGGTGTTGGAGTTCAGCACCCGGGAGGAGACCGAGGCGACCTTCCAGTGGCCGTCGACGAACTCGACCTCGAAGTCGAAGCAGCTCAGGCGCTGGCCCCAGCACAGCGGCTCGGAGAGCACGACCGTCTTGCCGGTCTTCTTGTTGACGAGGAGACGCTGGGCGACCTCCTTGTGGGTGTGGCCCACCAGCACCGCGTCGATGTCCGGGACGGTCTGGGCCATCTCGCCGGAGGCGTCCTCGGGCCAGGGCAGCTGGTCGCCGTAGGTGGTCGGCTCGTCGATGCCGGAGTGGGCGGAGACCACGATGACGTCCGCGCCCGCGGCCTTCATCCGGGGCACGTACTTGGCGGCGGTCTCGACGATGCCCGGGAAGACCATCTGCCCGGCCACGTTGGCCTTGTCCCAGATCGCGATGCCGGGGTTGGTGAGGCCGAGGATGCCGACCTTGATCGGGGTGTCCTCGTCCAGCCACACCTCCTTGATCACGTACGGCTTGAAGGCCGGCTTCTCGTTCTTCGCGTGCAGGGCGTTGGCGCCGAGCAGCGGGAACTCCAGCTGGTCCTCGAAGGCCTTCACGGTGGGGATGCCGTAGTTGAACTCGTGGTTGCCGAGCGCGGCGGCGTCGTAGCCCATGAGGTTCATGGCGACGGCCATCGGGTGGTCCGGCACGTTGTCGCCGTCGGTGGCGATCGGCTCGACCCGGGCGTAGTAGTAGGACAGCTGGGTGCCCTGGATGATGTCACCGGAGTCGATGAGCAGGCAGCGGTCCCAGCCCTTCTCCTCGCGGACCTGGTTGGCCAGGGTGGAGATCTTGGCGAGGCCGACCGCGTTGTGGGCCTGGTCGACGTACTCGGCGTCGGTGAAGTAGTCCCAGTTGAGGACCCGGCCGTGCAGGTCGGTGGTGCCCATGACGGTGAAGGCCTGGCGGCGGGGCTGCTTCTTCTTGCCCTTGGCGGCCGCCGTGTCCGGCTCGGCGGCCGCGGCGGCGGGGGCGGCGGCGACGACGGCTCCGCCGGTCAGGGCGGCGCCGGCGGCGGTGGCGGCGGACCGGGTGACGAAGTCACGGCGGTTCAGCGACATGGACGACTCTCCCGAGTGGGGAACGACGGCGGATGGGCCGTCAAGTGGTGTGCGGATGAGGTGCGTGGCGCGTCCGCGAGAGCGGTGACGCGCGTAGAAGGACGCGCGTAGAAGTGTGCCGTGCGAGCCGGGCCGCTGGATAGCCCTCCGACGTTTCCAACAGGTGAGATCTTGGCGACTCGTTCGTGACCGGGATGGGCGGAGAAAGGGGTGGTACCGGGGCGGGACGGTCGAATTCCGGCCACCCCGTTCCCTGCCGACGGCCACCCCTTTCCCCGCCTCCGGGGTTCGCTGCTCCGCCTCCGGGCCGGCCCGTCGGAGGGTCAGCCCAGTTCGGCGGAGAGCTGCTTCACCTCCCGGCCCAGCTCCGCCGCCGGGTCCGGCGCGTCCGGCTCCGCCCACGGCAGCCAGGCCCGGGCCCGCAGGTAGCCGTCCACCGCGACCGGCAGCCGGTGCCGGACGATCGGGTCGACCACCGCACCGGGCCCCGCCTCGCGCAGCGCCACCAGCAGGGTGTCCACCCCGGCCGAGGCCGGCAGCGGGACGCTCGCCAGGTAGCCGGTCAGCACCTCCAGCTCGGTGTGCACCGGAACGGGCCGCGGCGGGGTGGGCGGCTCAGGCGGTTCCGGCGGTTCGGGCCGCGCCGTCCGGCCGGGCGCCAGCAGCGCGCCCACCCCGTACAGCCCCGCCACCACCCCCGGCCACCACGACCCGCCCAGGCCCGCGAAGTGCAGCCCCAGCCCGACCGCCCCGCCCCCGCAGCCGGCCAGGTTCCTGGTCGACTCCAGGTAGCCCAGCAGCAGCCGGCCCATCCCGGCGCGGTTACTGGTAGCCACGGATCTCCTCGAACACCCCGTCCAGCGAACCCCCGCCGTCGAACAGCTTGCCCCCGCTCACGTCCGCGATCCCCTGCAACTGGCTCACCGCCGCCTCCCCGAACTTGATCGGGAACACCGGGATCGACTTCTCCGCCGACGGCAGCCCGTCGTGGAAGCGCTTGAAGTCCCCGTCCGTCGCGCCCTCGTTGCTCTCCCCGTCCGTCATCAGCACGATCGAGGTGAACCGGTCGTCCCCCGCCGCCTTCTGCTGCGTCTCGATCACCCGGTACGCCTGCTCCAGCGAGTCGTACAGCGCCGTACCGCCCTCGGCCCGCAGCGACTGGACGTCGGCGTTGATCGACGCCAGCTCGGACTCCGGACCGGGCCGGCTCCCCGAAGCCGGGACGACATGGGTCTTCGACCACTTCACCGAGGACGCGAAGGAGATCAGCGTCACCTCCTCGCGGTCCCGGAAGCGGCGCAGCCCCCGGGTGTCGTCCGTGCCGGTCAGCCGGCCCAGCGCCGCCTTGAGCGAGGCCAGCCGCTGGCCGTCCATCGAACCCGAGGTGTCCAGCACGTACACCGTCCGGGACGGGCGGCGCAGTTCGTTCTGGTACGAGGCCAGCAGGCCGTCCGCCACCTCCCGGGTGCCCGGGAACGGCAGCTCGCGGCGGCGGTCGGTGGGCAGCCCAGCCGCCGGGGCCACCCCCGCCGTCACCGGGCGGCGCAGCGTCAGCTCCGAGATGCGCTTCTGCACGTCCTCCTTCAACAGGTAGCCGACCAGCCGCTGGAAGGACTCCCGCTCGCCCTGCCCCGCCGAGGACAGCAGCGACAGCGGGTAGTCCGCCGACACCACGCCGTCCACCGGGCGCACCACCGTCAGCCGCTGGTCCGCCGGCAGGGTCCGGTTCAGCGACAGCAGCACCGACTCGTAGTTCACCAGGGCGCCGACCCGGCCCGGCTCGGCCTTGGCGTAGGCCTGCGCCAGCCAGCCCGAGGAACCCGAGGTCAGCTTCTGGCCGGTGAAGAACTGCTTCAACTGCGGCGTCGCCTTCTGCACGTCCGGCGCGGTCAGCGCCGCGCCCGCCCCGGAGAACGCCGAGGCCACCGCGACCAGCGCGGAGAAGCCGGAGTTGGAGCGCGACGGGTCGGACATCCCGTACGACAGCTTCCCGGCCGCGGCCGCGTCGCCGATCTGCGCCCAGGTGACCTTCGAACCGTCCCCCCAGCCCAGGTCGGCGAGGACCGAGGACCGCACCCCCACGGCCACCGGGGAGACCATCACGGGGGTCTCCGACAGCACCTTGGACCGGCCGGCCGGATCCAGCCGCAGGTACTGGTTCGACGGGAACCAGACCGCGTCGTACTTGCCGTCCGCCCGACCGGCGGAGATGGTGTCCGCGCCGTCCAGCGTGCCGCCGAACGCGAGTTGGACCGTCACCCCGGTCGCCTTCCGGGCGTCGTCCAGGACCGGTTGCAGGTCCTGGAGTTCACTGCCGGCCAGGACCCGCAGCACCCCGGGGCGCGCGGTCCCGGCCAGCGTGCCGGACGGGTCCGGGGGCGGCGTCGGCCCCGGGGCCGGCGAGGAGGTGCAGGCGGCCAGCGCGGCGAGCACCGCCGCCAGCACGGCGGCCAGCCGGGCGGGCCGCTTCGTCCGGAGGTTCACTTCGGGCTCCCCTTCGCCGCCTTGGTCAGCTTGGTCAGGTTGTCCAACGACGGGACGGTCGCCTGCTTCACCTTCGCCGCGTTCAGGTCCTGGGCGAGGACCGGCTGCTTGACGCCCTTCACCCGGTCGGCGAACGCGTCGTGGCCGGCCTGCGGACGGAAGCCGAACCTGATCTCCAGGGCGATCAGCGCCGGGTCGTTCTGCAGCAGCCCGGCCAGCTTCCGGCCGTTCTCGGTGCGGGCGATGATCGTGTGGTCCGAGTACGCCGTGGTGTCCGGGTACATCACCACCATGTCCCCGGTCGGCTGGCCCTGCACCGCCATCGCGGCGACCTGCGACTCGTAGCCGAAGATCAGCGGATTGCCGACCCCCGCCAGGAAGTCCCGGAACGGCTCGTCACTGCTGCTCTTCTGGCCGCCCTGCAACGCCGTCGCCTGGTACAGCACCGGCCGGGCCACCTCCACGCCCTGGTCGTCGGAGACCACCAGGTTGCCGTTCAGGACGTACGACAGCAGCGCGACGTAGAGCGCGCCCGAGGACGAGCTCTCCGGATCGGTGGTGGTGACGAAGATCGGGCCCGACAACTCCGCGTGGCCCTTCGCGCCCGGCAGGTCCTGCCACTTGCTGCCCTTCTTGAGGGCGTTGACGTACTCGTCCATCCTGAACGTCCAGACGCCGCTCGCATCGTCCAGCGCCGCCAGGTTGCTGTCCCGCAGGATCTGCGCGACCGGCGCGTGCGCCACCACCACCAACGGCGAGTAGAACGGCACCAGCGGAGAGTCCTGCAACCCCCAGTTGCGCTGGATCTCGCGGGCCGGAGCCGTGCTCGCCGGAAAGGCGAAGTCCAGCCCGGACGCGCTCCGCGCCTGCTCGCTCATCGTCCAGGAACCGGTCGAATCGGCGTGCACCTCCACGCCCTGCTTCGCCAACTCGGCCTTCACCTCCGGGCTTTCGAAGAACGCCCGCTTCTCCGAACCGATCAGCCCGGTGACCGCGACCGTCCTCACCGGATCGGCCCCCCCGCCGTTCGGGACCAGCGCGTACGTCACCCCGCCCAACAGGGCCAGGGCCGCGATCACCCCCAGAGCGCGTCGTCTCATCGCGCGCGCCTCCCCCCTCATCGCCGCAACACCCCCGGGTGCGACACCCGGGGGTGACGAGCGTCCCGCCGGGCGGGGAGCGCGGACGGAAGGTGCGGTGAACCGGGGGTGAACACCGTTTCACGGAATCGCATCGGCCGGGGCACCCGGGAGACGCCCGGGGACGGCCCTCGCACACCGGTCCGAGGATGTGTCAGATTGTTCAACTCGCCTTACGGCAAAGGTCATCCCGCAGTCCGGACCCGCGTCGAGGTTACGCACCGGTAATGCCTACCCTCAGCAGTATGCGCCGAGCAAAAATCGTCTGCACCCTCGGGCCGGCCACCGACTCGTACGACCAGATCAAGACCCTGGTCGACGCCGGAATGGACATCGCCCGATTCAACCTCAGCCACGGCACCCACGCCGAGCACGAGGAACGCTACCGTCGGGTCCGCAAGGCCGCCGACGAGACCGGCCGGAGCGTCGGCGTCCTCGCCGACCTCCAAGGCCCGAAGATCCGACTCGACACCTTCGCCCACGGGCCCGTACTCCTCGAACGCGGCGACGAGTTCACCATCTCCACCGACAACGGCGTCGTGGGGGACAAGGACATCTGCGGCACCACCTACGCCGGCCTCGCCGGCGACGTCAGCCGCGGCGAACGCATCCTCGTCGACGACGGCCGCGTCACCCTGGAGGTCGTCGCCGTCGACGGACCGCGGGTGCGGTGCCTCGTCATCGAAGGCGGACTCGTCTCCGACCACAAGGGCCTCAACCTCCCCGGCGTCGCCGTCTCCGTCCCCGCACTCAGCGACAAGGACGTCGCCGACCTGCGGTGGGCGCTGCGCACCGGCGCCGACCTGATCGCGCTCTCCTTCGTCCGCAGCGGGCGCGACATCGAGGACGTGCACCGGGTGATGGCCGAGGAGGGACGCCACGTCCCGGTCATCGCCAAGATCGAGAAGCCGCAGGCGGTCGAGAACCTCGACTCCATCGTGGACGCCTTCGACGGCATCATGGTGGCCCGCGGGGACCTGGGCGTGGAGATGCCCCTCGAACAGGTCCCGCTGGTCCAGAAGCGCGCCGTCAAACTGGCCAGGCGCAACGCCAAGCCCGTCATCGTGGCGACCCAGATGCTCGACTCGATGATCAACGCCTCCCGGCCCACCCGCGCCGAGGCCTCCGACGTCGCCAACGCGGTGCTGGACGGCACCGACGCGGTGATGCTCAGCGGCGAGACCTCCGTCGGCAAGTTCCCGGTCGAGACCGTCAAGACCATGGGCCGGATCATCGAAGCCGCCGAGAACGACATCCTGGCCGCGGGCCTGCCCCCGCTGACCACCGGCAGCAAGCCGCGGACCCAGGGCGGCGCCGTCGCCCGCGCGGCCGCCGAGATCGGCGACTTCCTGCACGCCAAGTACCTGATCGCCTTCACCCAGTCCGGCGACACCGCCCGGCGGCTCACCCGCTACCGCTCGCCCATCCCGGTGCTCGCCTTCACCTACGAACCGGCCGTGCGCAGCCAACTCGCCCTCACCTGGGGCGTGGAGACCTTCCTCGGCCCCTTCGCTCCGACCACCGACCAGATGGTCGAACAGGTCGACGCGGCGCTGCTCTCCCTCGGCCGCTGCCAGAAGGGCGACATCGTCGTCATCACCGCCGGCTCCCCGCCCGGCCTGGCCGGCTCCACCAACCTCGTCCGCGTCCACCACGTGGGGACCCTGGACGACTGAGCGGTACTCGAACGGTTGCGCGTGGGCGGCGTCCCCCGTTGGGAGGGATGCCGCCCGTGGGCCGTCGGATCCGCGTGAGAGCGTGCTGGCGTCTCCATAACATCCGTGTTATGACTTGGGGAGAGGTGGAACTCGAACCGGAGGTTCGGGACTGGATCCGCGCACTGAGCCAGGACGATCAGGAGACGGTCGCCTTCTACGTCGAACTGCTCGCCGTCCGCGGGCCCTTGCTGAGCGAGCCGCACAGTCGGCAACTCGACGGCAAACTCCGGGAACTGCGCTTCCACCTGAACGAATCGGACCTGCGGATCACCTACTGGATCGCGTCGGGCAGGAGGATCATCCTGCTGACGGTGTTCCGCAAGACCCGGATGCGGGAGGCCGGCGAGGTCGACCGCGCGAGACGGGCGTTGCGCCGTTGCGTGGCCGAGCAGCACACCGTTGACGAGGACGAGGAGTGGGCGAGATGAGCGAGCGCACGTCCTGGCGCGCCATGCGTGAGGAGATTCTGAACCGTCCCGGCGCCGGCGCGGCGTACGAGGCCGCGCGGATCCGGTTCGAGCTCGGGGAGAAGGTCAGGCTGCGCCGGGAGGCCCTCGGCATGACCCAGGCACAGCTGGCCGCGGCGATCGGCATGCAGCAGCCGGCGGTGGCGCGGTTCGAGGCCGGAGCAACGATGCCCACGATCGTGGTTCTGGAGCGGTTCGCCGAGGCGCTCGGCATGAGGCTCACGGTCGAGCTGGAGCCGCTGGACCGGGCGAGCTGAGACGCGCGGTGAAATAGCAAAGGCAAGGCAGTGGGGAACCCCGGGACAGGACACCGGGAACGGTGGAAAGCAGCCTATAAAGCGGTCTATTGCGAAGTGTGCCGGGTGCGGGATTCGAACCCGCAAGCCCTTTCGGGCAGATGTGTTTGAGACATCCGTGTATGCCGTTCCACCAACCCGGCGGGGTCAGTCCCGACAGAGCATACCGGCTGTGTGCGGTTGGCCGCTGCTAGGTACCCTCAATTACCGCAGGACCCCGCCGGAACTAGGAGCCCCGTGAGCACCGCCGACGAGCAGGCACAGCCGCTTGAGACCGATATGCCCCAGATCACCCGGATCGTGATCGCCGAGGACGAGGCGCTGATCCGTCTCGACCTCAAGGAGATGCTCGAAGAGGAGGGGTACACCGTCGTCGGTGAGGCCGGGGACGGGGAGACGGCGGTGCGGCTGGTGCAGGAGCTCAAGCCGGATCTGGCGATCTTCGACGTGAAGATGCCGATCCTGGACGGGCTGTCGGCCGCCGAGCAGATCCACGAGCAGCACCTGGCGCCGGTGCTGATGCTGACGGCGTTCTCGCAGCGGGAGCTGGTGGACCGGGCGCGGGACGCCGGGGCGATGGCGTACATCGTGAAGCCGTTCTCGAAGTCGGACCTGGTGCCGGCGATCGAGATGGCGGTGTCGCGGTACACCGAGATGCGGGAGCTGGAGAAGGAGATCGGGGATCTCACCCAGCGGCTGGAGACCCGGAAGCTGGTGGACCGCGCCAAGGGTGTGCTGCAGACGAAGTTCGGGCTGAACGAGCCGGCCGCGTTCCGGTGGATCCAGAAGACCTCGATGGACCGGCGGATGACGATGGCGGCGGTGGCCGAGGCGGTCATCGAGGAGGGCGAGGCCCAGGACCGCAAGAAGGCCGACGAGGCCGACAAGCCGGAGTAGAAGAGTGCGGAAGGGCCCGGCGGATCGGATCCGCCGGGCCCTTCGCGTGTGCGGGGTCAGTCCTCGCCGAGGTAGGCCTTGCGGACGGACTCGTCGTGGAGGAGGTCGGCGCCCGTCCCGGAGAGGACGATGCGGCCGGTCTCCATGACGTAGCCGCGGTCGGAGAGCGACAGGGCGGCCTGGGCGTTCTGTTCGACCAGCAGGATGGTCGTGCCGCTGGCCTTGAGCTCGACGATGGTGGACATGATCTTCTGCATCATCAGCGGGGAGAGGCCCATCGAGGGCTCGTCCAGCATGAGCAGCTTGGGCTGGGACATCAGGGCCCGGCCCATGGCGAGCATCTGCTGCTCGCCGCCGGACAGCGTGCCGGCGGCCTGCTTGCGGCGTTCGCCGAGGATCGGGAAGAGGGTGTAGGCCCGTTCCACGTCGGCCTGGATGCCGGCGGTGTCGGTGCGCAGGAAGGCGCCGAGGAGGAGGTTCTCCTCGATGGTCATGCGGGGGAAGATGTGCCGGCCCTCGGGGGAGTGGGCGAGGCCGAGGGCGACGATCTTGTGGGCGGGGACGGTGCTGAGGTCCTGGCCGTCGAAGGTGATCCGGCCGGCGGTGGGCTTGAGGAGGCCGGAGAGGGTGCGCAGGGTGGTGGTCTTGCCGGCGCCGTTGGTGCCGATGAGGGTGGTGACCTCGCCCTGTTCGACGGTGAAGCTGATGCCCTTGACGGCTTCGATCTTGCCGTAGGCGACGCGGAGGTCCTCGACCTCGAGGAGTGCGGTCACTTGGGGTCCTCCGGTGTTGCGGGGGTTTCGAGCGGGGCGCCGAGGTAGGCGGTGATGACGCGTTCGTCGTTCTGGACGGTCTCGCGGTCGCCTTCGACGATCTTCTGGCCCTGGACGAGGACGGCGGTGCGGTCGCAGAGGTTGAAGATGAACCGCATGTCGTGCTCGATGACGAGGATGGAGATGCCGCGGTCGCGGATGGCGAAGACGAGTTCCTCGGCGGCGCGGGTCTCCTGCGGGTTCATGCCCGCGGTGGGTTCGTCGAGGAGCAGCAGGCCGGGGTCGGAGGCGAGGGCGCGGGCGATCTCCAGCTTGCGCTGTTCGCCGTAGGGGAGGTTGCGGGCGAGGTGGTCGGCCTTCTCGGCGAGGCCGGTGAAGGCGAGGAGTTCCATGGCCTTCTCGCGGCTCTCGGCCTCGGCGCGGTGGTAGCGGGGGCCGCGGAGGATGGCGGCGAAGATGCCTTCCTTGGTGCGGCTGTGCCGGCCGACGAGGACGTTCTCCAGGACGGTCATGTTGGCGAAGAGCCGGATGTTCTGGAAGGTGCGGGCGATGCCGGCCTGGGTGACGAGGTGGGGCTTGGGGGGCAGTTGGGTGCCGCGGTAGCGGACGGTGCCCTCGGTGGGGACGTAGAGGCCGGTGAGGCAGTTGAAGAAGGTGGTCTTGCCGGCGCCGTTGGGGCCGATGAGGCCGATGATCTCGCCCTCGCCGACGGTGAGGGAGACGTCGTTGACGGCGGTGAGGCCGCCGAAGCGCATGGTGACGCCGGTGACGTCGAGCAGGGGGGTTGCGGTCGGTGGCGTTGCGGTGGTGGTCATCTGGCGCGTCACGCCCCTGCCTTGGTGAGTGCGCCCGGTTCGCCGGTGGGCTGGGCCGGGATGGCGGCTTCGTGGAACTCGAGTTGGCGGCGCCGGTTGGGGATGAGTCCTTCGGGGCGCACGCGCATCAGGACGATGAGGGCGGCGCCGAAGGCGAGGAGCTGGTAGTCGGAGAGGAATTCCAGCTTCTTGGGGATGAGGAAGAGGAGGGTGGCGCCGGCCAGGGGGCCGCTGATGGTGCCCATGCCGCCGAGGATGACGGCGGCGAGCAGGAAGGCGGAGTTGGGCGGGAGGGCCTCGGCGAAGGTGTACTGGTCGGGGGTGACGGTGTAGCTGACGTGGGCCTGGACGGTGCCGGCCAGGCCGGCGAGGCAGGCGCCGAGGGCGAAGGCGAGGAGCTTGAGGCGGAAGCCGTTGATGCCCATGGCCTCGGCGGCGGTCTCGTCCTCGCGGATGGCGACCCAGGCGCGGCCGATGCGGGAGTTGCCGACGCGGGCGAAGATCAGTACGACGACGGCGGTGACCAGCAGCATCAGCAGGTAGTAGTTGGAGAAGCGGCCGAGTTCGATGCCGGCGACGGTGTGCGGCTTGCCGAGGTCGAAGCCGAAGATCTCCAGGTCGGGGATGCGGGGGATGCCGTTGGAGCCGTTGGTGATCTTGGGGCCGGTGGTGCCGTTGAGGTTGAGCATGGTGATGCGGAAGATCTCGCCGAAGCCGAGGGTGACGATGGCGAGGTAGTCGCCGCGCAGCCGCAGGGTGGGGGCGCCGATCAGGACGCCGAAGACCATGGAGACGGCGGCGCCGGTGAGCATCGCGGCCCAGAACGGGAACTGGACGTGGATGGGCGAGGCGGGGGAGCCGGAGACCAGGGCGGCGGCGTAGGCGCCGACGCCGAGGAAGGCGACGTACCCGAGGTCGAGCAGGCCGGCGAGGCCGACGACGATGTTGAGGCCGAGGGCGACGGTGGCGAAGATCAGGATGTTGGTGGCGACCGAGGTGTACTGGTCGCTGCTCTGGGTGAAGGGGAAGCTGGCGGCGGCGGCGAAGGCGGCGCCGGTGGTGACCGGGCGGTACTTGACGGTCAGGGCGCGCAGCCGGCCGAGCAGTCCGGACTTGGCGAGGGCGGCGATCGAGGGGGCGGCGAGCAGCAGGTAGCAGATGAAGAGTTCGCCGTACTCGGTGTCGATGCCGAAGGTGATTGCGTACAGGCCGAGTCCGAAGGCCAGGACGATGAGCAGGACCTCGGCCCAGGAGGGGAGTTGGCGGGCCGGGGGGAGCGGGCGCTCGACGGTGCCGAGGCGGATCCGGCTGTTGGCGAGGTGGCCGAGCTGGAGCAGCAGGACGACGCCGGCGGCGATGGCGAGGGCGCCGGCGAGGGCGGTCATCACCGGGGCGACGGGCTGGTCGTCGGGGATGGCGTGGGCGGCGAACCAGCCGACGGGCGCGACGGGGACGAGCAGGAAGAGCCGCTTGTCGAGGATGCGCAGCGGGACGGCGGTGCGCCGGTCGAGGGGGAGGCCGAGGGCGCCGGTGATGCCGAGCAGGCCGCCGGCGGCGAGGGCCCAGCCGCCGGGTTCGAGGTTGGCGAGGCCGCCGAGTTCGACGGAGATGGCGGTGACGGAGTAGGCGGCGACGGCGAGGGCGCCGGTGGCGGCGTACAGGACGGCGTTGTTGCTGCGGCTGGGGGCGGCCCAGCGCAGGCCGGGGACGCCCTGGCCGGCGAGCAGCAGGACGAGGGTGAGGACGCCGGCGACGACGGCGAGCCACTGGAGCCCGGCGGGGGAGCCGTAGTAGGTGAGGTCGCCGGGGAAGTCGCTGGTCCAGGTCCATGACATGGCGGCGGAGGCGGCGGTGAGCAGGGCGCCGAGGCCGGTGAGGGCGGTGGCGGCGGTGGCGGGCAGGGGGATGACCGGGGTGGTCTCGGTGCTGGTGGTGGTCATGGTGGTCACGCCCTGTCCGAGACGCGCTCGCCGAGCAGGCCCTGTGGCCGGACGAGGAGTACGAGGATGAGGAGTACGAAGGCCCAGACGTCCTTCCAGGCGCCGCCTCCGAAGAGGTGCATGCCGGGCAGGTGCTGGATGTAGCCGGTGGCGAGGGCTTCGGCGAGGCCGAGGGCGAGGCCGCCGAGCATGGCGCCGTAGATGTTGCCGATGCCGCCGAGGACGGCGGCGGTGAAGGCCTTGAGGCCGAGGATGAAGCCCATCCGGAAGTCGACCTGGCCGCTGCGCAGTCCGTAGGCGACGGCGGCGACGGCGGCGAACGCGGCGCCGATGGCGAAGGCCATGACGATGATGCGGTCGGTGTCGATGCCCATCAGCTTGGCGGTGTCGGGGTCCTGGCTGGTGGCCTGCATGGCGCGGCCGGAGCGGGTGCGGGTGACGAACCAGCCGAGGGCGAGCATGCACAGCGGGGCGGCGATGATCAGGAAGATGTCGCTGCGCTGGATGGTGACGGAGCCGAGGCTGAACGGGTCGCCGGGGAGCTTGGGGAAGACCCTGGCCTTCTTGGCGTCCGGGTAGAAGGAGAAGACGAGCTGCTGGAGGAAGATGGACAGCCCGATCGCGGTGATCAGGGGGGCGAGGCGGGGGGCGTTGCGCAGCGGCCGGTAGGCGAAGCGCTCGGCGGCGACGGCGGTGAGGGTGGAGACCAGGATGCCGGCGATCAGCATGAGGGGTAGGGCCAGCCACAGGGTGGTGCCGCCGGGGAGGGCGAGGTAGGCGGTCAGGGCGCCGAAGCCGCCGACCATGACGATCTCGCCGTGGGCGAAGTTGATGAGCTGGACGATGCCGTAGACCATCGTGTAGCCGATCGCGACGAGCCCGTAGAGGGCGCCGAGGATCAGGCCGTTGGCCAGCTGCTGCGGTAGGTCGTGCACCGCTGGGCCTCCGTAGTGCGTTCGGGGGTGTCCGCGTGGGTGGTGGATGTGGGGGCGCGCGGGGGCACTCGTGGTGCCCCCGCGCGCTGGTGGTTCGGTGGGGCCGGCCGGTGTGTCAGCCGTTGAAGGTGCCGGACTTCTCCACGGCCCACTTGCCGTCCTTGACGGTGTAGACGGTGAGCTGCTTGTTGGTGGTGTCGCCGAACTCGTCGAACGAGACCTTGCCGGTGACGCCGTCGAAGGAGACCTTCTGGACGGCGTCGCGGACGGTCTTGCGCAGGCCGTCGCCGGTGGGGAGCTTGCCGTTGTTGCTGGTCACGACGGACTTGACGGCCTGGATGATGGCCCAGGCGCTGTCGTAGGAGTAGCCGCCGTAGGTCTCGTAGGCGTCCTTGTAGCCGGCGGCCTTGTAGTCGGCGATGTACTTCTTGGCGGTGTCGAGGGACTCGACGGGCAGGCCGACGGCGGTGGCGAAGTCGCCCTGGCTCTTGGGGTTGAGCTTGATGAAGTCGCCGCTCTGGATGCCGTCGCCGCCCATCAGGGGGATGGCGACGCCGGCGTCCTTGAGCTGGAGGGAGAGCGGGCCGGCGGCGGGGTACTCGCCGCCGTAGTAGACGGCGTCGGCGCCGGAGGCCTTGACCTTGGTGACGATGGCGGAGAAGTCGCGGTCGTCGGGGTTGACGTGCTCCTCGCCGGCCAGGGTGCCGCCGAGCTTGGTGAACTCGCCCTTGAAGGTGGAGGCGAGGCCGGCGCCGTAGGTCTTCTGGTCGTCGATCAGGAAGACCTTGGTCTTCTTGGCGTCGTTGTAGAGGAACTGGGCGGCGAAGGGGCCCTGGACGGCGTCGGTGGTGGCGGTGCGGAAGTAGGACTTGAAGGGGCGCTTCTTGTCGCCGCTGGCCCACTTCTCGCCCTGGCTGAGGGCGACGCCGGTGTTGGCGGGGGAGATCTCGGTGAGGCTCGCGTCGTCGAAGATCTGCTGCATGGACTGGGCCACGCTGGAGTTGAGCGGGCCGACGACGCCGAGGACCTTGGGGTCGCCGACGAGCTGGGTGGCGTTCTGCTGGCCGGGGGCGGGCTTGGCGGTGTCGTCGAGGGCCTTGACCTCGAACTTGACGCCGGGGACCTCGTTGGTCGCGTTGGCGTTCTTGACGGCGAGGTCGACGGAGTTGCGGATGCCGAGGCCGAGGGCGGAGAGGTCGCCGGTGAGCGGGGCGTCGACGCCGATGACGACGGTGGTGGAGCCGCTGTCCTTGCCGCCGGCGGTGTCGCCGGACTTCCCGCCGCGGGAGCCGCAGGCGGTGAGGCTGAGGGCGCCGATCACGGCAATGCTCACGACAATTGCGGAACGATGACGCACGAGGGTCCCCATTCGGTTCAGGAGGCGCCCGCGCCTGAGTGGCGGGAGCCGGGATGCGCGGAGGGCCGGGCCCATTCCGGATGGCGCGGTGACTGGCCGTGACTCTAGATGCCCTTGGGCGGCTCGGGCAGTGCTGTGGGCAGGCTGTGATTCTCTTGTTATGAGCACACGGAGCATTTGTCTCAGCATGTGGTCGTTCCGGTTCGACCGATCCTGAACTGCTGGGCGTTTACGCGCTGGTGGAGGGATGTAAGGGCCGGAAATGGGGGTTGCAGCTGGCAGCGTCGATAATCGGACAGGGGTGTCCGGTGTACTGCATTCGACCGTGCACGTCCGCATTTCGGACGACGGGGGTGCGGCGAAGAGGTTCCGCGTCGCGGGGGCCGCGGAACTGTCACCTGCTGGGATTTCCCACCTGTTACGCAGTGTTACAGGTTTGGGGGCGCGCCGAGCGCGTCCGGACATGCCGGCGCCCCCTCGTTCAGACCAACGCCTGCCCAGGGTGGCGGAAGGTCAAACAAGGGGGCGGGAAAGAGACTTGATGTCCTAGGTGGTGAACTGCTGCTGCCCGGAGGCCCGTTGTCCCCTCCGGGGAGGCCGTCGCGCTTCCCGGGGGCCCGTTACAGGTCGCGCAGCATGCAGGTCAGCCGGCAGCTGGTGATCCGCTTGCCGGTGTCGTCGGTGATCGCGATCTCGTACGTCGCGGCGGTGCGGCCCTTGAACACCGCCGTCGCCACGCCGGTGACCAGGCCGGAGGTGGCCGAGCGGTGGTGGGTGGCGTTGAGGTCCACGCCCACCGCGTACCGGCCCGGGCCGGCGTGCAGCATCGCGCCGATCGAGCCGAGGGTCTCCGCCAGCGCCGCCGAGGCGCCGCCGTGCAGCAGCCCGTACGGCTGCTGGTTGCCCTCCACCGGCATGGTGCCGACGACCCGGTCGCCGGAGGCCTCGACGATCCGGATGCCGAGCTTCTCGCCGAGGTGGCCGCCGGAGAAGGTCTCCGGGTTCACCCCGAGCTTGGCGAAGTGGTCCAGCACGTCCTGCGGGACGTTCAGGACGGGGGCCGGGGTGCCGTCGGTGGCGGTGCCGGGGGCGGTGTCGGGGGCCGCGTCGGTCATCGGGGGAACTCCTGCCGCTCTGGGGTGACGTCGTCGTGCTGCCTGTGATCGTACGACCGTCCTACTCACTGGTACCGGGCCAGGACCGACCGGCGCGGCGCCCCTTTTGTCGGTGCCGGGCCATAGGATCGGGGACCGGTAGTGGAATCGGCAGGAACGGACGTTGACGTGGCTACGCAGAGTACGGACAAGGGCGCGACGGGTGGCGGCGGGGCCGGCCCGCGACCCCGGCTGATGCTGCTCGACGGGCACTCGATGGCCTACCGGGCCTTCTACGCCCTGCCCGTGGAGAACTTCAACACCTCCACCGGACAGCCCACCAACGCGGTCTACGGCTTCGCCTCGATGCTCGCCAACACCGTCCGGGACGAACGGCCCACCCACCTCGCCGTCGCCTTCGACCTCTCCCGGCAGACCTTCCGCTCCGCCGAGTTCCCCGACTACAAGGCCAACCGGGCCAAGACGCCGGACGAGTTCAAGAGCCAGATCGGCCTGATCGGCGAACTCCTCGACGCCATGCACGTCCCCCGGATGACGGTCGAGGGCTTCGAGGCCGACGACATCATCGCCACCCTCGCCACCGCCGCCGAAGCGGCCGGCTACGACGTCGACATCGTCACCGGCGACCGCGACTCCCTCCAACTCGTCACCGACCACGTCACCGTGCTCTACCCGACCAAGGGCGTCTCCGAGCTCACCCGCTTCACCCCGGAGAAGGTCACCGAGAAGTACGGCGTCACCCCGCGCCAGTACCCCGACCTCGCCGCCCTGCGCGGCGACCCGTCCGACAACCTGCCGGGCATCCCCGGCGTCGGCGAGAAGACCGCCGCCAAGTGGGTCAACCAGTTCGGCTCCTTCGACGAACTCGTCGCCCGCGCCGACGAGGTGAAGGGCAAGATCGGCGAGAAGCTGCGCGACCACCTCGACTCGGTCAAGCGCAACCGGGTGCTCACCGAGCTGGTCCGCGACGTCGAACTCCCGCTGGGCGTCCCCGACCTGGCCCGGCAGTCCTTCGACCGGGACGCCGTCGGCACCCTGATGGAGTCGCTCGAGTTCCGCAACGCCAACTTCCGCGACCGGGTGTTCGGGATCGACCCGGCCGGCGCCGCCGAGGCCGCCGAGGCCGAACTCGCCCCCGGCGTCGAGGTCGACGGCGAACTCCTCACCGACCCGGGCACGCTCGCCGCCTGGCTGCGCGAGCGCGCCTCCGACGACAAGGCCCCGGTGGCGCTGGCCGCCGTCTACCAGTGGGCCCTCGGCACCGGCGAGGTCACCGAAGTCGCCCTCGCCGTCGGGGATTCCGCCGCCTGGTTCGACCCGGCGCAGCTCGCCGAGGAGGACGAGCGGGCCTTCGCCGACTGGCTCGCCGACCCGGCCGCCCCCAAGGCCCTGCACATCGCCAAGCAGGTCATGCGGGCCTTCGCCGAACGCGGCTGGACGATCGCCGGGGTCGTCGCCGACACCGCGCTCGCCGCCTACCTGGAGAAGCCCGGCCGCCGCACCTTCACCCTGGAGGTGCTCGCCGAGGAGTACCTGGCCCGCTCGCTCACCCCGGCCGCCCCCGCCGCCGAGAGCGGCCAACTCGCCTTCGACGCACCCGAGGACGACGGCGTCGACGCCGAGGCCGCGCGCGCCCAGGCGCTCATGCTCCAGGCCCGCGCCGTGCTCGACCTCGCCGCGCTCTTCGACACCCGCCTCGCCGAGGTCGGCGCCGCCGGGCTGCTGCACGACATGGAACTGCCCATCGCCGCCCTCCTCGCCCGGATGGAGCGCCACGGCATCGCCGCCGACCGCGACTGGCTCACCCGGCTCGAAGCCCAGTTCGCGGCCGAGATCCAGCGCTGCGTCGAGGAGGCCCACGCCGCCGCCGGGCGCGAGTTCAACCTCGGCTCGCCCAAGCAGCTGCAGGAGATCCTGTTCGGCGAACTCGCCCTCCCCAAGACCAAGAAGATCAAGACCGGCTACACCACCGACGCCGACGCGCTCACCTGGCTCGCCACCCAGACCGACAACGAACTGCCGGTCATCCTGCTGCGCCACCGCGACCAGGCCAAGCTGCGCACCACCGTCGAGGGCCTGCTCAAGACCGTCTCCCCGCAGGGCCGGATCCACACCACCTTCAACCAGATGGTCGCCGCCACCGGCCGGCTCTCCTCGCAGGACCCGAACCTGCAGAACATCCCGGTCCGCACCGAGGAGGGGCGCGCCATCCGCCGCGCCTTCGTCGTCGGGGCCGGCTACGAGTCGCTGCTCACCGCCGACTACTCGCAGATCGAACTGCGGATCATGGCCCACCTCTCCGAGGACGAGGCCCTGATCGAGGCCTTCGCCTCCGGCGAGGACCTCCACACCACCGTCGCCTCCCAGGTCTTCGAGGTCCCGGGCGCGGCGGTCGACGCCGAGATGCGGCGCAAGATCAAGGCGATGTCCTACGGCCTCGCGTACGGGCTCTCCGCGTACGGGCTCTCGCAGCAGCTCAACATCAAGCCCGCCGAGGCCCAGGGCCTGATGGACACCTACTTCGAGCGCTTCGGCGGCGTGCGCGACTACCTGCACCGGGTCGTCGAGGAGGCGCGGGCGACGGGCTACACCGAGACTCTCCTCGGCCGCCGCCGCTACCTGCCCGACCTCAACAGCGACAACCGCCAGCGCCGCGAGATGGCCGAGCGGATGGCCCTCAACGCCCCGATCCAGGGCTCGGCCGCCGACATCGTCAAGATCGCCATGCTGCGGGTCGACGAGGCCCTGCGCGCCGCCGGGCTGACGTCCCGGATGCTGCTCCAGGTGCACGACGAAATCGTGCTGGAACTCGCCCCGGGCGAGCGCGAGTCGGTCGAGGCCGTCGTCCGCGAGCAGATGGCCGGCGCCTACCCGCTGCGCGCCCCGCTTGACGTCTCCGTCGGTGTCGGCGCCGACTGGGAGGCCGCCGCGCACTGACGCGCTGCGCTGCGGTCGTCGGCGGCGGGCCCGGACACGGTGGGTGTCCGGGCCCGCCGCCCGTCGTTCCCGTCCGTCGTTCCGCCCGTCGCTCCCGGGTTCAGCTCCTGCGGTCCGTGACCGTCCAGGCGGCGCCCAGGTCGTGGCGCAGTGCCGCCAGGGCGGCGTCGGCGGCGGTGCGGAACGACTCCCACCGCTCCGGGGTCCAGGGGGAGGGGCCGCCCGGGTCGTCCCGGTCGAGGGAGGGCTGGTATCGGTCGGAGAGCCGCCTCAGTTCGTCCCGGGTGGCCGGGGCCGGGGGGTCGGTTCGTCGAGTGTGCCCACCCACCCTGCCTCACCCCGGTCCGAGCGCGAGCATCGCCCCGGTCACCTCGCCGACCGCCGCGTCGGGGATCGCGGTGGCGGCCTCCGGGAGGACGAGCAGCCGGGCCCCGGGGATCTCGCGGGCGAGCGCCTCGCCGTTGCCGAGGGGGAAGAACGGGTCGCGGCGGCCGTGGACGACGAGCGTGGGAACCCGGATCCCGGGCAGGCGCTCGCGCCAGCGGGGTGCGCAGTCGAGCGAGGCGAACACCAGGCCCAGCTGGTTGGCCAGTTGGACCGGGGGAGCGGTGCCGGGCGTACGGTCCCAGATGCGCGCGGCGGTCGCGCGGGCGGTGCCGGGGTCGTTGCCGAGGATCTCCGCGCCGGCGGCGGCGAACTCCGCCACCGCCGTGCGGCTGCTCCAGTCCGGCGCGGGACGGGCGAACAGTCGGCTCATCGTCGCCGGGTCGTGGTCGGGGAGGTCGTCGTCGGGCGGGCCGGGGGCGACCGCGCGGGTGCCGACCAGGGTGAGGGCGCAGAACGCCCCCGGGTGGTCGAGCGCGGCCACCTGGGCGACCATGCCGCCGACGCCGATCCCCGCGAGGTGCGCGGGCCTTCCGCCGCCGCCGAGCGCGCCGCCGAGCGCGCCGGCCAGGGCGGCGGCGTCGGCGGCGAGGTCGCGCAGGGTGTAGCCGGGCGCCTGCGGGTCCACCGTCGTCGACGCCCCGCTGTCGCGCAGGTCGTAGCGCACCACCCGGCGCCCGCCGGCGGCGAGGCGTTCGCAGAGGGCGTCGGGCCAGGACAGCATCGTCGGCCCGCCCACGAGCAGGACGAGCGGCGCGTCGTCGGCACCGAACGACTCGGTGCCCGAGACGACCCCGTTGGCGTGGACGGCGGCGCGCACGGCGGTGTGGGCGGCGGTCATCGGGTCACCGGGCCCCGTCGTCCCCGAGACCGCGGTCGGGCAGGCTCATGTCGCCCGTCCTGGGCGTGCCCTCGGCGAGCCCGTACCGCAGGTAGACGGTGCCCTGGGGGCCGGCCACCGGGGGTTCGAGGAGCGTGAGGTTCGTGGGCACCGCGCCCTCCTCGAAGACCTTCTTCCCGACGCCGAGCACGATCGGGTGCACCCAGAGGTCGAGGCGGTCGAAGAGCCTCTCGCGCAGGAGGGTCTGCACCAGGTTCAGGCTCCCGACGACCTTCACGTGCTCGTGCCGGTCGCGGATCTCGCGCACCGCGCCGGCCAGGTCGGGGCCCAGCCGGGTGGAGCCGGCCCACGGGAGCCCGGTCGTGCCCCGGGAGGCCACGTACTTCGGGACGCGGTTGAACAACTCGGCGATCTCGCCCTCCTTCTGCTGCGGCCAGTAGGCGGCGAAGAGGTCGTACGTGCGCCGGCCGAGCAGCAGCGCGTCCGTGCCCTCGTACGCGGCGAGGATCTGCGCCCCCGTGGCCTCGTTCAGCAGCGGCGCCTGCCAGCCGCCGTACGGGAACCCCTCCGGGTCCTCGTCGGGCCCGCCGGGCGCCTGGCCGACGAGGTCGAGGGTCGCGAACATCTCGATGTGGATGAGGCCCATGGCTGTACTCCTGGTGAGGTCGGTCGGTCCCGTCGAGATGTAGACCGGTCGGGGCCGGAAAACTCATCGCCACGCCGACACCCGGTTTCACCATCGAGCAGGCCGGACACGGACGGCCCCGCGCGGGAAGTCGGCGGGGCCGACTTCCCGTGCCGGGCCGTCCTCGCGGGGTCGGGTGGTCAGGGGGCGGAGTCGATGCGGACGGAGCCGATCGAGGTCGGCGGGTTGAAGAACAGGGGGCTCCGGCCCTGCCGGATGACGGTGCCGGTGCAGTTGCGGGACTGGAAGACGGTGGCGCTGCCGCTGCCCGCCCGGTTCCCCACGGCGATGCTCTGGATGTGGGTGGTCAGCGAGGGGTTGACGCACTGCCCGACCGTGACCTGCCGGGAGCTGACGGTGGTGCCGTCGTCGATCTGCAAGGACGTGGGGCCGGCGGAGGCCGCCGTGGCGGCGGTCGCGAGGACGGTCGCCAGGGCGATCGATCCGATGGTGCCGCCGGTGCGGACGAGCCGGGACGGGGAGACGCGCATGGGGGTGCCCTTCCTCCGAGGGATCAGGCGGGCCCGGGGAGGGCCCGGTGCCACCTTGACCGGGGGCGGTCACGGCTGTCCCGAGGTCGGCCCGGAGTTCCCCCGAAAGAGCGGTCGGCCCTGCGGAGTTGTGGCCGCGGAGCGGGAAGTCGACCGGGCCGACGTCCGGTGCGCACGGGTGGGAAAAGGGGTTGAGGGATGATCGCCCGGGCTGGTAGCTTCCGGGTGACCGTGCAACCGCCCGAGGAGGTGAGACCCATGAACGCTGGACCCATATGGGTGCTCCCCCGCTCGTCACGGTCGGGCGATTGACGTAGGTGTCGCCGGGAGCGCTTCGACAGCCAGGCACTCCCGAAAGGCAACACCTCGTGCACTCTCCGCACTTCACCGCGCAGTCGTCCTCGAACGGCGTCCTTGAGCGCGACTTCACCCTGGGCGAAGTCCCCGGTGTCCTCTGGTCGCCGGCCTCCGGCGCGGCCGACCGCGCGCCCCTGGTCCTGATGGCCCACGGCGGCGGCAACCACAAGAAGCACCCGGCGATGTCCGGCCGGGCCCGACTCCTGGTGGCCGGCTGCGGCTTCCACGTCGCCGTCGTCGACGCACCCGGTCACGGCGACCGGCCGCGCACGGCGCACGACGAGGCGGAGATCGCCGCCCTGTACGCGGCCCGGGCGGCGGGCGAGCCGGAGGGCCCGATCGTCGTGCGCTACAACGACCACCTGGCGGAGCAGGCCGTGCCCGAGTACCGGGCGCTGCTGGACGCCCTCCAGGAGCTCCCGGAGATCGGCGCCGACGGGCCGGTCGGCTTCTGGGGCATCAACATGGGCACCGCGATCGGGATCCCCTTCGTGGCGGGCGAACCCAGGGTCTCCGCCGCCGTCTTCGGCCAGCACTGGCCCGACACCCTGGCCGAGCAGGCGAAGCGGATCACCGTCCCGATCGAGTTCGACCTCCAGTGGGACGACGAGCACATCACGCGCGAGGAGGGCCTCGCGCTGTTCGACGCCTTCGCCTCGACGGAGAAGTCCCTGCACGTGAACGCGGGCAGGCACAAGGACCTCCCCCGGTTCGAGGCGGACAGCGCGGCCCGCTTCTTCGCCCGGCACCTCGGCCGCCCGGCCGCCCCGTCGGCCTGACCCGTACGGTCCCGGCGCGGGACGCCCGGCGCGGGAAGTCGGCCCCGTCGACCTCCCGCGCCGGTTCAGCCCGCGAGGTGTTCCAGGAGCAGCGGTACGACCTGGTCGGCGTTGGCTTCCGGCAGCCAGTGGGTGGCGCCCTCCAGGGCCACGAACCGGTACGGGGCGCTCACGTGCGCGGCCGTCAGGTCCGCGGCGTCGCGGCCCAGGGCCCGGTCCTCGGTGCCCCAGACGTAGAGCGTGCGGACGGTGATCTCGCCGGCCGGGATCCGGAGCTCCTCGTTGACGGCCCGGTACCAGTTGAGCCCGGCCGTCAGCACTCCGGGCTCGGTCAGCCGTCGGACGTTGGACTCGGCCAGCTCCGCCGGCAGTACGTCCCGGTAGATCGCCCGCAGCCGGGCCGCGTCGTCGGCCAGCACGGCTTGCTCGGCCGCGTGCTCCGGCAGGCGGAACTCCCTTATGTACTGCGAGCGTTCGCGCTGGTCGCCGCCGTTGTTCAGGGCCGCGTAGAGCGCCTCGGGGTGCGGGGTGGAGAGCACGGTCAGGCTGTGCAGCCGCTCGGGGTGGGTGGAGGCCAGCGCCCAGGCGACGAGGCCGCCCCAGTCGTGGGCGACCAGGTGGAAGCGTGGTGCGTCCAGGGCGTCGGCGAAGCCGAGGGCGTCCGCGACCAGCAGTTCGACGGCGTAGTCCGCGATGTCCGCGGGGCGGGCGTCGGGGGAGTAGCCGCGCTGGTCCACGGCCACCGCGCGGTAGCCGGCCGCGGCCAGGGCGGTCAGCTCGGCGCTCCAGCAGTCGGCGAACTCGGGGAACCCGTGCAGCAGCAGGACGAGTTCGCCGTCGGCGGGCCCGGCGGCCAGCCCGTCGAAGGTGTGCCGGCCGACGCTCAGGCGTACGGCGGTGGGGAGGGGTGAGGACACGGGTCAGCTCCTGTCGGTAGCACGTCAACAAGATGATCAGACCACGCGGCCGGGTCGGGCGACGGCGGATCCCCGGATCCCGGGTGGTCCACCCCGGGCGGGACGGGCCAGGGGGCGCGGCGGCTCCTACGGGCGCCGGTGTCATCCCGGCGCGCGCCTTCCGGGCACGGCGGAGCGCCGATCGGTCCCTAGGCTGGGTGCCGGCCCGCCAGCCCCGTCGAAGGACCGCGTATGCGCCGCTCCCGTCTGCTGCTGTCCCTGGCCCTGTCCGCCGTGACCGCCGGTGCCCTCGCCGCCGCCGATGCCGTACCGGACGCACCGGACGCACCGGACGCACCGGGCGGGCCGGGCCGGCCGGTCCGCTCGGTGAGCCTGCCGGTGCTGCGTGATCCGCAGGCCCAGCAGAAGCTCCACCGGATGACGGACCCGGTGCAGGACTGGGTGGAGTCCGGCGCCCCGGCGGCGGACGGCTATGCCGGGACGGTGATCGACGCGTCGGACCAGCACGCCGACCTCTACTGGAAGGGCGAGGCCCCGGCCGAGGTCCGGAGGCTGCTCGACGCGCACGCCGACCCCGGCTACACCGTGGACGTGCACTACAGCCCGTACTCCCGGGCGGAGATGCGCGCCGCGATCGACCGGTTCACCGCCGCCGTGGCGCCCGGGGCCTGGACGTCGATCGGCCCGCAGGAGGACGGCGCCGCCATCGCGATCACGTACGCGCCGACGGCGGCCGCGCGGCTGACCGGGGGCGACGCGAGCGAGCGGGCGTACTCCCGGCGGGCCGCCGAGCTCGCCGGGATGCCGGTGACGGCCGCCGTCGGGGGCGCCCCGGCGGCGCTGTCCGGCAGCCGGCACTCCGACGGCGCGCCGTACTACGCGGGCGCCGAGGTCAACACCGGGAAGTCCGCGTTCTGCTCGACCGCGTTCAGCGGGTGGAAGGGCCGGACCAAGGTGCTGCTGACCGCCGCGCACTGCGGCAACGGCCGGTACTACAACGGCACCGGCGCGTACATCGGCGACCTGTCCGCGATCGGCGACGGGCTGGACGTCGGCACGGTCGCGATCAACGGCGACGGCGCCGGCCGGTTCTACGACGGCGCCTGGTCGGACCGCGGCGGTTCCTCACGGCACACCTACGGGGCCGGGCGCAACAACGTGGGGGACCTCGTCTGCCTGAGCGGCGCCCAGTCGGGGTGGACGTGCGACGTGCAGGTCAAGAAGGTCGACGTCGAGACGACGAACGACGAGGGGACGAGGATCAAGCCGGTGGACGTCGCGGAGTCGAAGGGCGGAGACCGGCGCGCGATCGGCGCGAAGGGCGACAGCGGCGGCCCGGTGCTGGCCAACCCGTCCGGTGCGAACGGCGACATGGAGGCGCGCGGCGTGATCGTGGCCGGAGGGTCGGAGGTCGGCTGCCCGGCCGGATCGACGGCGCACCCGACGACCTGCTTCGCCCAGGTGCTGTACGTGCCGATGACGCCGGTGGTGAACCAGCTGGGCTTCTCGCTCTCCTGACGTCACTTCCGGGTGTTGGCGCGGCGGGTGGGTTCGGCCGTGGTCGGGTCCTCGGGCCAGGGGTGGCGGGGGTAGCGGCCCCGTAGTTCGGCGCGGACGGCTCGGTAGCCCTCGCGCCAGAACGACGCCAGGTCGCCGGTGACGGCGGCGGGGCGGCCCGCCGGGGAGAGCAGGTGGATGGTCAGCGGCACGCGGCCGGCGGCCACGGCGGGGGTCGTGGTCCAGCCGAAGAGTTCCTGCAACTTGACGGCCAGGACCGGGCGTTCGGTGCCGTAGTCGACCCGTATCTTCGAGCCGGACGGCACGGTGATGCGTTCGGGGGCCAGTTCGTCGAGGCGGCCCGCTTCGCCGGTGGCCCAGGGGAGGAGGCGCTGGAGGGCGGCCGTGGTGTCGATCCTCGCGAGGTCGGCGCGGCGGCGGGCGCGGGACAGTTCGGGCTCCAGCCATTCGTCGGCGCGCTCCAGCAGGGCCTCGTCGGAGACGTCGGGCCAGGGGTCGCCGAGGGCGGTGCGGAGGAAGGCGAGGCGTTCGCGGAGGCCGGAGGTGAAGGTCAGCAGCTCGCTGACGCCCTCGCGGGCGAGGCCGTCCAGGAGGGCGCCCCGGACGAGGGCCGGGTCGGGGCGCGTGAGGGGCTTCTCGGTGAGTTCGACGGCGCCGAGGGATTCGACCCGGCGGGAGGTGACCTCGCCCCGGCGGGTGTCCCAGTGGACTTCCTCGCGGGCGGTGACGAGCGGGGCGCCGGCCTGGAGGGCGGTGGACTCCTCCAGCGCCGCGGCGTGCAGGATGCGGGCCGAGTGCGAGCCGGCCGGGCGGTCGGCGGCGGCGACGGCGAGCCAGGGGAGGGCGCCCAGGGCCGTGCCGGGCGCGAGTTCGGCGGCCGTGCCGGAGGCCATCAGGTACGGGCTGCGCTCGCCGGGGGCGGGCCGCTCGACCCGGGCGCGGGCGATGCGTTCGGGGAAGGCGAGGGCGACGACGAGGCCGACGGCGGTGGCGTCGGGCAGGGCGGTCGTGCCTTCGTCGGAGGTGGCGCGCCGCAACCGGCGGACTTCGTCGCGCCAGCGGCCCGCGTACGGGTCCCGGGAGTCCTGCACCGCCCGCCAGACCGCGCCGAGGTCGTCGCCGAGGGCGCGCGGCGGTTCTTCGGAGAGCAGGGCGACCACCTCGGCGGCCCGGCGGGCACCGACGGCCGCGGCTCCGTCGACCAGGGCGCGGCCCAACCGGGGGTGCAGCCCCGTACGGGCGAGCCGGACGCCGCGGGCCGTGGCCCGGCCGTCGCCGTCCACCGCGCCGAGGGCGGTCAGGGCCTGCCGGGCGGCGGCCATCGCCCCGGCGGGCGGGGCGTCGGGCAGGGCGAGCCCGGTGGCGTCCGGGTCGCCCCAGCAGGCGGTCTGGAGGGCGAAGGAGGTGAGGTCGGCGAGGGCGATCTCGGGGGTGGGGAAGCGGGCGGCGAGGGCGTCCTCGGCCTCGTTCCAGCAGCGGTAGACGGTGCCGGGGGCCTCGCGCCCGGCCCGCCCGGCGCGCTGGCGGGCCGCGGCGAGCGAGGCCCGTACGGTGACCAGTCCGGCCAGCCCCCGGGCGTGGTCGGTGCGCGGCTCGCGGGCGAGTCCGGCGTCGACGACGACCCGCACGCCGGGCACGGTGAGCGAGGACTCGGCGACGGCGGTGGCGAGGACGACCCGGCGCCCCTGGGCCGGGGTGAGCGCGGCGTCCTGGACGGTCTGCGGGGCGCGGCCGTGGAGTTGGAGCACCTCGGCCGGGGCGCCGCTCAACTGCCCCGCCACCCGGGCGATCTCGCCGACCCCGGGCAGGAAGCAGAGCACGTCCCCGTCCTGCTCGCCCAGCGCCCGCCGCACCACGGCCGCGACGTGGTCGAGCAGCGCCGGATCGACCCTGGTCCCGTGCGCGGGCCGGACGGCGCGCGGCGGCGGCGCCCACACCACGTCGACCGGGTGGGACACCCCGTGCGCCGCCACCACCGGTGCGCCGCCGAGGAGTTCGGCCCAGGCCCCGGTGTCGGAGGTGGCCGAGGCGCAGACCAGCCCCAGTTCGGGCCGCAGCGCCGCCCGGACGTCGAGCAGGAAGGCGAGCGCGGTGTCGGCGTCCAGGTGCCGTTCGTGGCACTCGTCCAGGACGACCACGTCCACCCCGGGCAACTCCTGGTCGCGCTGGAGGCGTTGCAGCAGCACCCCGGTGGTGACCACCTCGACCACGGTGTCGGGGCCGACGCGCCGCTCCCCGCGCACGGTGTAGCCGACCTCGCGCCCCACGGACGAGCCGAGCAGCCAGGCCATCCGCCGGGCGGCGGCCCGGACGGCGAGCCGGCGCGGTTCGGCGACCAGCACCCGGCGCACCGGCCGGCCGTCGGCGAGCAGCCCCGCCAGGGCGAGCGGCACCAGTGTCGTCTTGCCGGTGCCGGGCGGGGCGGCGAGGACGGCCGTGCCGCCCCCGTCCAGGGCCTCGTGCAGCGCGGGGAGGGCGGTACGGACCGGGAGTTCGCGCCACGCGGGGTTCAAGGGGCTCAGCCCCGCTCGGTGACGAAGATCGCCGTGCCGGGGATCAGCCGCCCGCGCAGCGGGGACCAGCCGCCCCACTCCTGCTCCAGCCCGGCCGGCCACTCGGGCTCGACCAGGTCGACCAACCGGAAGCCGGCGGCGACGAGTTCGCGGACCCGGTCGCCCACGGTGCGGTGGTGCTCGACGTAGGTGGCATGGCCGTTCTCGTCCTGCTCGACGTACGGGGTGCGGTCGAAGTAGGAGGACATCGCGGTCAGGCCCTCGACGCCGGGCTCGTCGGGGAAGGCCCAGCGGATCGGGTGGGTCACCGAGAACACCCAGCGCCCGCCGGGCCGCAGCACCCGGTGCACCTCGCGCATCAGCCGCTCGGTGTCGGCACTGAACGGCACGGCGCCGTAGGCGGAGCAGGCGAGGTCGAAGGAGGCGTCCGCGAAGGGCAGGACGGCCGCGTCGGCCTGGACGACGGCGACGGGCTCCACGCCCCGGCCGAGGTCGATCCGGCGGGAGTGCTGGAGCTGGCGGTAGGAGATGTCGAGGGCGACGGGGCGGGCGCCGCGGGCGGCGAGCCAGCGGGAGCACTGGGCGGCGCCGGCGCCGATCTCCAGCACGTCCCGGCCCGCCACGTCGCCGAGCAGGCGGGCGTCGGCCTCGTCCAGGCCCTCGGGGCACCAGGTGAAGCGGTCGTCGCCGAGGAACTCGCCGTGCTCGTCCTGGTACTCGTCGGCGTTGCGGTCCCACCAGTGCCGGCTGGCCCGGCTGCTCTCGCCGAGCCCGGCCTCGCGCCGGACCGCGTCGTCGCCGTCCTCCTCCTCCAACTCGTCGGATCCGTCGGCCCCTGCGGGAGAGGTGTCAAGATCGTGAAGGGCGGACTGGGGGGTGGTGGCCACGGTGACAATGCCCATCGCGTAGGGTATGGAGTGCGGAAGCGCCGCTGCCGCGAAACGGCCCCGACCGGGGCCGGATCCTGGCGGTGGCATCCGGGGAAGGGCCCCTTCGGGCGCCACCGCGAGGTGCGCAACCGGAGGATATGGCCTGATCCGTACCAGGCTCCACCGTCTTGCCTCTTCTGGCGTTGACCGTGCCTGGCCGTCCCCGTATGCTACAAGTTGCGCTGCGGGCCTGCGCGCCTCGGACGGAGCAGGTCGCGCTCGCATCTGTCGAAGACCCCACGGTCGCAAGACGGACGCCGATTTCTCGTTGTTCACGGGATTTCCGGTGTGCCGTGTTCTTGGCTGTCCGGCTTTCGGTGGGAGCGATACGGGCCCTCCGCGTGGCATTACCTACGACTTTCATGTCCGTACCGGAGCCCTTTTCCTAATGACGAGCCCCACCGACTCCTCCCTCAGCACCACCCCGCAGGTCGCGGTCAACGACATCGGCGACGCGGAGGCCTTCCTCGCCGCCATCGACGAGACCATCAAGTACTTCAACGATGGCGACATCGTCGAGGGCGTCATCGTGAAGGTCGACCGTGACGAGGTCCTCCTCGACATCGGTTACAAGACCGAGGGCGTCATCCCGTCCCGCGAGCTCTCGATCAAGCACGACGTTGACCCGCACGAGGTCGTCGCCGTCGGTGACAACATCGAGGCCCTGGTTCTCCAGAAGGAGGACAAGGAGGGTCGTCTCATCCTGTCCAAGAAGCGCGCTCAGTACGAGCGTGCCTGGGGCACGATCGAGAAGATCAAGGAAGAGGACGGGATCGTCACCGGTACCGTCATCGAGGTCGTCAAGGGTGGTCTCATCCTCGACATCGGCCTCCGGGGCTTCCTCCCCGCCTCGCTGGTCGAGATGCGCCGCGTCCGCGACCTCCAGCCCTACGTGGGCAAGGAGCTCGAGGCCAAGATCATCGAGCTGGACAAGAACCGCAACAACGTGGTCCTGTCCCGCCGTGCCTGGCTGGAGCAGACCCAGAGCGAGGTCCGCCAGACCTTCCTCACCACCCTCCAGAAGGGTCAGGTGCGCTCCGGCGTCGTCTCCTCGATCGTCAACTTCGGTGCCTTCGTGGACCTGGGTGGCGTCGACGGCCTGGTGCACGTCTCCGAGCTGTCCTGGAAGCACATCGACCACCCGTCCGAGGTTGTCGAGGTCGGCCAGGAGGTCACCGTCGAGGTTCTCGACGTTGACATGGACCGCGAGCGCGTCTCCCTGTCGCTGAAGGCGACCCAGGAGGACCCGTGGCAGCAGTTCGCCCGTACCCACCAGATCGGCCAGGTCGTTCCGGGTAAGGTCACCAAGCTGGTTCCGTTCGGTGCGTTCGTCCGCGTGGACGAGGGCATCGAGGGTCTGGTCCACATCTCCGAGCTGGCCGAGCGCCACGTCGAGATCCCGGAGCAGGTCGTCCAGGTCGGCGACGAGATCTTCGTCAAGGTCATCGACATCGACCTCGAGCGTCGTCGCATCAGCCTGTCGCTCAAGCAGGCCAACGAGGCCCTGGGTGCCAACCCGGCCGAGGTCGAGTTCGACCCGACCCTGTACGGCATGGCCGCCTCGTACGACGACCAGGGCAACTACATCTACCCGGAGGGCTTCGACCCCGAGGCGAACGACTGGCTGCCCGGCTTCGAGAAGCAGCGTGAGGAGTGGGAGCGCCAGTACGCCGAGGCGCAGACCCGCTTCGAGCAGCACCAGGCCCAGGTCATCAAGAGCCGCGAGGCCGACGCCGAGGCCGCTGCCGAGGGTGGCGACGCCGTCGCCGCCGCTGCCGGTGGTTCCTACTCGTCCAGCAGCGACGAGGGCTCGGGCGCCCTGGCCTCCGACGAGGCCCTGGCCGCCCTGCGCGAGAAGCTGGCCGGCGGCCAGAGCTGAGGCTCGCCCCCCGCTAGCTGACAGCTAGGGAACGGGCCCCATCCGGATCACTCCGGGTGGGGCCCGTTTCGCGTTCTCCGACCGTTTCGCGCGCCCCTCACGCTTTCGTTTCACGCCGTCGTTCACACCTTCGATTCACGCCTTCGTTTTCCGGTTTGACTTATGTGTGGTTTATGTGAAGGGAAATGTGAGATGAGGCTCATTGCCCTGCTATAGGCCGGACTTCGGGTTGCACCTACATTGAGTGGAGCTGCCCGAAAGGCTCCTTCATGCGCATGCGCAACCCCTCCTCCGCCGTCCCCGCCGCCGTGGTCGGTGGCCGGCTCGCCGCGATCGGCCGGTTCTGTTTCCGCCACCGTCGCTGGGTGCTCGGCTTCTGGGCCGCGGTCCTCGTCGTCGGGGTGCTGATCGGCGGCCGGGTGTTCGAGGGTTCGGTGGCCGGGGCCTCCTCCGCGACCGCCGAGGCGGACCGGGGCAGTGCGGTGGTCGCCGCGGCCGACCCGGTCAAGGGGACGCTGACCGCGGTGGTGGACGGCAGGCCGGTGGACGACCCGGCCGTACGGGCCGCCGTGCAGAAGGCCACCGCCGAGATCGCGGCGCTGCCCGGGGTCGCCGGCACCCAGGACCCGTACGGCTCCGGCCCGGGTGCGGCCGCGTTGCGGGCCGCCGACGGCAGGGCCGGCCTGGTCAGCGTACGGATGGCCGACACCGCGACCTCCGCGCAGACCGACGCGGCCACCCACCGGCTGGCCGCCCTGAACGGCGCGGGCGGGGCGCACGTGACCGTCGGCGGGGACCTCGTCCTCCAGCAGGAGGTCAAGAAGCAGACCGAGCAGGACACCCGCTTCGGCGAGATGGTGACCCTGCCGCTCACCCTGGTCGTCATGGTGCTGGTGTTCGGCGGCCTGGCCGCCGCCGCACTGCCGGTGATCGGCGCCGTCGCCTCGGTGGGCGGGGCGCTGCTGGCCATGTTCGGGTTCAGCCGGATCATGGACATCGACACCAGCGTGCTGCCGATCGCCACCGTGCTGGGGCTCGGGCTCTCGATCGACTACGCCCTGCTGATGGTGAATCGTTTCCGCGAGGAGCGCGGCCACGGCGCGGGCATCGCCGCCGCGGTCGAACGCACCGCCGCGACCGCCGGACGCACCGTCGCCTTCTCCGGACTGACCGTGGCCGTGGCGCTGTCCGGACTGTTCGTCTTCACCAGCCCGGTGCTGGGCGCGGTCGCCGCCGCCGGGGTGAGCGTGGTGGTGATCGCGGTCGCCGCCGCGCTCACCCTGATCCCCGCGCTGCTCGGCTTCGCCGGCGGCCGGATCAGGACACCGAGCGCGCCCGTCCCCGACGAGGGCTTCTTCAGCCGTACCGTGCGCCGGGTCCGCAAGCGGGCGGTGCTCGTGACCCTCGCCTGCGTGGGCGTGCTGATGGCGGCCGGGGCGCCGTTCCTGCACGCCGACATGCGCAGTTCCGGCGCCGCCGTGCTGCCCGCCTCCTCGGCCGGGCGGCAGGTCGCGGAGGCGATCGACCAGCGCTTCCCGCAGATCGCGGCCGCGCCGATCACCGTCGTGGTCGAGGGCGGGGCGCCGGTGGCCCAGGCGTACGCGGACGAGGTGGTGGCCAAGCTGCCGGGCGTCAGCGCGGTCCGGGCCGTGACACCGGTGAGCGGGGCGGTGTCGACGGTCGACGTGCTGGTGCACGGGGACCCGCAGGGCGCCACGGCCAAGCAGGTGGTGGACGAGCTGCGGGCCGACCGGGGCGGGTTGAAGACCTACGTCACCGGCGGCGCGGCCTCGGTGGTGGACTTCCAGGACGAGCTGCTGGCGCGCGGGCCGTGGGCGCTGGGCCTGGTCGCGGCCGGGACGCTGGTGCTGCTGTTCCTGATGACCGGCTCGGTGGTGATGCCGGTCAAGGCGCTGCTGATGAACGTGCTGTCACTGGGCGCCTCGCTCGGCGCGCTGACCCTGGTGTTCCAGGACGGCTGGCTGAGCGGGCTGCTCGGGTTCAGCTCGACGGGCGGGCTGGAGACCTTCATCCCGGTGCTGGTCTTCGCCTTCGCCTTCGGGCTCTCCATGGACTACGAGGTGTTCCTGCTCGCCCGGATCAAGGAGCTGACCGACCGCGGGTACGGCTGCGTCCGGGCGGTGGAGCTGGGCGTCCAGCGCAGCGGTCGGATCATCACCTCGGCGGCGCTGCTGATGGTGATCGTCTTCGCGGGCTTCGCGCTCGGGGACATGCTCATGGTCAAGCAGATGGGCATCGCGCTGGCGGTGGCCGTCGCGGTGGACGCCACCCTGGTGCGCTGCCTGCTGGTGCCGGCCGCGATGAGCCTGTTCGGCGAGTTCAACTGGTGGGCGCCCGCACCGCTGCGACGGCTGCACCGGCGGTTCGGGCTGAGCGAGCACGTGGACCTGCCGGAGATCGAGCCGGCGGTGCTCCCGGCGCAGCGGCCGGCGGCCAAGGACCTGGTCGAGGCGTAGCAGGACCGGGCGGCGGCTGCCCTGCCGGAGCGACGGCGGTTCACGCGAGGCGGTTCAGCAGGCCGACGGCGGTGCGCAGTTGCTCGCGCTCGGTGGTGCTGAGGCGGGACTCGATGGCGGTGGCGATGTGGTGCTCGCGGCGGGCGCGCTGGTCGAGCAGGGCCAGCCGCCCCGCTTCGGTGGTGGCGATCAGCTGCTTGCGGCCGTCGGTGGGGTGGGGCTGCTGGGCGACCAGGCCGGCCTCGGACATCAGGGCGACGGTGCGGGCCATCGACTGGTGGCGCACCCGGCGGAGGTCGGCGAGCTCGGCGACGGTGTAGGAGCGTTCGTCGCGGACCAGCAGACCGAGCACCGCGGCCTGGTTGGGCGGCAGGTCGTCGCTGTCGCGCAGGGTGCGGACCAGGCTGCCGAGGGCGGAGCGCAGGTCGGCGGCGAGATCCAGGGTGTCCGGGTGCGGGGCGTTGCTGGGCATGGGAGAAGTGTATCGGGAATTTGTTCAGCAAGACTGTACAGCTGTGCTGTATGGTTTCCTCCATGCGAATCACGAAGTTCGGACACGCCTGCGTACGCGTCGAGCACGCCGGAACCACGCTCGTCATCGACCCCGGAGCCTTCACCGACCCCGCCGCCCTGGCCGGGGTCGACGCCGTCCTGATCACCCACGAGCACATGGACCACTTCGAGCCGTCCCGGCTGCGCGCCGCGCTGGAGGCCGACCCGGCACTGCGGGTGTGGACCAACGGCGAGGTCGCCGCCCAGCTGGACGGCGACGGGCAGCGGATCACCGTCGTCGGCGAGGGCGACGCCTTCGAGATCGGCGGGGTCGGGGTCTCCGTCCACGGCGAGTGGCACGCCGAGATCCACCGGGACATCCCGCTGGTGAAGAACATCGGCTTCCTCCTCGACGGCCGGCTGTTCCACCCCGGCGACGCCTTCACCGTGCCGCCGCACGCCGTGGACACCCTGCTGCTGCCCCTCGCGGCGCCGTGGAGCAAGGCCGGCGAGGTGGTCGACTACGTCCGGGAGTCGGGTCCGCGGGTGGCGGTGCCGGTGCACGAGGCGACGCTCAGCCCGATCGGGCACATGATCGCCACCCGGCTGCTCGGGCCGGACGGGCCGGGGACCGGATCGGAACTGACCGTGCTGGGCGACGGCGAGAGCCTGGAACTGGGCTGAGCCGGGCCGGGCTGACGCGTCCGTCGCCGCGCCGGTAGCCTGACGCCATGCTGAAGATCGGACTGACCGGCGGGATCGGCGCGGGCAAGAGCGAGGTGTCCCGGCTGTTCGCCGCGCACGGCGCGGTGATCGTGGACTCCGACCTGATCGCCCGTGAGGTGGTCGCCCCCGGGACGGACGGCCTGGCGGCCGTGGTCGCCGAGTTCGGCCCGCAGGTGCTGCGCGAGGACGGCGCGCTGGACCGGCCGGCCCTCGGGGCGGTCGTGTTCGCCGACCCGGAGAAGCTCCGGGCGCTGAACGCGATCGTCCACCCGCTGGTGCGGGCCCGCTCCGCCGAACTGGAGGCGGCGGCCGCGCCGGACGCGGTCGTCGTGCACGACGTGCCGCTGCTCGCCGAGAACGGGCTGGCACCGCTGTTCGACCTGGTCGTGGTGATCGACGCGGACGACGAGGTCCGGCTGGACCGGCTGGTGCGGCTGCGCGGGATGGCCGAGACGGAGGCCCGGGCCCGGATGGCCGCGCAGGCCTCGCGGGCGGACCGGCTGGCGGTCGCCGACCTGGTGATCGACAATGGCGGGCCGCTGGACGCGCTGTCTGCGCGGGTCGACGAGGTGTGGGCGCAGCTGGTCGAGCGGGCCGCCGTCTAGGACCTTCCCCGGCCTTTCCTCCCCTGGGGACGACCGTCGGATCATGTGACCGATCCGGTGGTCCGGAGGGGACTCGGACGCCGTTCCGTGGGGAAGGGAGCATGGAGTGATGGATGATCGTTTTTCCCCTGAACCGCTGAACGTCGAGCGCTTGGAGAGCTACTCCCGCGCCGAACAGGACCAGATCCTCGGCCCCGGCGAGGACCCGTACGGCGTCGCCTACACCGGGCTCGCCTTCCGGCCCAAGGACGTGCACTTCGGCATCCGGGCCGCCGACGGCCGGCTCGTCGCCCACACCGGGCTGCTCCCGGTCCCGCTCACCGTCGGCGGCACCGACCTGGACGCGATCGGCGTCGGCGGTGTCTGCGTCGCCGCCGAACGGCGCGGCGAGGGGTTGGCACACGCCGTGGTCGGCAGCGCCGTGGACCACGGGCGCGCGCTCGGCTTCCGGTACGCACTGCTGTTCTGCCGCCCGCCGCTGGCGGCGTTCTACCGGGGGCTCGGCTTCCGGGAGGTGGCCGAGGAGGTGACGGTCGAGCAGCCGGAGGGGCGGCTCGCGGTCATGCCGCTGCGCACCATGTGGCGGCCGCTGGCGGAGGGCGCCGGGTGGCCGGAGGGGCCGGTGCGGCTGCGCTCGCTGCCGATGTGAGGGTCGATCGGCTGCCGGCCGGCTGAGGCTCAGGCCGCCCTGGCCCAGCCGGTGTCCGCGTGGGCGACGGCGGCCTCCGCCAGGGCGCGGATCATCGGGTGGGCCCGGGTGCCGTCGCCGGACAGCTCCGGCTGGAACAGCGAGGCCAGGAAGAACGGGTGCCCCGGCAGTTCGAGGATGCGGACCTCGCCGGACGGGTCCGCGCCGCTGAAACGCAGCCCGTGGGCGTGCAGCCGGTCCAGGTAGTCGGCGTTGAGGCCGTAGTTGCAGCGGTAGCGCTCCTGGGTGGCGGTGGCACCCAGGGTGCGCTCGGCCAGGCTGCCGGGAGTGATCGCGACGGCGCCCTCGTGGCCGACCAGGGAGCAGCTGAGCGGGACGATCACCTGCTCGTCGAGGTCCGGCTCCTGCTCGCCGTTGACGGCGTTGGTGATGCCGCAGACGTTCCGGGCGAACTCCAGTGCCGCGTGCTGGAACCCGGCGCAGGTGCCGAGGAAGGGGATGCCGTTCTCGCGGGCGGTCCGGATCGCGGCCAGGGCGCCCTGCTCGCTGCGGTACGGGCTGCCGGGCAGCAGCCAGACGGCGTCGAAGCCGTCGAGCGCGCCCGGGGCCCCGGCGTCCTCGGTGGGGATCCAGTAGGCGTCCAGGACCAGTTGCTCGCGCTCGGCGAGGGAGGCGAGCAGGCCGGGGACGCGGGCGTGCGAGCGGACGGCGGGGGAGCGGTCGCCGACCAGGGCGATCCGGGGGGTCAGATAGGTCATGGGGCTATCCTGACCCCGCATCCGAGATCAGCGCCAACGATGATTTCTTACACCTCGATCAGATCGGTTGATGGCCGCCGTGGATCCGCAGCAGCTCCGCACCTTTGTCACCGTCACCCGGCTCGCCTCCTTCTCCGAGGCGGCCCGGGACCTCGGCTACACCCAGTCCGCGGTGTCCCAGCAGATCGCCGCGCTGGAGGCCGACCTCGGCACCGCCCTGCTGGGCCGCCGCCCGGTCGCCCCCACCGCGGCCGGACGGCGACTGCTGGAGCACGCCGCCCCGCTGCTGGTCCGCTTGGAGGCGGCGCGCGCCGACGTCGCACGCCTGGCCGGCGCCCCGAGCGCCCGGCTGGTGCTCGGCGCCACCCCGCTGGCGGTCGGAGCGGCCCTGGGGCACGCACTCGGCGAAGTGCGCCGGGTGTTCCCGCAGGTGGAACCCGTCGTCCAGGTGCTCGCCCAGGGGGTGCTGCCCGCCCAGGTCGCCACCGGCGAGGTCGACCTCGCGCTGATCGACGGCCTGGCCGCGCCCAGCGACCCGCTGCCGCTGCCCGAGGTCGGCCCGCTGACCACCGTCGCCGTCGGCGAACAGCCGCTCGCCGTCGCCCTGCCGCTCGGACACCCGCTGGCCGGCCGCCCCGGCCTCGCCCTCGCCGACCTGTCCGCCGCCCGCTGGCTGGACGCCCCCGACCTCACCCCCACCGCGGACCGGCTGCGCGCCGCCACCGGTACCGACGGCTTCCGGCCCGCCACCCGCTACCGCGGCACCGACCTGCACGGGCTGCTCACGCTGGTCGCCGCCGGACACGGACTCACCCTGCTGCCCGCCCCCGTCCTCGCCCGGGCGCCCGGCATCGCGTCCGCCCCGATCGCCGCACCCCGACTGGTGCACCGCACCGAACTCCTCCACGGCAGCCTGCCGGAGGGGCCGGCGGCGCTGCTGGCGCGGCTGCTGGCGGGGTGAGGGGGCGGTCGGTATTTCACTTGGCGGGTTGACCGGCACCTGGCAGAGTCGGCGCATGACGCGCGACGACCTCGTCGGGATGCTGGCCGGGCAGACACCGGCCTGCGGCCCCGCACGCGAAGCCCTGCTCGCCGGGGCGACTTTCGAGGTCGGGAGCAACCTGATCCCCGCCCGACAGCACTTCGGCGTCTTCCGGCGCCGACTCGAACGCACCCGGCGGCTCGGGTTCGAGGTGCCCGGCCTCGCCGAGAGCGTCGCGGTCTTCGAAGCGGCGGGGGAGCAGGGCCTGCGCCTCGGCGTGATCAAGGCGCCCGACCTGATCTTCTGGGTCTACCTCGACGCCACCGACACGACGGTCCTGGCCTGCATCGGCGGCCGTTGGGAGGGGAAGGGCTGACGGCGAGCCGAACGGCACCTTGCCGCGCCGGTCAGACTGCGGCCCGGGCGGCGTTGCGGGTGAGGAAGTCCGCGACCGTGCCGGTGAGTGCCGCGGGGTCGTCCAGCCAGGGGTAGTGGCCCGCGCCCGGCTGGACGGTGAGGGTGACGTCGGGGAAGAGTGACGCCGCCGCGGTGGCGGAGGCCGCGGTGGGCCAGAGGTCGACCTCCCCGGCGAGCAGCAGGACCGGGCAGGTGAGCGTGGCCAGTCGGCGGCGCAGAGCCTCGGTGTCGGGGGTGTAGTCGGCGTAGTAGTGCTCGCTGACCGGCAGGGAGCGCTGGGCCGGGTCGGCGGCGGCGTGGGCGCGGGCCGCGGCGTCCCAGCGGCCGTACATCAGCGGCTCGAAGGCGAAGCGGTGCCGGGCGGCCTCGGCGAAGCTGGTCGCGGACCGCATCCCGTCGTACCCGAGGACGGCCTCGGCGTGCCAGGGCTCGCCCGCCCGGGCGGCGATCACCTCCCGCGCGCCGGTGTCGGAGGGCAGTCCGACGGCGGCGAAGGAGGGGGTGAGCAGGGTGAGGCTGGTCAGGCGGTCGGGGTGGGCGGCCGCGTAGAGCATGGCGAGGGCGCCGCCGGCGGAGTGGCCGAGCAGGTCGATCCGGTCCAGGCCGAGGTGGCGGCGCAGTGCCTCGACGTCGGCGACCAGGCGGTCGACCCGGTAGCTCGCCGGGTCGGCGGGCGTCCCGGAGGCGCCGGTGCCCCGGGTGTCGGGCAGGATCAGGGTGCGGTGGGCGCCCAGGCCGCCGAGGTCGCCGAGGTACTCGGCGGCGCGGCCGGGGCCGCCGGGGAGGCAGAGCAGCGGCGGGCCGTCGCCGAGGGTGCGGAAGGCCAGGTCGGTGCCGTCGTACGAGGTGAGGAACTCCATGGCGGACAGCCTGGGGGGCCGGCGCGGGTACGGCTATCGTTCAGCCAGGACTGAATGATCGAGGGGCGGTGGCCGCGTGGCGGTGGAGATCCGGTTGTCGGCGGCCGAGGTCGCCCGGGTGCGGTTCGCGGTCTCGCCGCTGGCCGAGACGGTGCTCGGGCTGCGGCCGGCGCTCGGGGTCGGTGGGCACGACGTGCACCGGGCGTGGGTGCGCGGGGCCCGGTCGGTGCTCGCCCGTGAGCCCGAACTCCCCCTGCTGCGCGCCCTGTTGACGGGCTGCCTGCCGTCCTTCCTGTTCCCGGTGCCGGAGCTGCGGCTGCCCTCCTTCGAGGCCGAACTGGCCGGGCTGCGGGTGACCGACCCGGCGTACGTGGCGGCCGAGTGCACCGCCGCGCTGGGCGCCGCCCGGGCGCGTCGACTGCCGGACGCTGCCGAGCTGTTGGGGCGGGTCGCCGATGCGCTGGAGCGCCTCCACGGCGAGCTGGTCGCCCCGCACTGGGGGCGGATGCGGGCCCTGCTGGAGGCGGACCTGGGCCGCCGGGCGGTGACCCTGGTGGACCGCGGGGTGGAGGGGCTGTTCGCCGAGCTGCACGGTGATGTCGTCTGGCGGGAGGGCGAGTTGGTGGTGCACGGCCGTCGTCGTACCGGGTCGGTGTGGACGGTCGAGGCGGGCGGGCACGGTCTGGCGCTGATGCCGTCGGTCTTCGGCTGGCCGGACGTGATCGTCGACCACTCCCCGCGCGCCGCCGCCTCGATCCGCTACCCGGCGGCCGGGGTCGGGCTGTTGTGGGAGGAGCCCCGGCCGTCCTCCGCCGGGCTGGCCGCCGTGCTGGGGCGCACCCGCGCGGAGCTGCTCGCCGTGCTCGGCGAGCCGTTGAGCACCCCGCAGCTCGCCGAGCGGCTCGGCGTCACCCCGAGCGCCGTCTCCCAGCACCTCGGCGCGCTGCGCGGCGCTGGGCTGGTGGCCACCCGGCGGAGCGGGCGCAACGCGCTGCACCTGCGGACGGCGGTGGGGGCGGTGCTGGTGGGGGAGGCCGGCGCCGTGCAGCCGGGGGCTGAGGGCTGAGGGCCGAGGGCTGGAGTCCCGGGGGAGGGCGGATGTGGAGGGGGTGAACACCACTCGTTCACGTCCTGGACCTGACGATCGTCGCGCGGGCGGTGCTGTCATGGGCACAGTCGCCCGGCGAACGGCCGGGCCGGACCGGGAGAGCTTCCCTCATGATGCTCCGTCAGCGTTCCACCGTCATCGTCGCGGTGGCCGCCCTCGCCGCCGCCGGATTCGCCACCGGTACCGCGCAGGCCGCCACGGCCGCGCACAAGCCGGGCAAGTCCGGTGCCACGAGCGCCAGTTGTTCGCAGGCGTACCTGCCGCTGCCCGACCCGTCCTGCACCCCCGGCGCGTACAACCCGGCGGTCACCCAGGCCACCATCGGCCAGACCATCTGCGTCTCCGGCTGGACCGCCACCGTGCGCCCGCCGACCAGCTACACCAACGCGTTGAAGACCCAGCAGATCGCCCAGTACGGCTACGCGGACACCAACCCCGCGGACTACGAGGAGGACCACTTCGTCCCGCTGGAGCTCGGCGGCGCGCCGCGCGACCCGCACAACCTGTGGCCCGAGCCGCGCTACGGCAACGAGCCCGCGCAGAGCAAGGACTCGGTCGAGACCAGATTGAAGAACGCGGTGTGCGGCCACAAGGTGACCCTGGACGCGGCCCGCAGCGCGATCGCCAGTGACTGGACCACGGCGCTCAGCCGCCTGGGGCTGTGACCCCGCGGGGTTGAAAGGAAGCCGCCAGGTCCGTCCGTTCCCCTGTGCCGGACGGGCCTGGCGGCGGTCTGTCGGTACGTCAGCGGCAGCCGGGGAAGGCCTCGCAGAGCGGGGCCGTCATGCCGGTGGCGACGTACTTGTCCTCGGGAGCCTTCCAGGCGTCCTTGGGCTGGGCGCCGGCCTTGGCCGTCGCCCAGACGGCCAGCTCGGTGACCGCCCCGCCGCCCAGCACCACGTACTCGTGCAGGGTGGCGGTGGAACCGTCGGGCTGCGGGGCCGTCACGGTGGCGGCGAAGTAGGGCGCGTCGGCCGCGCTGGTCACCTTGACCGTGGCGCCCGGCGCGGTCCTGGCGCAGTTCGTCACGGCCTCGGTGATGCCCCGCTCGATCGCGTAGGCGGTCTGGGCGTTGCCGCTGCTGTGGGTCGGGTCGCCCCAGAAGTCCACGGTCTGCTGGGCCGTCCAGCGGTCCCCGCCGAAGCCGACGGCGGCCTTGGCCCGCGCCGCGCCGTCGGTGTACATGTACTCGTCGCCCTTGGGCGGCGCGGCGTGGCACAGCTCCATGCCCTTGAAGCCGATCGGCCCGGTGACCGGCTTGGCGTTGGCCGCCAGTGGGGCGAAGTGGTAGGTCTCGTCCATCGGGATGCTCTTGGTGTCCGCCCAGGCCTTGGCCGGGACGGCCTTGCCCTGGTCGGCCCCGGTGGTGGGCCCGGCGCCTCCGTCGGTGGGCTTGGCGCCTCCGCCGGTGGGCCCGGCCGTGCCGCCGGCCGGCGCCGCGGTGGTCGGCGCCGCCGGGGCGGCGCTCTTGCCGCCGTCCTGGCCGCTGTCGTCCGGTCCGCAGGCGCTCAGGGCGCCCGCGCAGAGCAGGGCGGCGGCGGTGACGGTGATCAGGCGGGTGCTGCTGCGCACGTGACGATTCCTCGGGTGTCCGGTGTCGTGGGGCGGGGCCGGGGCCGGTGGCGCGCCGGCCACCCGGCCCCGCCGCCCGGCCGACCCGTGACTGCGGGCACTCGGCATGGCTGTTCCCCCCGTTGCTGCTGCCGTCAGGCCCCCCTGGCTCCGCAGCTCACCGCAGGTCTGAGGAACGGTCAGAGCGGGTGCTGCGTCGACGGCGGACGAAACCTATGACACGGCGGCGCCGGTCGCAAAGCGGGATTCCGCCGGGTGCGCGGGCGAATGCGAGGGTTGCAGCGGGTTGGTGGTGAACATGTGTGCGGCCGCAGCGGAACCGATGTCCGGCGGGGGAGTGCCGTCCGGCCGGTCCGTGGGCGGACGGATCCCTTGCCGGGCACCGGATCCAGGCCCCCGGGGGCGGGAACCGGCGGTGGGTCGTGCCCGTTCGGGGCGGCGTCGGCCCGCCCCGGCCGGGGTGCCGATGCCAAGGCTTCCTCCCGGCCGCGGGACGGATGTGATCCCACCCACGGTCCGGGTCGGGGCAGGTCGCGCGGGGTGTCCGCCCGGTTACGGCTCGGGGTGTCCGCCTCGTTGCGGCTGGGGGCGTCCGGCCCGCTACGGCTGCGGGTGGGTGCCCGGGACGCCGAGTTGGGCGGCGAGCCAGGGGAGGGCCTGGGTGAAGGTGGCGGAGCCGGTCTGCCAGGTGTGCTTGCCGGAGCCGACGGCGGCGGTGGTGCGGATGCCGTCCTTCTTGGCGGCCGCCTCCAGGAGCTTGGCGGACTCGATCTGGCCGTGTTCCTCGTCGCCCTGCCCGAAGTAGCCGGACACGCCCTGGTACTTGGGGTGGTGGGCGAGCACCGTCAGCGGGTCGTGGGCGGCCCAGGCCGCCGCGTCGCCGCCGTACAGCTCCTGGATCGTGTGGTCCTTGTCGCCGATGTACGGGCCCTTGTCGCCGGAGAAGTCGCCGAAGTGGGTGAAGACGTTGGGGTGCTCGACGACCAGGTCGACGGCGCAGGTGCCGCCCATCGACCAGCCGGCCACGCCCCACTTGTGCGGGTCGGTGGCGGCGTTGAAGGTCTTCTGGACGTACGGGGGGACGTCCTTGAGCAGGTGGCTCTCGGAGTTGCCGTGCGGGCCGTCCACGCACTCGGTGTCCACCCGGAAGCCGCCGGTGGCGTCCACGAAGACCAGGATCGGGGCGAAGCCGTTGTGCTTCGCGGCGAACTCGTCGGCGGTCCGCACCGCGTTGCCCGACCGGATCCAGTTGTCGGGCGCCGCGAACTCGCCGCCGATCATCTCCAGCACCGGCAGCTTCGGCCGGGCCTTGCTGCGGAACCAGGCCGGCGGCAGGTAGACCAGCTCCTGGCGGTGGGTGAAGCCGCTCGCGGTGTCCGGGATGTCGACCTGGACGATGCGGCCGGTCGTGGTCTTCCCGTGGATCGAGGAGACCTCGGCCAGGGTGATCTGGTCCGGCAGCGGCTGCCCGCTGAGCTCGCCGATCGCGTCGTCGACCGTCGGGTAGTAGCCGGTGGCCATGTTCACGCTGTTCGCGGCGCAGAACAGCGCCAGCAGGACGGTCGGCGCCACCAGCGCCCGCCGCCACCAGCGCGCGCCGCGCCAGCCGAAGCCCAGCACGGCGAGCGCGGCGACCGCCACCCCGCTCCACAGCCACACCCCGAACGGGATCGGGTCGGTGATCCCGGCCAGGGTGAGGACTCCCACCGCGAGGACCGCGGTGAGCAGCAGCGCCGTACCCAGCGCGATCGGCCCCCACTTGCGCTGCCAGGACCGGTCCCGCAGGCCCACCGCGGTCAGGAACAGGGCGAGGGCGGCGGCCTGGACGGTCCAGGGGAACCAGCCGTCGAGCAGCGAGACGTTCATGCGCGGAGGCTAGGGGCGGTGGATGAGAGAGGGCTTAGAGGCTGACCGTTCACTGGTGACGTCCTGGGAGCGGGCTGGGAGCGCGTTGGGAGCGCGTGGGGAGGCCGGGGCGTGGCCGCCTTCGCCACCGTCGCGGCAGCACCCGCCCGCGGTCGGGCGCCGGTCCGAACGGGACGGCTCTCAGCCGACCGGACAGGCGTCGATCAGCGCACCGACCACCACACCGATCGAGGGACGCGCGGTCGAGGTGGAACGCCAGACGGCGAAGACCCGGCGCCGTGGGGCGTCCACCAGGGGCACGAACCGTACTGGAGCGGCGGCCGGTTCACGTCCCAGGCGCGGGATGATGGCGATTCCCAGTCCTGCCGCGACCAGCGCCAACTGCGTGGGGTGTTCCGAGGCGGTGTGGGCGATGCGAGCACGCTTGATGTTGCGCACCAGCCATTCGTGGCACAGCTGCCCGTCGCTCGAGGTGATCCAGTGCTCATCACCGAGGTCGGCCAGGCTCAGCGTCGGGCGGCCGGCGAGCCGATGGTCCGGGGGCAGGGCGATGTCGTAGGTGTCGTCGAGGAGGGCGCGGTGGTCCAGTCCCTGGGGCAGGGCGAGCGGATCCCCGGCCCAGTCCTCGACGACGGCCAGGTCGAGCAGCCCGCGCCGCACCGCCGGGACGGCTTCGTACGGTTCCTGCTCCCGCGCCGACACCGTCAGGTCCGGGTACCGGGCCCGCAGGGCCCGCAGAGCCGATGGGAGCAGCGCGCGGGCGGCGGTGGGGAAGGCCGCGATCGTGAGGTCGCCGGTCACCAGTCCGTGGTGCTGCGCCATCGTCGCCATGACGCGTTCCATGTGCGCGAGCAGTTCCGCGGCCTCCCCGGCGAGCAGGGTGCCGGCCTCGGTCAGGCGAATGCCCCGGCCTTGACGTTCCGCCAGGTGAGTGCCGGTCTCCTGCTCCAGTCGCGCCATCTGCTGCGAGACCGCCGACGTGGTGACGTGCAGGAGTCGGGCCGCGCCCACGACGGATCCGGTCGTCGCCACCGCGTGCAGTACCCGCAAGCGTTCGAGGTTCAACATCTCAGTGATGCTACGAGATGCAGTCAAGAAACATTCACTTGTGCTTTCCGGTGATCGAACCCAGAGTGGGCGCGGCGCAACAGGCCATCACGAATGGCGACGGGGGTATGCCGAGTGACGTCTCGGCGTGCACGTCATTCGGCCTTCTCTACGCGTCCGGCCGATGCCGCTCCTGCCTCAGCCGCCGACCCGTCAGTCGGCGGGTGAGGCAGGGCGGGCACCCTTGACGTCGCGCATCCTCGGGTGGACGGCCCGGGCGGCGACGGGGAGCGGGTTCGTGGTCAGACCGTGTAGTCGGCGTGCGGGGTGCCGCGCTCCCAGACCGTCTCGAAGGCGCCGGAGACCAGCTCCACCACGGCCGGGTCCTCGCAGTACCGGTGCCCGGCCCAGGCGCCGTCGCCGCTGAACCAGTGGAACAGCACCAGGCGGTCGTCGATCAGCCACAGGTCGTTGCCGGGCAGCGGGATGTCCGAGGCCAGCCGCCGGGGCAGCCAGCGCACCTGCTCGCCCGCGGCGAGGTTCACCGTGGTGAGTGCGTGCTCCCAGCGGATGTAGTCGGTGACCGGCTCGGAGACGATCCGCGCCCGGCGCAGCCGGACGCCCCGGCCGACGGTCTCGCGCACCAGCGGCACCCAGCCGGCCCACCACGGGGAGTCCGGGTCGGTGTCGACCGCGCCGGAGCGCTTGAACTCCTCGAAGGCGGCGGCCTCGTCGGCGACGCCGTAGGCGTCCCGCATCTCCAGGTGGACGGCCGTCCGGCGGGCGCCCCTGAGCAGGGCGGTGAAGTCGGGCAGGGGCTCGGTCATCGCGGGCCTTCCGGGGGTGGGTGCGGGGATGGGTGCGGGGATGGGTGGGTGTCGGATGCGGGCGTCGGTTACGGGCGGGTGCGGGCGTCGGCGGTGAGGCGGCGGAGGGCGGCACGGGCGGGCGGGCCCCAGGTGGTCTTGCCGCCGGGGCGGCCGAGGCGGCCGGCCTCGCCGATGTGGATGCCGCCGAGGGCGCGCATGACGGCCCAGCCGCGGGCGCGGCGCAGTGTCGCCCGGTCCGGGGCCGGTCGGTAGGCCCGGTGGAAGAGCTCGGCGCCGCCGTCCGGGAGGAGGGACCAGGCGGCCGCGAGGTCGCTCGCCGGGTCGCCCGCGCAGAGTTCGCCGAAGTCGACGACGCCGCAGAGGGTGCCGTCGGCGGTGAGGACGTTGGCCGGGTGGAGGTCGCCGTGGATCCACAGGGCCGGGCCGGTCCAGTCGGGTGCGCTGACGGCGTCCTCCCAGACGGCGCGGATGGCGCGGACGGCGTCCGGGTCGGGGAGCAGCCCCATGGCGGCGGCCGAGGCCAGCCCCTGGGTGACGTGCTCGGCCTGGGCGGCCAGCGGCTCGCCGCGGGCGCCGGTGGGCGCGGTGGCGGGGGCGGGCCGGTGCAGGGCGGTCAGGAAGGCGGCCAGGGTCCCGGCCGCGGCGGCGGCGCGGGTGACGGGAGCGTGGTCGGCCGGGGTGCCCGGGACCCAGGTGGTGACCAGCCAGGGGTGGGGGAAGCGCTCGGAGGGCTCGCCGAGGCGCCGGGGCGCCGGGATCGGCAGGGGAAGCGGCGAGGGGAGGGCGGGTAGCCACGCATGTTCCTTGCGCAGCAGGGCACTTGCGTCCTCCGTCACCCAGGGCAGCCGGACGGCGAGGTCCTCGCCGAGCCGCCACATCTGGTTGGACCAGCCGCGTGCACCGAGCCGCAGGGGGAGTTCGGCCAGGTCGGGGTGCTGGTCGCGCAGGAGCTGCCGGACCAGGTCCTCGGTGATCTCGATCGCGGTACGGGGCATGGGGGAAGGGTAGTTGGGTGCCCGGGTGCCCGGGTGTCTGGGCCTAGGGAGTCGGAACCGTGGGTGCCGTCCAGCTGGCCAGGACCCGGAGGGACTGCGCGGTGGGGGAGTTCGGCTCCACGTTGTAGACGCACAGCGTCTGCTCCGCGTCGCCCGGCACCTGGAAGGACTCGTAGGAGAAGTGCAGTTCCCCGACCAGGGGGTGGTGGTAGTGCTTGGCGCCGTGGGTGCGGCGCAGCACCCGGTGGTCGTTCCACCAGCCGGTGAACTCCGGCACCTGGAGGGTGAGTTCGCCGACCAGGTCGGCGAGCCGGCGGTCCTGGGGGTAGCGGCCCGCCTCGAACCGGAGCATGGCCACCGTCTCGGCGGCGAGCCGCTCCCAATCACCCACCGTCTCCCGGGCCTTGGGGTCCAGCAGGTAGTAGCGCGCCATGTTGCGGCGGTTGGCGGGCAGGGCGTCGAAGTCGGTGAGGACCTCCCGGGCGAGCCGGTTGGAGGCCAGGACGTCGGTGCGCCGGCCGAGGATGAAGGCGGGCACGTGGTCGAGCGTCTCCAGCATCAAGTACAGCCCCGGGCGCACCCGTTGGGCCGCCGCCGGGGTGCGGCGGGCGGCCGGGCGGGAGTCGGACCGGAGCAGGTCGGCGAAGTGCTCGCGCTCGGTGTCGTCCAGGCGCAGGGCGCGGGTGATCGCCTCGACGACCTCGTCGGAGGGGTGGAGGGCCCGCCCCTGCTCCAGCCGGGTGTAGTACTCCGTGCTGACCCCGGCCAGCCGGGCCACCTCGTCCCGGCGCAGGCCCGGGACGCGGCGGACCCGCCCGTCGGCGGGCAGCCCGGCGTCCTCGGGGGTGACCCGGGCGCGGCGCGAGCGGAGGAACCCGGCGATCTCCTTGGTGCGGTCCATGGCTCCATTGTCGGCGGTGTCGCGGCGCGGCGGGCGGTCCTGGGTGGTCCTGCCGGTACCTGTCAGGGCAGGGCCAGGTATGGCGTCCCGGGGGGCTCCGCCCGGGGCTGTACTGGATCTGCGGCCGACGGAGAGCGGCCGATCGAATCCCGACGCCCCTGGAGGGTAAGAAACATGTCCACGAACACCACCTCCCTTCCGCTCGCCGGCCGCGTCGCCGTCGTCACCGGCGCTTCGAGCGGCATCGGCGCGGCCTCGGCCGAGAAGCTGGCGGCGCTGGGCGCCCGGGTCGTCGTGCTGGCCCGCCGGGCGGAGCGGCTGGCCGAGCTGGTCGAGCGGATCGAGAAGAACGGCGGCAGCGCGGTCGCCATCGCCGCCGACGTGACGGACGTCGAGGCGATGCGGGCCGCCGCGGCGCGGGTGGAGACCGAGTTCGGCGGCGCCGACCTGCTGCTGAACAACGCCGGCGTCATGCTGCCCGCCCCGATCGAGGAGCTGGCGACCGCGCAGTGGAAGCAGCAGATCGACCTCAACATCACCGGCCTGATGAACGCGATCGGCGTGTTCACCCCGCAGCTGGTGAAGGCGGCCGCCGAGCGCGGCGTGGCGGACCTGATCAACACCTCGTCCATCGCGGCGCAGAACATCTTCCCGACCTTCGCGGTGTACTCCGGCACGAAGGCGTACGTCAGCCAGCTGTCGCGGACCCTGCGGGCCGAGCTGGGGGCGAAGAAGGTCCGGGTGTCGGCGGTCGAGCCCGGCATCGTCGGGACGGAGCTGCAGAGCCACGTCACCGACCAGGGCGCGCTGGACTGGCTGGAGGGCGCGAAGGCCGCCATGGAGTGGCTCACCCCGGAGGACGTCGCGGAGACCATCGGCTTCATCGCCACCCTGCCGCCCCGGGTCAACCTCCAGCAGGTCACGGTCATGCCCACCGGCCAGGCCAGCTGAGCCGCACCCCCCACCCCGGGGGGGGCCCCCCCCCCCCCCCCCGGCGCCCCCCGGGGGGGGT
>NZ_JBIAXC010000049.1:0-72455 GCF_042896295.1 Kitasatospora sp. NPDC001309 | reverse complement strand
CCTCCCTGGCCAGCCGGCGGCGCTCCAGCACCACGGCGGCCTGGGCGGCGAACGCGCCCAGCAGGCGGCGGTCGGTCCCGGGCAGCCCCCGGCCGGGCGGTCAGCTGTCGCGGCCGCGGAGGCGCTCCTCGCGCTCCTCCCGGACCGCGTCGAGGAGGGCGTCCACGGAGCCCGTCATCACGAGCTGCTCCATCACGAGCTTGGCCAGAAGGTAACGCGGGTTGGCGTTGCGCGCCCGTTCGAGGGCGATGAGCGCGGCCGGTCCTTGCCCGGCGACGGCGGCGGTGAACGCGGCGAGGGTCAGGGGGGCGACGACGAAGGTCGTGGTGGTGCTGGCGCAGCGGCGGACCAGCAGCTCCCACAGTTCACGGGCGCGCGGGAGCTCGTCCGGTGCGATGTATCCGATCGCGATGTCCCGCAGGGGCCGGTGCCGCAGTCCGACGATCAGCTCGGCCGTCTGCCCTGGGGTGAGGCCCTCCAGGGGGGTGCCGTCTCCCCCGCTGAGCAGCAGCCGGTCGAGGATCGCCGTGAGTCGTTCGGTCTCGGCGTCGAAGCCGCTGGCCCGCACGCGGTCGGCCCGCTCGCCGATGGCGCGCGCGATGGCGGCACTGTGGGCTTGCGCTTCCTTCCCTGTGACGGGTTCGAAGGCGGCGGTGAGCGCGGCTTGGCTTGGAGGTGTGGGGATGCCGACGGCGCGGGCGTTCATGGTGACCACACCCGGGTTGTCCGGGCCGTCCACGGGCATGCCCTCGTGCCGGTAGTTGGGGTTGTCGTGGTGGTACACCCACCAGTGGGTGGGCGTGACGAACATGGCGGCGAGGGTGTCGATGCCGTGGGCCTCGGCGGACAGCAGCAGTGCGTCCGCCAGCACCCGGTGCCGGGTCATCGCGGCGTAGCCGTCGTTCGCGTCCTGCTGGCTCGCGCACAGGTACACGAGGATGTCGGCCGGGCCGGTGGTGAACGTCTCCAGGCGGTTCAGCGTGCTGTGCATCATGTGGTGCGCGGCCTCGTTCGGGTTGTCCTCGCCGTCGGGCAGCTCGAACTTCTGGCTGAACAGCGGGCGGTTGTACAGGGTGTCGTGGGCAAGGACGAACACCATGCCGTCGGGGCCGTCGGGCCGGAAGCTCAGCAGGTAGGGCAGCGCTTCGACGGCCTGGGCGGGGCTGCGGACGTCGAAGGCGGGCACCGTGTGGATGTTCAAGGGGATCTCCGCTCGTGGGTTGGTGTGGGGTGGGCAGGGGCCGCTCGACTCGCGGCCCCTGCCGGGGTCAGGTCAGTCCGTGACGGGGTTGCCCCAGGTAGCGCGGTGCTCGCGCAGGTGCTTGCGCACGTGGTTGAAGTTCGCTCCGCTGTTGAAGATGCCGAGGAGGAAGTGCGTCAGGTCCAGGCCCGGGAGGCACGCTTCGGCGGCCTGGAGGGCGAGTCGGGACGTGGCGTCATTGCCGAGCGCCCATGCCGTGAACGCGTGGAGGGCGATCGGTACGGCGGCGTGGTCGGTGTAGGCGGCGGGGCAGCGGTGGGCCAGGGCGAGCCACAGTTCGTTCGCGGCTGCCAGCTCGTGGTCCTCGGAGTGCATGAGCCCGGTGTTGCACACGTCGTCGTACTGGAGGGTGAGCAGCAGTCTGGCCGCGAGGTCGTCAGGGATGTCCTTGGCCTGCTGGTCGCCGGTGACCAGCTCGGCAATGGTGTGGGTCACGAGGTCGATGGCGTCGTCCACGACGCTCTGGTGCCCGCCGGACAGGATCTCGGTGTGCAGGGCGCGCACGGCGGTGTCGAGGGTGGCGGCCATGGCGTCGGCTTGGGGGCCGGTGGTGGGGGCGAGGGATTTCAGGACGTCGCTGCTGCGCGGCATTCCGGTCGAGTCGAGCTCTGCGGGCGGCTCGGGGATGGGGTGTCCGTCGTTGGGGCCGGTCGTCAGCATGGACCAGTAGTGGGACCGGGTCACGTACACCGCTTCGCTCAGGACCAGGCCCCGGCGGTTGCAGGCGCCGCGCAGGTGATCGGCGATGGGCTGGTGGGTGAGGCGGGACTGCGGTCCGTAGTCCGGGTCGGCCGGGTCGGGGCAGACGTAGGCGACGAGCCGGTGGGTCGGGAACAGGAACGACGCGGCGTCGTCCTGCTGGTGGCCGACGAGTTCGTCGGCCACGGACGGCCAGTGGGTGGGGTCGGCGGGCAGATCGGTGCGGACGAAGCCGAGCGGGCTACCGGTCGAGGTGATGCCGGCCAGAACGACGCTGTTCTCGGGGTGGTAGTCGAAGAGGTGCGGCAGCAGGTGAACCAGGCCTTCGGTGCCGTTGAGCAGGAGCAGCTTGTCGCTCATGGGTCCCTATCAGGGTCGGTCCGGATTCGCGGTCCGGAGAGGCAACAGGAGAGGACTTTCGTCTTCTTTCTTGACTCAAGTCTATTTGAGGGCGTGCCCGTTGGGCACACCCCAATTCCCCCAGGCGGAGGTCCAGTCGGGGCCGGGCCAGGGTGCGCCCGCCCCGGCGGGGACGGGCACACCCTGGCGACACCGGACTCCCGGCTACCCCTCGCGCCGCTCGCGCAGGAAGGTCCTCAGCGACTCCACCGCGCTCACCGGCGCGCCGATGACCGGGTCGAGCTCCGCCCGGACGACCAGCCCCATCAGCGCCTCCGCCGAGTCGTCCCCGGGCTTGGCCTCCAGCGCCAGGAACAGCGCCTCTGCGGCCGCCGGCACGTCTCCGTCGAGCAGCAGCGCGGTGGCGAGCAGGGTGAACGGCGCGGCGGCCATGCGGCGGTACGGATCGACGCACAAGCAGGCGACGCGCGACCACAGCGGCACCGCCCGCTTCACCTCCTCGGGTTCGCAGTACGTCGAGGCCGCATGCAGGACGTCTCCGTTCTGGACCGCGAGGAGCAACCGTGCCGCCTCCGTATCGGTCAGTTCCTCGACGGCGCGGTGGCCGGTCAGCACGGCGGCGAGCAGCGGCCTGATGTGCTGCTTGGCTGACTCGTGGCCGGCTTCCAGCTCGCGCGCGAAGGCGCGCACGGCGTCGGCCACTACCCCTGCGGCCCCCTCCACCTCGCCCGCGGGGTGCCCGTCCGCCTCAGGCCGCTCGGCGACGCGGGGTATCCCTGGGCCGAGGGCGCCGGCGGCGGGGTCGGCGGGCAGGGGCCACCAGCGGGCGGGGGTGACGAACTGGCTCTCGACCACGGCCAGGCCGTACCGCGCGCACGCGGTGGCGAGGTGGCGCCACACGGCAGTGCAGGAGTCGGCCTCGTCGGGGCCGTGGCCGTCGCGGGCGTGGACGAGCAGCGCAACGCCGCGCTGCCCCGTGCTGGTGGCGGGCAACTTGGCGACGTCACTGATGAACGCCCGGGCGAAGGGCGACCAGCGCCCCGGGTCCTCCGGGATGTCCGCAAGGAGCACCCGCAGGGGATCACCGAACTCGACCAGGACGACCTGCCCGGCCGGTTCGCGCCCGAGTGCGTCGGTGACGAAGTCGGCCAGGTCGGCCGTCGGGACGATGAGGGGGTTGTTGTCGGACACGGCTGTTCCTCGTTCCAGGTTGTGGGGCCGCGCCGTCGGGCGGCGCGGCCGGGTTGACGTGGAGCGGCTAACGGTCGGCCGGGGCCCGCTGGCCCCCGGCCGACGGGGGTTAGGCCGCGAGGAGCAGGGCCTTCGCCGTGTCCTTGATCGGGTTCTTCTGGTCGTGCAGCAGGGTGGTCATCGCGAGGTTGGCGCGGTGCTCCTGCTCGGTCAGGGTCTCGGGGGCCTTGACGGTGCGGAAGTAGTCCTCGAACTCGATGACGGCCTGGAGGGCGGCCCAGCGGGTGCCCCGGATGTTGTCCTGGGTGTGGGCCTCTGCGAACAGGTGGTGCAGCCGGTCGCGCCGCCCCTCATAGGCGGCGACGATGTGCTTGCGCGCGTCCTTGCTCGGGGTCCCGAAGAGCCGGGTGATCAGCTTGTCGAACTCCTGGTTGGTCATCGCCTGCTGGTACAGGGCGGCGGCTTCGGCCTCCAGGGCTGCGGCGTAGCGCTCGGTGAACCCGAGGGTGCGGCGGGCTTCCTCAAGGTCCTCAAGGGCGTCGATGGTGTGGCGGACCTTCCAGACGCGCTGGGCCTCGTTGACGGCGAGGTCGAGGGTGTTGGTGCACACCGCGCGAACCGGGGTCTCGACGGCGACGGCGGCGGAGCGGCCGTCGTGGCTGTTGGCGAACAGGGTGTACAGGTCGATGCGGTCGGCCGCACCCTCGGGGTCGATGGTGATGCTCGGCGACTTGACCGACATGAAGACGACCCGGCCGCCGTCGAGCGCACCGGCGGTCTCGTAGGTGACGTGGCCGCCACCGACCAGCTCGTCCAGGAAGGCGAACGCCTCGCGGTTCTGGATCGGGGTCCAGGTGTTGCCGACCAGGCCTCCGACCCAGTCGCCGGTGTCGGTGCGGACGGTGGCGAATCGGTTGGGGATCTTCTTGCCGAGCTTGCCCCTGTTCATCGGCAGGATCGGCAGCTTCTCGACCTCCCAGTCCAACTTGGCAAGGTGCAGCACCTCGTCGCTGGTCTTGGCGTCCTCGGTGACGGTGCCGAGGCCGTGCCAGGCGGGCTGGCGGTGGGAGTAGAAGGCCGCCTCGCCGGTGGTGTTGTCGATGGCGCCGAGGTCGGCCCGGCCGGTGATGACGTCGCTGTCGCGCATGGGGTTTCTCCTGTGAGGTCTGCCCGGATTCGCGGTCCGGGCGGGCAACGAAGCTGACTTCCGTCTGCTTTCTTGACCTCAGTCTATTCTCGGGCGGGCACCCTTGGGCACACCCTCTGACGCGCGAAGTTCGGGCAGTTCCAGACCATCCCAGAAGTCGCCCGACAGTCGGCGCGCCGGGCGTCGATGCCGACCAGGACGCCTGGACGCTTGCGAATCAAAAGCCACAGAAAGCAGCAGCTCAGAGGGCTCGACCGGGCCTCGTTCAATCTAAGGAGAAGTCGACCGCTCGACGGCAGCAGAGTGGCGCGGCAGCTCGTCAGGGAGTCAGAATCGCTGCTCAACTGGTCTCCCCACCGGCCAAGTTGACTAGCGCCTCGACACCGATACCCACCCACACGCACGTCTCGACTCTCAGGAGGTCCGCATGACGCATGCCCCAGCCCCGCCCCGCTTGTCCGGCCCCGAGGCCGCGCTCCTGGTCGTCCTGGTGCTGGCGCTCACCGGACTTGCGATGACCGGCACGCCGGTACCGGACGCGCTCGTTGTCGTGGCGACCGCCACCACGACCGGGTTGCTCACCCGCGGACGCCCGGGCCGCGACCAACTCGGCCGACAGGAGGCCTGATCATGGGGCGCCTGGCGAACCCCATACCGGCAGAGGCCGATCCGCAGCTGCGGGAACTGGCCCTGCGCCTGCACTGGCTCAAGCGGTCCAGCGGCCTGACCTACGCCAGGCTCGCCGAGCGGACCCGGGCGCTCGGCGAGCCCAAGGGGGCCGCCACCCTTAGCCAGGCCGCCTCCGGCCGCCGGCTTCCGCTGCTCGGCACCGCACTTGCGTTCGCTCGCGCAGCGGCGGACCCATCCAGCGCGCGCCCAGCAGCGGGCCGTACGGGAGGTCCACTCCCTGTGGCTGGCGGTGGCCATCAAACGCTCCGCCCCTCAGGCAGCAGAGCGGGCACCGCGCGTTCGGCGCGCCCACCCGCGGTCCGGCTCCATCGCGGATGCGGGAGCCAAGGACCATCGGCCCAGGCGTACCCAGGCCAACCTGGCCCTGCGGTTGCGGCGGCTACGGGCGCGGGCCGGCGGGCCGTCGCTTCGAGCCCTTGAGCAAGGATCGGACTTCACCGGCTATCGGGTGCCGAAGACGACGATCCACTTGATCCTGAACGGCCACGTGCTGCCGACCAAGCAGCAGTTGGCGGCGCTGATTAAGGCGATCGATGCCGCGGGAGCCGACCGGCTCATCGTCCGCAGGCGCTGGACGTGGATGGCGTTCCGCGATGACGTCGAGGCCCAGACGCATTCCCTGCCACCGGTTCACATCACAAGCTGCGGGCGTATGAACGAACCCCTCGATGGGTTACCGGCGCGCGGGGAGCAGCTGGCCGACGGCTAGCTGCTCGCGCGGCGGTTGCGCGGTTCCAGTCCCGCCTGCTTGGCGTATCGGGTCACGAGCGCAGCGGACAGCCCGGAAGCGTCGGAGATGCGGTACACGGGCACGGTCCGGTCGGGGTAGGCGGCGATGACGCCCTCGAGGCGCATCTCGCGCATGGTCGTAGCGGCGTCGTCGACCCCCGCGAGCGGGTCGCGCAGCTGGTCGAGGAGGTCCATCGGCTCCAGGCCGGCTTCCTTGACGGCCTCCAGTGCGGCTTGGAGTTCCTGGGCGGCGGCGGCGAGTCGCTCGCCGGGGCTCGCCGCGGTGCGGCGCGGCTTGCTGCGCTTCGGCGTCGCGGCCGGCTCCTTGCCGCTCATCGGTGCTCTCCTTCGTGCTGTGGTCCGGCCGGGCCGGGGGTCGTCTATGTCTACCAGGGGGCTGCGGGGGCTGGCGAACAGCGCGGCGTGCCCGCGCCCTGCGGGGCAGGGCGCGGGCATAGGCGCAGGCTTCTACAGCAGGGTGCCGATCGCCTCGACGGTCAGCTCGACCAGCAGGCGGGGGCTCTCACCGGACGGCTGGTGCACGCGCTGGGTGAGCTGTCCGACCACGATGACCCGGTCGTTCGCCCGCAGGGTCTCCATGGTCTTGTGCGCGAGTTCCCGCCAGGCGACGCAGCGTACGGTCAGCTCTCTGGCCTCCGGGTCGCGCGGCTGGCCCGGCTCGGCGAGCCGCGGGCGTTGCAGGAGGGTGAACGTCGTCTTGGCCAGGCCGGACGACTGGTGGAGCTCCGGGTCGCGTAGCAGGCTGCCGATCAGGGTGGCGTGGTTGGGGGCGTTCACCAGCCACCGACCCGGTGTACGGCGTCGGCCTCGCGGGGGTCGGTGGCGGCTGCGGCGTCCAGGCAGCGGGCGATGCGCTGGAAGTGGCGGGCGGTCTCCATGGGGTGGGCGTCGTGACGCGGCCACCGGGGCAGGTCCCGCAGGGGCAGGGCAAGGCGGTGGGCCTCTTGGCGCAGGCTGCCGACCCAGTCCGGTACGGCGACGGGCAGCGCGCCGAGGCGATGGCACATCCGGGCGAGGACGAGGTGGTCGGTGTCCCCGCGCCACGACCACAGTTCGGGGCCGGGGGCGTCCTTGAGGAACCAGTGGAGTTCGCAGGCGAGCCGGTCGCGGCTTCGCACGGCCGGGTCTCGGCGGTCGATCCGGCCGTCGTGCCACGGCAGGTGGGCGAGGCCGGGTCCGATCGTCTGGGTGGGGTCGAGGCGGGCACGCCCAATCGAGCCGTTGATGGCGTAGTAGGAGACGCCGTCCTCGCGTAGGAGGGCAATGCTTACCGGGGTGACGGCCTGGCCGTCGTCCTGGTAGGTGGTGGCGGTGAAGACGCGCATGGGGTCCTCTCAGTGGGTTGCGCAGGGTGGCCGCCGGACGGCGCAGCGGGCGGGCGGCGCGGGCCCGGCGGCAGGGTGGTCCCTGCCGCCGGGCGCTTCGGGCTAGCCGTGCTCCGGGGAGAAGGGGTTGAGCGGCTTCCCGTTCTCGTCCGTCGGCGGGGTCCAGTCCATGAGGTCGTTCGGGTGCACGTGGCTCAGCACCAGTTCGTCGCCGTCGAGGAGGTCGTACAGGTGCTGCTGCGCGCCGTTCTCGTCGGTGTAGGTGTCGCAGGTGCTCGTTCCTCGGCGGGTGGTGAGCATCCGGTGGTGCAGGGACTTCACCCGCCCGAGGTACTCCACGGTCGTGCCGTTCTCCAGGGGCGGGTGGATGCCGTTACTGAAAGCCATCGTCGGTCTCTCCTAGGTCGGGCCGGGGGTTCGCGGTCCCCGGCTGGCGGTACCAGCCTCCCGCATAAACAGACCTAGGTCAATAAAGAAGACTCAAGTACCTTTGGCCGGGCTCGTGTGTTCCTCGGCCGCCGCCAGGTGCGGAGCCAGGGCCCGTTCGACCAGGCCGTGGACCACGCGCAGCGCCTCGTTCCAGCCCCGTGCCCACTCGTCGTCGCCTCGCTGCTGCCCGAGTTCGGCGACGGAGGTGAGCGCGGCGAGCATGGCCGGCACCGGCAGCAGGACGACGCTTGTCGCCCCGTCGTGCCCGTGGATCGACTCGATGTCCCGGGCGTGGTCCCAGGCGACGGTGGAACCCCGCTCGCCGCGCCAGCGGGTAACCCCGGTGGAGCCGGCGGCGGTCGAGAAGATCGCGCCTTCCGCGACCACCCCTGTGCCGGAGACTCCGGTCACGTCGATATCGCGGCGCAGCACGTACGGGATGGGGGGCTCGGGCTCGAACTGGGCTACCAGGGACGCGAGTCGGGCCGCGAGGCGGTTCATGCCGCTTCTCCCCTCGAGGTGTAGGTGCCCTTGGGGTCCTTGCGGATGGCGCTGCCTTCCTGCGGCAGGTCGCGACGGCCGTCGGCGAGGTCGCGGAACCGCTCGTGGGCGCGGAAACGGGGGACTCGACGCGCGGGCACGACCACCGTGCCGCCGGTCTGGGGGTTTCGGGCGTTGCGGGTCGCGGCCTGGACGGCTCCGAAGGTCCCGAAGCCGGTGACGGACACCGACTCGCCGTCGACGACGGCACGCACGATGGCGTCGAAGACGCCCTCGATGGCGAGGGCAGCGGGTCGGCGGCCTCCGAGCACGGGGGCGAGGCGGTCGATGAGGACGCGCTTGTTGACGGTCACGAGGATGCTCCTGGTTCGGTGTTGGACCCCGGGCCGGGGACGGTGCGTGGTCACGTCGCCCGGCCCGGGGGGTCTATGGGGTGCCTACGCGGGTCGGGGCGCGGGCGCCGGGGCCGGGCCCGGGGAGGGCTTCGGCGGCACGGCGGCGGGCTTGGCCGGGGCGGGGCAGTCGGGGTTGGCGGGCTGGGAGGTGGTGACGGCCGGAGTGGGGACGGGGCCGTCGGCGTTGCGGGCCGCAGCGGCGCCGCTGATGCTTCCGAGCACCAGTCCGGCGAGGAGGGAGCCGACGAGCAGGGCGGTGCCGCGCATGGGCGGTGTCCTTTCGGGCGGGGAGCTGACCGGCCCCGCCGGGGCGGGGCCGGTCAGTCGGGGTCAGCGGCTGGGGGTCGGGCGGCCGGGGGTGACCGGCGTGCTGGTCGGGGTCGGGGTCGGGATCGGGTTCGGTCCGGGGGTCGGGCTGACCTCGCCGGTCGGGGAGGGGGACGGGTTGGGGATGCAGGCGCTCGGGCCGCCGGTCGGGGACGGGGCTCCGACGGTCGGGCCCGTCTGCACGTGGGTGACCGTGACCGTCACGGTCGGGGCGGGGGACGGGGTGCTCTGCTCGCCGGTCTGCGACGGCAGGACCGGGGCCGGGCTCAGCTGGGAGGCGGTGGGGACGGCCAGCGTGGCCGGGGTGGTCTCCGGGGCCGGGGCGGGCAGGGTGGGCAGCATGGGGGTCGGGGTCGGCAGCGCGGGGGCGGTCGGGGCCCCGGTGCCGAGTTGTACCGGGGAGGCCGTCAGGGTCGGCACGACCGGGGTGGGCGCGGGCTGGGCGCCGGGGACCGGGGCGGTCGCCGGGCTGCCCATCACCAGGGTGCCGGTGATGAACCCGGCCCCGGCCAGGCCGAGGGCCGCCAGGGTCCGCAGGTCCAGGCGCAGGGTGACCGCTCGGCGGGGGCTGCGGGCTCCGTCTCGGGCGGGGGCCTCGGCGGGGGTGGTCTCGGTCATCGGGCTATCTCCTTCGTCGGGCCGGGGGTTCGCGGTCCCCGGCTGGCAGGACCAGCCTCGCACAAAACAGACCTGAGTCAAATAAGATGACTCTAGTAACTTTCAGTTCGGGGCGGGCACTCAAAGCGCCCGCCCCGTAGCCGAGTTGACTCCTACCGACCTCGCAGCCCGTGAGCCGTCTGGTAGGCGTACAACCACGTCAACGGCCCGGTCAGCCCGTCCGCCGGCCCGAGGTCGCCGACGTAGTACTCCTGGAGCGCCTGCACCTTCTTCAGATCCAGCTCCTCCATGTCCTCACTCGGCCCGACCCGGTACGGCGGCCCCCAATCGCCGGCCTGCAACCAGGTCTGCAACTGCTTGGCGTACGAGCTGTGCGCGCCCAGCACGAAGTGCTCGCGCCCCGGGAACGGCGGGGCCGGCACCTGGAGCTGCTGGCCGGCCTGAATCAGGTCCGGGTTGGCGATGCCGTTCACCGCGACCAGCTGCGCCACCCCGGTCTCGAAGCGCCCGGCGATGGCGCCGAGGGTGTCGCCGGGCTGCACGGTGTAGACGCCGGCGCTGTCGCCCGACGGCTGAGGGTCGGGCGTCCCGCCACCACCCCCGCCGCCGGGCCGGGGCGCGCCTCGCTGCACCCAGTCGTACAGCTCGTCGCCGGGGCACGACGTCGCGTAGCCGTCCCTGTGGCCGCGGACCTCGCCGCCGGCGCCGCCCTGCGCCCGGCAGTACTCGATCGCGTCCACGAGGCCGTCGAGCATCGCGTCGGTCGGTGAGGTGATGCCCTCGGTGCCGACCATCGCGCACACCGCGTAGTGGCCGGAGTTGAGCGCGGAGTTGCCGTTCGCGCCGTTCTTCCGGTTCAGGCCTCGCCCCTCGTACACGTACCCGTGCGGGCACACCATGAACGAGTAGGCGATGTCGAGCCAGCCTTCGCTCCGGTTGTTCTGATGGGAGCGCTGGATGTCGCGAACGTGACCGGCGCATCGGCCGTGGTCGCCCAGCAGGCCGCCGGGGACCGCCGAGCCCTCGTAGTGGATCTTGATGCCGCGAGTGGAGCTGATGCGGGTGTAGGCGCCGGTGGGCGCCGCCGCGCCCCACTCGGAGCGGGAGACGAGCTTCATCGGCTCGCCTCCCGCCCGCGGTCGGACCGGTTGGTGTTCGGCACGGTTTCCTCCCCAGGTCGGGTGGTTGGTGTGCCGGGACGCTAGGCCGGACCGGTCGTTAAGGTCGCGCCGTCAGGCGGCGGGAGCCTCGGTCAACACGCCGTCCTGGTAGACGAATCGACGCTCACGCATCCGGCCGCGCACCAGGAACAGCGGCACCAGGCCGCCGCCCTCGGCAGGAGTGGCGCCGACGAGGTAGCCGGACGAGACGACCATCACCCACTCCTCCGGCTTCTCCAGGGTGAACCCGATCGCCACGGCGGAGTCCTGCGTGAGGCTCCGCTCGCTGGCACGGCGGGCGTGCGGCCGGGCGATGTGCGGGCACAGGGTGAGCGCGGCCTGCGCGCAGGCCTCGTGCATCGGCGGGTCCGAGTAGCAGCCCGTCCGTGCCGACATCGGTCCGCCGAGGAACGCGGCCGGCCCCGCCAGCGGCTCGTCGCACAGCGAGCACCGGTTCGCGAGGGCCACCCGCAGGGCGGCCGTGCCGTTGAGGGTCACGAAGTCGACAGCGCCGCCGTCGTGCATGTTGACGACGGGGATCGGCAGGCCCCGCTTCTCGTCTCGTGGCCGGGCCGCCAGAGCGGGCGGCAGGTTGGTCAGGTCTGTGCTGGTCATCTCGTCCTCCGGGAGGCCCCGTTCGCGGCGGGGCTCGGCAACAGGAAGTCCGCCAACGCCGGGGCCGGCCACCGGACCGGCGCAACTCCAGCGCCGCGCAGTCCCCGAAGCGGAAGGGAGGACGGCCTGCTGCAACAGGCTCCGGCCCGCTCACAGCCTCCCCTCAGGAGACGAGGAGCGGGGCCCGGCGTTGGCGGACCCCACCACCCTCCCCACAGCCCGCCAGGGCGGACAACACCCTTACCTCAGCGGCCGGATGATGCCTTCGGGGGCCTCTCCGTCCGCGTTGAGCAGGTCCTGCGACACCCAGTAGGGCTCGATCAGCTTCGAGTCGGGGATGCTGCGGCCCGGGCCGGTCCACACCGTCCGGAGGTGTCCGCCTCGCTGGTGGGGGTACTGCCGCCAGCCCCCACCGCTAGCGCCCTGGACGGCGCTGCGCCGCGCCTCCTGGACTCGCGCCCGGGCGGCCTTCAAGCGCGGGCCGAGCCGCCAGCCGAGCCGCAGGAAGGTGTCCGGCTTGTTCCATCGCCGCTGCTTTCCGGGTTTGGCGGCCTTGCCTCGCGGAACGGGCGGAGCGGAGATGTCCGCCTTCGACGAGCACAGGTAGACGGCGACCTGCAGCGCCCTGGTCACGATCGCGCGCTGGGCATCGGTCGGCGCCTCCTGACCGCCCTTGCGGGCGATCCTCAGCGCGAGGTCTTCGGCGGTGAACTTGTCGCCAGCCCTGGCAGGGATCGACAGGTGGCAGAACTCCAGCACCGACGTCGTCCCACCGGGCAGAGGCGGCAGCGGGGTCCCGTCCTCGGCCAGCGGCTCGCAGATCACGGCGGCGGCGACCTCGTCCATCCGGTCGTCGCTGGTCAGGCACAGCAGCTTCTGCGGGGTGCGCCGCCCGCAGAACAGGATCGCCAGCAGCCGCCCCTTGCCACCGCCGTCCACGCTGAGGTCGACCGTGGGCGGTTCGGCGAAGACCACCATCAGGTTGGGGTGGCGGGCAAGGTTGCGGAACAGCTGCCCCGGTAGGGTCCCGAGCCGGTACGTCGCCAGCTCAGACGCCATGTCCGGGTGCATCGCGGCGACGTTCTTCCCCTTCCTCCACAGGCGCCACAGCGCGGCCAGGGTGGTCATCTGCCGCACCTCGAACAGACTCAGGACCTCCTGTGGCACGGCGCTGACCAGGATGCCCCCGTCGATCGCGTAGTCCGGTACATCGCCAAGGCCGGCGCTGTGCAGCACGCGGTCGGCTGCCGTCAGCTCGGCCACGACCTGCTCAGCCACCGCAGCGGTAGCCCTGCCCAGTTCAACGTCCCTGCTCGCCATACGTCTTACTCCCTGCCCCCTTTGGGCCCCTCCGGCCCGACTGAGTCCACACTCACCAAGAGGCGCAGAACCGGACAACAGCCTTATATGGCAAGGGAGTTGACTTTCTCTGACCGGGACGGACAACCCGGATGACACCACCCGGCCCGAGCTGGCCCGCGCGACCGAGCCGGCCTGCTACGGCTCCGAGCCCTCCACCAGCTCCGCATCGACCACCGCCGCGTCCTCCTCCAGCTCCGCCGCGAAGTCCTGCCGGATCGCTGCCAGCCGGGCCGCCAGCCGCTCAACACCGGCCCCCGGATCCACGGAAGCAGCGGGCAGCTCGCTGCCGCCCGCCGGCGCGAGCTCGATCCGAGCCTGCGCCGCCCGGCCGAACGTCTCCGGCGCCAGACACGCGAGAAGGAACTGGGCTGCCCGCCAGTCCGGTTGAGCGAAGTCCCGCTCGACCTGCACGACCCGCTCGCCGGTCTCCGGGTCACGCACCGTCCGCGTGCGCTCCCGCACAACCTGACCGCCGGTCGCCGCCTTCCGCACCAACAGCACCAGCTGCGCCTTGCCCTCACTGCGCGCGCGCGTGAACCTGTCGCGGAACTCGCAGAACGGCCGCTCCCCCGACCGGGCCCGCAGGCCGGCCTCCAGCCGCTGCTGCTCCTGTTCCCCGCGCTCCAGCCACCGGTACACGGTGCTCGGGTGAACGCCGGCCATCGGCGCCGCATCGCTCACCGGAACGCCCGCCCGCACGGCGTCCAGGAGTCGCTTCTCCACCTCCGGATCGAGGGCGGGACGGCGACCGCGGCGGCTACTCACGCGGTCGACCGTACGTGGAACCCCAGGTCAACGGCTGCTCGACACCACGGAAGGCGGACCGATCTTAGCCTCGGACGCCAATACTTAAGCGATTACAAGCGCCACATTGCGACCGCCATTATTCTGCACCCTCAAGCCGAAAACAATCACCACAATCGCACATTGGCCAGCGCAGATCAATATAATTAATTTACACGGACCTCCGAGCGCCCACGCCGCAGCCATTCATTAACAATACGCGGCAACTAAAGAACCTTTTTCCACACTAGTGTCGCAATGGAATCAGGAAATTCAAGCGCGACAATCCACCCAGGCCGCATAAGGCCGTCCACCTGCATTAACGGGCCCGGATGGCCCGCGCCGGCCAGGGGGACAAGGCGTGCAACCCGAACCGGCAAGCTTGTCACCCAGACCTAGAGATGCGCTTCTCCCGACCTCTGGGGACATTGCCCCAGGAAGCAGACGAGGCCCTCAGCTGGAACGATTCGTGAAGAGACTTTCCCGAGTTGGCGAGTTGTCAGCCAGGCCCTTAGTATCGGGGCGCAGTGCGGGCCACCCTGTAGCGAGAGTGGCCCGCGCGCTCCGCAATGCTGCCCTCATTTAGCAGAAAGGGGAACACCCCCATCATGGCACAGTTCAAAGGCTCTGCGCCGCCTTCCATGGCGGACCGGCCGGTGACCTGGCGGGACCTCGCGGTCTGCGGCCACGGCGCCCTGACCACCGCGAGCTTGCACCAGCAGGTCGGGTGGCCGACGGCCACCTCGGCGCTCATCGGGCTCACCGGCCCGGTCCTGTGGTCCATGCTGCGCCGCCGGTAGCCGGGCGCCGGCCGCAAGGGGCCGGTGACAGCACCTGCAAGATCTTGCAGGTGCTGCCACCGGCCTTCCGGCTTCCTGGGCTACTCCCAGCCGAGGTTGTAGGCGACCTCGTCGTACGCCGTGCCGGTCGCGCCGCTGAGCACGGCGGGCAGGACGACCATCCGAACCGTGAGCCCTGTGGTCTCGTTGATGAGGTCGCCGAACTCGGGGGTGCCGATCGTGGTTTGGCGGGGGCCGTCCTCGGCCTCCCAGACCGTCACCACGAGAGCGTCCGGGGGCAGGTCCGCGAGCAGGCTGTACAGGCGCGACACCGTCATGGCGTGCCCGTCGTCGGCACTGACCTGAGGCAAGGCGACCACCGGCACACGGTGGCCGGACTCGTCGCGTACCGCTGCCCTCACCGGCCACCCCAGCGGGGTACGGCCGGGGCCACCCTGCCCGGGGCAGTCGGCGACGACCAGCAGGTCGTCGGGCATCACCCCCAGGAATCCGCGGAGGTCGCCGACCCGCAGCACGGTGACGGGCAGGTCAAGAGGAACCCTGAGCAGCATCGTTGTTGTCTCCTTGGTGTGGGCGGCCGGGATTCGCGGTCCCGGCCTGGCCCTGCCATCCTCCCGTGCGGAGTGCCCCGTTGGGCACAACTCCCTTTGTCTGTCAGGAGGGTGAGGGAATCAGGGCGAGCACTTCGGCGCGGCGGGCGGGGTCTGCGTGGAGGGCGCCTGTCAGGTGGGTGGTGACCATCGAAGCGCCGTGCGCGCGGACGCCGCGCAGGGTCATACAGGCGTGCTGGGAGCGAATCAGGCAGGCCGCGCCCTGGATGTCGAGGTGCTCACCGAGGGCGTCTACGACCTGCTGTCCGAGTCGCTCCTGCACCTGTGGGCGGGCAGCGAGTTCCTCGGCCAGGCGCGCCAGCTTGGACAGGCCCACGATGCGCGCCCCGGGGGTCGGCAGGTAGGCGACGGTGGCGCGGCCGGGGAAGGGCAGAACGTGGTGCTCGCACAGGGCCACGAACGGAACGTCGACCGCGGCGATGAGGTTCGCCCGCTCGCCCTCGGCGGGGAACGTCACCTTGAGGTGCCGGGCCGGGTCCAGGTGGACGCCGGCGGTCAGCTCGGCGAGGGCCTTGGCCATGCGCCGCGGGGTGGCCGCGGTGGACTCGGTGTTGCACGGGATGCCGAGGGCGGTGAGCAGCCTGGCGGCATGCTCGGCGGCGCCGTCCAGGTCGACGGTGTTGCCGGGGGTAGTCATCGGTTGCGTTCTCCAGGCCACAGCAGCACGTGCTGCCGCATCGTCAGGTTCCAGTTGCGTGCGATCACGTCGTCGGCAAGGGACCGGGCGACGGCGATGATGCGCTCGGCAGTGGTCCCTTCGGGCATCACCCAGGTCGCGTGCGGAGGGATGTGGAAGCGCTCGACCAGTTCGGCGATCTCCTTGAGGTCGTCGGGGCTGGCGGCGACGAACTTGAAGCGGGCACGGCCGCGGTGGGCGAGGCCGGCGAAGACCTCCAGGGAGTCCGGCTTGATCCGCCGTTCCTCCGGCATGCCGGAGTTCGCCAGCTTGGGGCTGACGTTGAAGGTCAGCCGCGGCACGCCGAGGCTGACGGGCTTCGGCGCGAGGGTGCCATTGGTCTCGATCTCGACGCGGCGGGTGGTGTAGCGCAGCACGGCCATCAGGGAGCGCCAGGCGTCGGTGCGCTGGTGCAGCAGCGGCTCGCCGCCAGTGATGACGATGAGCGCGTGCGGGTGCTCGGCTGCCCACTCGGCGAGTTCGATGACCGGGACGCGGGCGATCTCCTTGCGCAGGTCGTACCGCTTGCTGTCCCAGGTGTACGGGGTGTCGCACCAGTCGCAGGCCAGGTTGCAGCCGCCCAGGCGTAGGAACAGGGCCCTCTGGCCGGCGGTCGGCCCCTCTCCCTGGATGGTGGGTCCGAAGGTCTCGGCGACAGGCAGGCCGGCGTCGGGCAGGACGAGAGCGCTCACGGGGCCGCCGTCCAGGAGGCGGCGTTGACGGCGGTCTCGGATACACCGACGTGGGAGACGTACGCGCCGGCCGCGCGGGGCAGGGTGCGCAGGGCTTCCGTTGCAACCCGGCCGAGCAGTTCCGCGACGGCCTCCACGCTCGGCCAGCCGAGGTCTGCGGCGTGCTGCTCCTGCTCGGCGGGGTCCTTGGCGCCGAAGCGGAACAGCTTGCTGCCCTCCCCCGCCAGGACCGGGACGAGCGTGTCGGTGGCCCCGAGCATGGTGCCGTGGTCGAGGAAGGTGTCGATCCAGTCCCGCAGGGCGCGCTTGAACGCGCCGAACTCCACGACGGTGCCGGCCGCGAGCTCCGAGGCGGAGACGGTGACCTCGACCACCCAGGAGTGGCCGTGCAGGTTCTCGCACTTCCCGGTGAGGTGCGGCAGGCGGTGTGCCGTCTGGAAGTCGTGGCGAACGGTGACGGCGTGGCTCACTGCTGCTCTCCCTCATCGCCCAGGTGCACGATCGCGCCGGCCTCGCCGTCCTCGGACACCGCGACCCTGGTCACCCGCAGGCCGACGCTGTTCAGGTGCTCGGCGAGGGTGCGGGCGAGGGTCTCGCACGAGGCGGGCCCGCACTCGCGGGCGCCCGGGCCCCACCAGCCGCGGATCAGGTCGCCGAGGTCGTGGAACTCGGTGTCGCGGTCGTCGTGGGCGACAGCGACGGTGACCGTGATGTGGAAGAGGTGGCGGTGCCGAGCCCGGAGGTAGGAGCGGTGCTCGGGTGCGGCAGGCCAGTGGTGGAATCCGGGCAGCTGGACCTTGGTCCAGACGTTGGCAGTTGGCTTCACGATGATCGTGTCTCCGGTTCGGTGAGGGGCGGGTAGGACGGCTGGCCGAGCAGCTCGTCGCGGGTGGTGCGGGCGATGCGCCACACGGTGGTGGTGGCGTCAACGGTCTGCGCGCACATCAGGCAGCAGGCGGTGCGGCCGCGGGTGGGGTGGGCCGGCTGGTCGAGGTCGTACGCGAAGCCGCGGTCGATCACACCGACCTTGCGCAGCAGCGCGGAGTCGACCCGCACGTCCGGCCAGCGCAGCGGGCCAAGCCAGGTGGAGGAGTCGCAGGAGTCCGGTGGGACGGCCAGGCACCATTCGTTGACCGTCAGGCCGAGGACGTGCACCCACAGGTCGGGGTACTGGCGGTGCCGTTCCCACAGGGTGTGCAGCAGGCGCAGCCGCACCGGCGCCGGTGCCTGGACGACGTTGCCGAAGCAGATCCGGTCATACTGCTGGGCGAGCTCATCGAAGTAGTCCCAGCCGTCTACCAGTGGGTGGTAGACGGGGATCGGCGCAAGGCCTTCACCCTCCAGGCGGGCGCGGGTGCGGATCTTGTTGTCCCGGCCGCCCTGGTCCAGCTCGATGTAGCCCCACAGTCGGTCGCCGTGGCGGCGCACCAGTTCGACGTACCGGGCGTACAGGCCGTCGAAGCCGTCGATCTCCTCCGGAGCCAGGCGGAGGGCCTCGTCCATGGAGACGCCGTGGGCCCGCTTGTACTGGTTGGTCAGCCAGAAGATCCCCGAGTCGAGCAGCACCCGGTGCCCGGCGTCCAGCAGCTCGACCAGCCGTCGTTCGTGGCCGGCAGTCAGCAGGTCGTTGGTGGCGAGCAGCACGTGGTGCGGGTAGTGCTCGGAGTCGCCGGCGGCGAAGTACAGGTGCCGGTCGGCCGGGTCGAACACGCCGCCGCCGGTGCGCTTCACCGCGGCGCGCTGGTGGCTCGGGCTCACTGCTCCGCCCCTTCCAGCGCGGCGCCGCCGGGGGCGCCGGTCAGCTCCTGGACGCGGTGGGTGGCGTGCCTCCAGCAGGTGCCCAGCGCCGTCGCGGCGTCCGCGCACAGCCTTGCGGCGGCCTGGTAGGAGGCGCTGTCGCCGGGGGCGTAGCGGAAGCCGGCGGGCAGGTTGCCGACACGGCGCAGCATCGAGGTCTCGATCCGCTGATGGTTCCAGCGCAGCGGCGCCAGCCAGGACGAGGAGTCGCAGGAGTCCGGGGCCAGCGGCAGGCACCACTCGTTGGCGGTCAGGCCGAGCGCGTGGATCCACAGGTGCGGGTACTTCTGGCGGCGCTCCCAGATCGTGTGCAGCAGGCGCAGCCGCACCGGGGCCGGCGCCTGGACGATGTTGCCCACGCAGATCCGGTCGTACTGCTCGGCGAGCTCGTCGAAGTAGTCCCAGCCGTCCACCAGCGGGTGGTAGACGGGGATCGGCGACAGGCCGAGGTCGTGGAGGGCCGCGCGCTGCGCCCGCTTGTGCAGCAGGCCGCCCTGGTCCAGCTCGATGTAGCCCCACAGCCAGTCGCCGTACCTGCGGGCCAGGTACACGTACCGCTCGCGCAGTTCCTCGAAGCCGTCGATCTGCTCCGGGGCGAGCGCCAGGGCCTCGTCCATGGAGACGCCGTGGGCCCGGCTGTGCCGGTTGGTGAGCCAGAAGATGCCGCTGTCCAGCAGCACCCGGCACCCGGTGTCCAGCAGGTCGCGCAGCCGCTGCTCCTCGGCATCGCCCATCAGCTCGTTGACGGCCGTCAGCACGTGCGGGCCCGCGTTGAACTCGCCGCCCCCCGCGGTGAAGTAGATGGGGCGCTCCGACCGGTCGAAGGTGCCCCCGGCGGTCGGCAGGACGGTCGTCACGACTCGTCCCGGAGCGTGGGCGCCTCGCCGCTGATCCGTGCCCACTTGTCCAAGAGGTGACCGGCCAGGTAGCGCTCGGGCTGCACCATCACCAGGCGCCGGCCGACGGCCCGGTCCGCGAACGGGGCGAGCGGCGTGGGGTAGGGCAGGAAGAGGCTGCCCTCGATGAGCAGCGGGGTCCACGTGGGCCAGCCGTCGAAGACCTCGGCCACGACGAGGCGGTGGTCGCCCAGCTCCCACACCTGCCCGGTCTCGACCTGGTGCTCGGGCTCCCCGACGGTGACGCCGGCCAGCGCCAGCAGGTCGCCGCGGTTGATCTGCTCGTGCTCGACGTCGTCGTCCGCGTGGTCCGCGTCGTCGGCCGGGTCGCCCTCGGCAACGTCCCGGAGCAGGGCGTCGATCTGGGCGTGGTCGAAACCGGTGGCGGCGAACAGCGCCGGGTCCACCTGCTCCAGATCGGACAGCATCGTGGCGAGGCCCTCGCCGTCCCAGCCACCGACGGTGGTCAGGTGGTTGGAGGCGATCAGGTAGGCCTCGGCGTGCGCGTCGTCGCGCGATGCCCAGCCGCGCACCACCGGGACCGTCCACGTGCCGTCGGCGGTGACGACCACGCCCTCCGGGGCGGCCTTGCCCGCGTCGCGGCGGCGCGCGAGGGTCTCGTAGCGGCCGTGGCCGGCCACCAGCCGGTCGGTGCGTTCGTCCATCAGGCCGGGCTCAGTGAAGTCGAACTGCTCGACGGAACGGTCCAGCCCGTCGTCGTCGTGCCCTTTCGGGTTTCGGGCGGCGGGCCGGATCTCGTCCAGCGGCATGTAGTCGATGTAGCGGGGGGCTGCCATGAGCGGGGAACCTAGGCCGCCTACTGCGCTTAGGTCGCGTCGAGCAACTTCCGGCGCTGAGGTGGGGGTTCAGCCCCTGGCCGGGCCGGCGAGAGGTCGACGCGGGTACCGGGCGTGGATCGGGCCGATCCGGCTGAACGGGTCGCCGAACTCGGCGACGAGCTGTTCGTAGATCGGTGTGCCGGCGTCCCCGGCGGGCCGCGCTGGCGTGAGGTGCGCTGCGGGCCTGAGGGCGGGCGACCGCTGGGTGAACCAGGGCGATCGAGGCGCGTCGGGCGCGGGGTCGTACGGGCTGGTCACGGTGTTCCTCTCAACTTGCCTGCGATGGCCGGACGTTAGATCAGCCGACGGACAGAGGGCCTGCTTCGATGCCCGGGGTTGGCCTGGCCAGGCGCGGGCAGGGAGCACCTGGCCAGGGAGAGTGATGCGCGCAGGATTTGGCGGCCTTACTGGCCGCCGCGCACCGGCGGGGCTCCGCGCTTGGCCGCGCGCACCCGGCGGACCTGGGTGTTGCCGGACGTGCGGGACCGCTTGGTCGGGTAGTCGAGCTCGTGCAGTGCCGGGCGCTCGTTGGGCGGGTTGTCCCAGAACGCTTCGAGCTGCCGGACGCGTCCTTGATGGTCCGGTTCGGGGTCCTTGAGCCGTCCGGCGGTGCGCACGTACTCGTACTCGCCGTAGGTGTCGGGCTGCACCCCGTCGAGCAGCGCCTTGGCGATGTTCTGCGCCTTCTCGGCGGCGGACTTCGCGGCGCGGTGCCGGTCGTACTCGCCGAGGGCCCATTCAATGTCGGACCTGTCGGTGACGAGGGTGTACGACTCCGGGGAACGGCCGACAGCCTCGGCCCGGAGCATGTTCCAGCAGTCGATGCGGGCCGGGCAGAAGCGTCGGCAGATCACGTCGGTGCTCGGCCCGGACCGGTCCCGGGGCAGGGCGGTGCCCAGGTCGAGGGCCGTGGCGATCGCGGTCAACCGGCCGAGCGCCCGCCGGGCGGCCTGCTCGTCGAACGGACGGGTGAACTCCTCGTCGCTGCCGCTCTTGCGCTCGAAGTAGATGATCCTCACCTCGGTCACCACCTCGCCAGCGAGGTGCAGGGCGAGGCCGTACAGCTGTGTCTGGTCCCACTCCGTCTCGGGTGGGCCGTCGTCGCCGACCAGCGCCCACTTCCAGTCCCCGGCGGTCTTGTAGTCGTACAGGACGCCGGTGACCGGGTCGTACTCGTCGTAGCGGCTCGGCCGGTCCAGGCCGGGCAGGGTGACGGACTGCTCGTACAGCCGCCACGGGTAGAGGGCGCGCCGGCGGCGGGACACCGAGTCGTGGATCAGGGTTCCGGCCCGGGCCGCGCGCCGGTCGACCGGGGCCGGGACGTAGCCGGGTGGCGGGTTCTCCCGGTACCAGATCGCACGGCGGCAGGAGCTGGTGTCGGAGGCGCCGATCGACCACTGGCCTGGCTTCTTGGGGCGGCGGGAGCGTCGGCGGCGGCCGGTGCGCTCGGATGCCGCGAGGTCGTCGCCGAGCCGGGCGTGGGCTGCCGCCTGGGCGCGTTCCAGGAGTACGTCGGCGGGGTCGCGGCGGTAGCGGGCGCAGCTGGTGGAGGGGTGGCCGCCGGAGCGCTTCTGTCCCCGGTGCGCGTGACGGGGTGCGCCGCAGCGGCACGGCAGCGGGCTGGGCCCGATGAGACGGGCGCGGGCTAGGTTGCGGGCTTGCTCGATGAGGGGCTGCATGAGGTGTCCGTGTGTGCAGGCCGCAGGGCCGCGCGGCCGGGGCGCGGCCCTGCGGGTGAGGCGGGCGGGAGGCGCGGGCTAGCCCTCGCGGGCGTCCTCTCTGCTCCACACGGTGGCGTCGGGGTCGAGCCGGATCAGTAGCCCGCCGGCCTCGACGTGCTCGGCCGCCTCGGGGTGGGATCCGAGCGCGGACAGGACGTAGGGGCGCAGCTCGGCCAGCAGGATGGTGAGCTGCGCCGCGTTCGCCTTGTTGAGGCCGATCCCGGTCGCCTTCCGCCACCGGTCGGTGATCTTGGTGACGGTGCTGCCCATCGCGGTGGCGTAAGCGCGCAGTTCCTGGCGCAGCTCGTCTGCGGTGGGGGGTTCGTCAGCCGGTTCCGCCGAGGTCGTGTCCGGCTCTCCCTCGGGCGTGCCCCGTCCTGTAGCTCCATCGGCCGTCTCGGTGGTCGAGGCGCTGACCACCGTGCCGGGGACGACGGCACCGGGCTGCTTCTGGGATCGGGCCTCGCGGCGGCGCGCTGCTCCTGCCTCGCGCTCCATTTCACGCTGAGCGGCGTCGGCTTGCTCCATCTCCGCATGCTCGTAGATGTTCACGAGCTCGCGGGGGAAGGCGATGCGCCATGCCTGGGCTTCGGCCACCTTGCCGATCATGTGGGCGCCCATGGTCGGCCACTGCCCGGTCAGGATGCGCTTGCCAGTCTTCACTCCTCTGCCCGTGCGCGGGTCGTCCTGCCACTCGTCCTTGCCGACGGCGAACTCGGCGAAGACGGCGACGGCTTGGGTGACCGTCTCGTCCCCGGCGATGCTGCGGTGTTCGATCCGGCACATCGCGGCGGCGGGCGGGTTGTCGTGGAGCCACACGTCGACCCACCTTCGGCGGTTGATCCCGTCCTCTCCCACGATCCACCACTTCGGGTCGTCTTCGGGTCCGGTCCAGAAGGGGCCGACGCGCCGGATGAACCGGCCAGTACGCTGCCCAATGTGCCGGAACCCGTCGATGCCGGTCTGCGCGGTGTAGTACAGCTCGTCCTGCCCGAACACCTTGCGCTTGCGCTGGATGTAGTAGATCTCGCGGCGGAACGGGTCCAACGCGGTCGACTTGCAGATGTGGAAGAACGCGACGAGGTCGTGCGTCGGGGCCTGCGCGAGGCCGATGGCGGCGAGGGCGGCCCGCTGCGCCTTCGTCCAGAACCGCTGGTCGCCGGTGATCTCCAGGACCTGGTCGGCCTTCTCGATGGTCATCTCCGCGCGGTTGTCCGTCAGCGGGGTGACTTGTTCGGTCGCGGGGGGTGCCTGCTGAGCTGGTGCTGTCACCTCAGGGTGCCTTCCTTGTCTCCGTGGCGGCACCGGGGTTCGCAGGCCCCGGTGTGGCTGCCTGCCTCCACCCTCCCGTCAGCCCGGCCTGCGTGGGAACACCCACCACGTGGCCAAATCGGCTGCGGAGAAGGGAGATTAGGAAGTGTGGCCGCCGGGCCCGCGGGTTGCGAAGCCGCCCGGGTCCGCGTGCTCCCCTTGATAGGAGACAGCCCCGAAGGGCTTGTTGCCAGAGCACGCGGCCGGTCGGCCCGGCGGCCACATCATCACTCTAGGGTAGCGCCGGCCGCAGACACAGGACCGGCTACCAGCCGGCCCGGCGGTCCGGGGCGGTCGCGCGCTCCAGCGCTCCGGCGCCGGCGTGCTGCCACAGGCCGTCGTAGAACGTCTTGGAGGCCACGACAGTGAGGGCAACAGTGGTCAGGGCGGTCTGGGCGTGGGCGATGTCCCCGCGGGCGAGGACGGTAAGAATGCCGACGATGCCGGAGGCCACGGCGCCGACGACGGCGCGCACCGGCTTGGTCCAGTGCGGCTGCTGGACGAGGGCGGTCGCCCAGGGAGTGATGGCGCCGAGCAGCAGGCCCCACGCCTCGGTGTCGTTCAGGATGTTCACGATCGTCTCCTGGTGCTGGTGATGGGCGGGCTTGGCGCTCAGAGCGGCCAGGTCGCAGCGAACGCGACGCCGGCGGCGGCCAGGTAGCCGGTGGTGAACCGGTAGCGGGCCAGGAGGCCGGTGCGCGGGGCTACTCCCGCGGCGGCCGTTCGTCCCTTGACAGCGCGGCGGGCAGCCCCGCGAGGGTCAGGCCCGTGATGATCACGCTCGGGTCGGCCGGTGGCGTCCACGCCTCCCGCACGATCACTGCCGCTCCGAGCAGGAACAGGACTAGGTCCCGGATCGTCTTCCATCCGGTGATCTCGCTCCATCTGGTCCTCCGTCGGTGTCGTCGGCCAGCGGGAGGCTGCTGGCCGTCCGGGTCCCGTTCCACAGCGGGGGACGGTAGGACGCGGTGGTGTCTACGGTCGCGTCGAGGTGCCCCGTAGTTCGGCGATGGTGGTTTCGAGGTCGGCGATCCGCCGGTTCAGGTCGGTTTCCCGCGCGGCGCGTATGGCGATCTCTTCGCGGGCGAGGGCGAGTTGCGCCTGCGTTTGACCCCAGGCCTCGGCCAGTTGGTCGCGTAGCCGGGCGATGTACGGCTCGGCGTCCACGGTGATGGGCTGGGTGTTGTGGTCCATGGTGGCGGGGGCTCCGTTCACTTCGTCGGGTCGGGAGGGTCGTTGGTGATCGGCGGGGCGCTGGCGGCCGCCTTCTGGAGGTGCTGGACAGCGGTCCGGAGCAGGGCGGCTTCGACTGGGGTGAGCCGGCGGCGGTCGGCGGTGCTGAGCAGACGGTCGAGCTGTTCGGCGGTGGGGCCGTCGGTCATGCCGCGTCCTCCTCGCTGCGTTGTGCCTCGTCGCGTCGGGGCACCGCGGCGTCCCACATCGGCGTGGTGAAGCTGTTCGGGTTGACGCGGGTCACCTCATCCTCAACAGGTGTTTGGGGCACGGCGAGTTGCCGCCTGGCCTGCTCGACGATCTCCGTCTTCGCGGCCACCCCTTCGGGGGTGATGCCGTGGTGGCGCCGGATGATGTCGAGCGGGTCCGTCGCGGCCTTCGCTGCTGCCGTGCGGCGCGCGCCCGCGGCCGGTCCGGCTGTGACGGCGACGCGGGTCCGCTTGGCGTGGGCAATCCGTTCGAGGTGGGCCTGGCGGGCGGTGGCCCGGTCGGGCGCGTTGTGCAGGGTGACCGGCTGCGGCCCCTCGGCGGTCGGGCCGGGGATCTCCTGGGTGGCGGGGGCCGTGAGGCTCTTCGCGGCGGCCGGCTCGGTGTGGCGTTCCTCGCGCGGGTCCGGGATCCACGGCTCGTGGAGCAGCATGTCGAGGATGGTGTTGATGCCGTCCGGGGTGGTGTGGTCGATGTCGTACTCGGCGGCCCGCCACTCCAGCGAGGAGGTCGGGAAGACGGTGACGTGGTGGTCGCCGTCCGGCCGCCGCTGGCGCACGGCCCAGCACTCGGTCGGCCCGACATTGATCCGGGCCGCGTCGATGACCCGGTACTGCTCGGGCATGGTTGTTCCCCGTTCCTGTCAGATGCGGTAGCACCAGAAGCCGATGGAGCCGTCGGCACTGGCGGAGGCGAGGGTGGTGGTGAAGCCGGTCGTGGAAGATGCGGTGACCTGCCAGGCTCGAACCGCTTGCCAGTCCCACAGGGTGACGATCGGCACCATCGTGGACTGCATGGTCGGCCCGTAGGACAGCGACATGGATGTCCAGTTGCGCATCTCCACTCTGCCGGTGAAAAGTCCCTGCGTCGGCTCGGCGTACCAGTAGTTCAGGAAGGTGCCCTTGTACTGGAGGGTCGTGGCGTCGATCCACAGCTCGGTGTTGCCGCCTTTGTCGTTGCTCCGGCCGATCTGGACGCCTGTATCCGAGGCGATCACGTAGCCTTTGGGCGAGTCCTCGACCATGTACGCGAGCGCGGCGCCTTGGCTCGCGTTCATCCGGACGGTGCCACCCCATGGCTTCTGGGTGTCGGTGCGGATGGTCTCCAGCGCGGAGATGTTGTCGGTCAGGTAGAGCCGGTAGGCCGTCGACTGCCCGTTGTGCTGGAAGGTGCCGCTGTTGAGGCCGATGTACGCCGCGCCGTTGTTCCCGCCGACCGCGTTGATGAAGGCGTAGTTGGAGCCCGTGGTGGGGAAGAATCGGATCTCCGGGAGGCCCCCGCCGGGGTTGATCTCGATGCGCTGGCCGCTGGTGCCGCTGGACAGGCCGCCGACGATCCGCACGTCGCCGGTGGTGGCGGACACGGAGACGGTCTTCACACCGTTGGCGTTCCACGCCTCGATGCCGGCGGAGTTGAGCTCCACTCTCGCGCCGGCGTCGGCGGTCTTGATACGGGCGGACACGGTGACGTCGGCGCTGAGCGCGCCGACGGTCAGCTTGCTCGCTGAGACAGTGCCGATGTTGGCGTCCTGGATGGTGGCGAGTGCGATCTTCGCTCCGATGATCGTGGCGTCCGCGAGCTGGGCCGTCCCGATGATCTGGTCGGCGAGGTCGGACCTGATGACGACGGTCGGCGCGGCGGAGGCCTCGGCGGAGGGCTGCGAGGCGTTGCCTGCCCGGTCGCGGGCGACGAACTTGACGTAGTAGGTGGTGCCGTAGGACAGGCCGGTGATCGGGGCGGCCGCCGCTCCGGCGAGCCGGTCGACGATCGTCGCCGCGTTGGGGGTGAATCCAGCTGCTGTGGCAGCGTGCACCTCCAACTCGGCGAAGTCCGCGGGCATTTCCTCCCCCGCCGATCCGCGCCCGTCCCACGCTGCTCGCAGGGCGCCGATCAGCGAGGTCACCACGGGCTTCGACGGGACTGGAGGAGGCGTGGTGTCGCTGGCGAGGACGGTCTCCTGCGAGAGCCGCCAGATGGAGGAGTTCCCGGAGGCGTCCACGGTGCGCACCCGGGTCTGGACGCGCTGCCCGGCGGGCAGCTGGTCGTAGTGGGCGATGGTGCCGTTGACGGCCTGCTCCGGGGACCACTGCGGGTCCTGCCCCGCGATCCGCAGGCCTGGCAGCAGGTAGGAGACGTAGTAGTTGCCGGCGTCGTCGTACACGGTGCCGTCGACGTTCTGCGTCACCGCGGGCCAGGACACTGCGAGCGCGGCGTGCTGCTGCCCGTCCCGGTCCAGGTAGGCCCAGGAGCCGAGCGACACCGTGTCCGGGGCCTTGGGGGCGACGGTGTCGTTGCGGTCGCCGAGCGGCGGGAGGGGGGTGCGGGAGGCGGTCGCGGAGCCGTTGGTGAGGGCGTCCAGCTGCCGCTGCACCCGGATGCGCTGTTCCACGAACAGGTCGTTCAGCTCCAGGCTGCTGCTGGGCTGGCCGGCGTCGTCGTACGTGGTGGCGATGGTGCGCACCCGCAGCGGCTCCAGTGTGGTCGGGTCGGTGCGCCGCTGGTCGTAGCGGATGTAGTCCCCGGGCCGGTAGTCGGTGCCGGGCTGGTGCTGGGTGGCGGCGGGGTCGAGTTCGATCGTGAAGCCCTCGGAGGCGGCGCCCATGCCGCCGAGGGTGACGCGGGCGAGTTCGGCGAGGGTGGCGGTGTCGGTGATGCCGCCCCGGCCGTCGAAGGCCTCGCGGCGTCCGTAGCGAGCGGCCGCGGTCGGGTTGACGACTTCGGCGAGGTTGCCGGAGTCGCCGGAGGCCAGTAGGTGGGAGCGCACCGAGCGGCGGGAGCGCTGCCGGGGGCCCTTGAGGACGTCTCGGCCCAGGTACAGCACGATGCCGGGGTGGTCGGTGGCGCACACGGTGTCGGGCACGTAGGCGAGCAGCCGGTAGCCCTCCATCCGCACGTCCGCCCACCCCGCACTGGTGATCGAGGTGACGGTCTTGAGCAGGTCGCCGCCAGCGTCGTACTGGACGGTGTACGTGGTTGGCCAGGGGCGGCCGGCACTGTCGCCGGCCGAGGTGAAGTCCCAGCTGACCTCGGGCAGGGCCCCGCGGGCCTGGGCGCGCTGGAGCAGGGTGGCGAGGACGGCCCCGGGGGTGGCGTTGACGAACGGGAAGTGCGCGTCGAGGCCGTGCACGGCTTGTCCTGGGGCGTGGCCGACCGGGTAGATCACGGCGCGCTCCAGCAGGGCGAGGGCACCCCGGCAGCCGACCTGGACCGGCCGGGCCTCGCCCGCGCCGTCGGCCGGGTCGTCGCCGTCGTCCTCCAGCAGGTACCGCTCGGACTGCTCGACGCCGTCGATGACGAGGGAGATCCGCGGGTCGTCTCCGGACAGCAGGCCAGCGCCCCGGGCGTTGCGCGGGTAGGTGAAGGTCAGCGCGCCGGCGCCGTTGTGCTCGGCCTGCGTCTTGAGGTCGGCGGGGTAGGGCAGCAGCCCGAGCAGGCTGCCGCTCGGGCTGGAAACGCGCAGGTGCACGGCCACGGTGGTTCTCCGGTCAGGTCAGGTAGGCGCGGCGGCCGGTGACGGCGAGCCGGGTGGTAGGGCCGGTGTTGGTGCCGGTCAGGCGCACGCTCGGCGGCTTGCCGGGCCGGCCGGGGACCAGGCGCAGGAAGGCGGGCCCGGTGTTGGTCAGGCGCCCCGGGTCGGGGACGAAGCCGCCGCTGCCGGTCAGCTGCCAGGTGGCGGCGTCCACGGTGAGGGTCTGCCCGGCGCCGATCTGCCCGGTGTAAGTGAAGGAGTCGCCGCTGGTTGCGTCGGTGGTGTCGGTGACGGTGGGGGCGGTGATCGGGCCGGAGAGCAGGTAGGCGAGTTGCTCCATGGGCGCGGTTGCGTCGGCGAACTCGGTCAGCGCGAGGTCCTGGGGCACGGGCGTGCCGGGAGCGGTCGCCTGGGTGCTGGTGTCGGCGGACACCCAGTACCCAGCGGGCACGTTGACCTCGAGGCTGATGCGCATGCCGCTCTGGCCCAGCGGGGTCGGGGTGAGCGCGGACAGAACCTCGCCCTCGCAGCGGCGGACCTGGCCGGCGGCGGTGTGCCGCTCGAAGGTGAGTAGTCGTTGCGGGCGGGCGACGACGCGCAGCAGGTCTTCCCACGCCGTTTCGACGTCCTGCCAGCCGCCAGCGGTGGGGGCCAGCCACAGGACGAGGGTGAACTTGCCGGGGCCGTGGTGCTTGGGCCTCCACAGCTCCCCGATGCGGTTGGGCACGGTGGCGTTCGCGCCGACGACGGCCGGGGTGCCGGTCAGGCCGGCCCGGTACTCGACGTCGCGCACCAGGCCGTCGGTGAGGTCGTAGCCGTCCACCAGCCAGCGTTCGCGGGCCATCAGGCGCTCTCCTTGTCGAACAGGCCGAAGCTGGCGAGGGCCCGCAGCCGGTTGTTGACGCTCTCACCCGGCGTCTCGGGCAGCGGGTTGGTGATGTACTGCACGATCGCGCCGGGCGAGATGACGGTGCCGATGCGCTCGCCCTGCGCGCCGCCGGCGAGTTGCCCGCGGGCGGCGTTGATGGCGCTGACGGAGGCGCTGCCTCCGAGTCCGCGCACGGCCTGCGGGGTCAGGACGCCTTCGCCGGGGCTGAGCCGGGCCAGGGTGCTGTCCTGGCCGGGCGCGTAGCCGGGCACTACTCCCCCGGTGGCGTAGCCGCGTACGAAGGACAAGACGCCGTCGACGGCTCGGTTGACCATGCCGCGCAGCATTTTGCCCCACGTGTTGTCGGGCATCCAGTTGAACCAGCCCCTCACCGGGTTGAGGGCCTTGCCGAGCGCGCCGGCGGCCCAGCCGCGGAGCTGGTCGACCGCGCCGTCCACGAGGCCGCCGAGGAAGAAGCCCTGCATGGGCGCGCCGGCATCGGCGAGGCGACCGGCCCGGGCGGCGTCGTTGAGGGCGGTGATGCCGCCTTCACCGCCGAGTTGGCGCACGGCCTGCGGCACGAGTACGCCCTCACCCGGGCTGAGCATGGCGGGCACGGTGTCGCGGCCGGGCGCGTAGCCGGGCACGACTCCGCCTCGGGCGAACCCGACGGTGAAGCTGGGCAGTTTGCCGAGGCCGAAGCTGTCGGCGATCCAGTTCCAGGCCCGGCGGATACCGCCGTCGTACACGGTGTTGACGAGGAAGCGGATCGGCGGGGCGAAGATCCCCGATAGTTTGCCCCAGGACCAGGCCGCGAAGGACACCATGCCGTCGAGGGCGTAGCGCACGCCGTCGGCGAGCCCACTGAACGCGCCGTTGACCGCGTTTCGGAACCAGTCGACCTTCTGGTAGGCCGTCACGAGACCGAGGACGATGGCGGCGACGGCGGCGACGATCAGCATGATCGGGTTGGCGGACAGCAGGGTCAGGGCGCCGCGCACCGCGCCGATCGCGTTGGCGACGAACATGATCCCGCCCGCGACGCCGGCCATCGTCAGCAGCGCGGAGACGAACGGTGCCATGCCGGGTATCGACAACAGCACCTGCACGGCGGAGGCGACGGCCTGGATGACGAACAGGAACCCGGACAGGGTGTTGCCGAGGCCGCCGAGTTGGGCGGCGATGCCGACGATGGAGTTGAGCAGGCCGAGCAGTTGGTCCCACAGCTGGCCGTTACCGAGCGCTCCGGCCAACTGCATGACCGCGGGCAGGACTTCGGTGCGCAGCCGGGCGATCAGCGGCGCGAGTGCCGGGTTGTTGGTGAAGTTGAACCAGGCGACGCCGAGGGCTGCGACCAGCCGACCGGCCTCCTGGAGGACGGGGACGGTGTTGGCGAAGTACCCGGCGAGCTTGGCCTGCGTCTCACCTTCGCCTGTGAGGGTGCGGAAGGAACTCGCGGCGTTGGCGAGCGAGTTGAGGAGCTGCTGTCCGGCGGGGGCGGCGGCACGCCCGATGTTGAGGACACCGAGGCCGATGTCCCGCAGGATGCCCCACAGCTGCGCGCCGGTGTCCCCGGCACGCTGGAAGAACGCGCTGAGCTGGCCGCCGTCGCGGCGGGCCTGGATGAACGAGGCGGCCAGGGCAGTGCCGCGTTCGGTGGCGCGGGCCAGGCGCTCCAGCAGCGGCGCGCCGGCGGCCGTGAGATTGCGCAGGCCGTCGGCCGCGCTCAGGCCGGCGTTCGCCAGTGAGCCGATGACTCGCGTGTTGGTCGAGGCGACCTGTGCCAGGTCCGCGCGCCACGGCCCGGACGTGGCCATCTCCGCGCCGCGCTCGGCGGCCTGGCCGAGTACCTGCCCGGTGTCGCCGATCGCGCGGTTGAAGATCGGCAGCAGGACCAGAGCCCGGCCGATCCCCCTCTCCAGCGGAGGCAGCAGTGCCTCCTGCGCGGTGTCCCGCAGCCCCCGCAGGACGGGCTGCACCGTGCCGGAGATGAAGCGTGCGAAGCGCTGCCCGGCCGGGGAGAGCGCGTTGAGCGCCTGCTCGGCGGCATTGGCGGCGCTGCTGGTGCTGTTGAGCGCCTGCGACTGGTCCCGAACCGCGCGGGCGATGTCCCGCTGGGCGTCCGCTACTTGCTCGGCGGAACGTTTCTGCTGGCGCTGCGCCTCGCGCACCGCCTTGTCGAGGTCGGTGTGCGCGTCCTGGACCTCGCGCACCGCCTCGACGCGGGCCCGGGCGGCCTGCTGCTCGGCCTCGCGGACACCCCGGACCGTGTCCTGCTCCGCCTCCTGTGCGCGGGCCAACTGCGCCTTCGCGGAAGCGACTTGGTCGCTGCCCTCGACGCCCTGCTGGTTGGCCTTCTTGACGTCCTCGGCGAGCCGCCGGTTGCGGGTGCGGACGTCCTCGAGCTGGTTGATCGCCTCCTGGTAGGAGATCTGGGCTTCGCGCCGGTCCGCCTCCGAAGAGAACGGACTGACGTTGACCTGGTTGAGCCGGGAACGGGCCTGCTCCAGGGACAGCAGCGCCTTCTGCTCCTCCAGCGGCCCGCGCGCGGCGTCCCGGTTCAGGTCCTCCAGGGCCCGCGCCGCCTGCTGCCTGGCGTCGTTCAGCGCCTGCTGCGCCTGCGCGGCGGCCTGGTGCGCGCGGGTGACCGTGAGCTCCGCCGCCGCCAGCTGCCGGTCGGCGGCGGCGACCTGCGCCGCCGCCCGTTCCTGGACATCGGCCAGCCGGCGCCGGGACTGCGCGACCTGTTCGGCACCTCGAAGGGCCTGCTCGTCGCTGTCACGCTGGGCGGTGCCGAGGCGGCGCTGCGCGTCCGCCACCCGGTCGGCGGCGGCCTGCCGGGCCTGCGCGGAGGCGCCCGCCGCTCCGGCGGACTGCTTGTCCGCCTGGCCGAGCGCCTTGACGGCGGCGCCGATGCCGGAGAAGGCGGCCAGCAGGGTGCCCAGGCCCTGGACGGCGGCGCCCGCCGCCCCGGGAAGGGCACCGAGCAGCCCGACCGCGGGCGCGGCTGCCGCGCCCATCGCGAAGAGCCCTGCGGCGACCTGGGTGAGGGCCTGGCCGAGGGCGAGCGCCCCGGAGGCCATCGCGGGCAGGCGGGCCAGCCCGGCGACGGTGGAGCCGAAGCCCTCGGCGGCCTGGAGAAACCCCCCGGACTCACCACCGCCGCCGGCGGAACCGCGGGCGTTGAGGGGGACGTCGACCGGCCGGGACGCGAGCGTGCGGAACGCCGCGAGGCGGGTGGTCGCGGCGGCGGTGTCCACGTCGACCCGCACGCGCACCGACAGGCCGGCCAGCGCCTCCCTGACGCGGGCACGCAGCCCGGCCGTCTCGACGTCCAGGTCGAGCTTGACGGTGGCCGCGGCAGCCTCTGCGGCGATCCGGACGCGCTGGCGCAGGTTGCCGGTGTCGAGGCCGACCCCGACGCGCACGTACGCGGCGCGGGCGGTCGCCGCCCGTACCTTCTCCGCCAGCCCGGAGGTGTCCGGGTCGACGGCGACCTTGATGCGGGCGCGGGCAGCCTGCGTGGCCGCCTGGACGCGCTGGCGCAGCCCGGCAAGGTCGACGTCGACCGTGACCTTGATCCGGGCGCGGGTGGCCTGCGCAGCGGCTTCGACGCGCTCGCGCAGCCCGGAGGCATCCGGGTCCAGCCGGACCTTGGCCCGCAGGTTGCGCACCGCCGCGTCGACACGGGCCTTCGCGTCCGTCGCGAACCCCGACGAGTCGGCGACGACCTCGACGACGAGGCGACCGGAGTCGATCTCCTCAGCCACGCCCGGCCGCCTTTCCGGTGCGGCGCAGCACGGCGACAGCTCGGGCCATGCCCTGCCCGGCCTGCTCGTGCCCGCGGCCAGCCCGCAGATAGGCCGGACGCGGCAGCTCGACCGGCCGACGTAGGCGGTGCTCCGCCGCCAGTACCGACACCAGCTCGACCAGCTGTGCCAGCAGTTCCTGCGTCAGCCCCCAGCGGTCCGCGCCGACCTCTGCCCCGTCCCGGAGCAGCAGGGCCTCAGCAGGCAGCCCCCGCATCAGGGTCAGGAGGCGTCGGGTGCCGACGAATCCAGGGTCACCGGGCCGTCGCCAGACACCGCGGGCGTCGAGCCGGTAGTACCGCTGGAAGTCGGCTTCGAGGTCGTCCCAGCGCTCGAAAGCGACTCGGACGGCCCCATGAGTTCCCCCAGGCCCGCACCGCCCGGGAAGTACTTCGCCCAGACCGCGCGCACCAGCTCGAGAATGTCCGGGTGGCTGGGGCGCTGCTCCATCAGCCGGGCGAACCCGTCCTCCCCGAGCAGACGGCGGCCCATCTCGGCGGCCGCGGCAAGCAGGTCAGTCGGCAGCGACGGCTCCGAGCCGAGCACGTCCACGATCAGGCTCGCGGCCTCGGTCTGCTGATCGCCCTGCGCCTGCGCGGCTTCCACCAGGGAACGCAGCAGCAGCGGCAGGTACGGGATGCCGATCAGCGGCTCCCACACCGCGAGCGGCAGCTCGGCCGGCAGCATCGCCACGCTGGTGCCGCCAAAGATCAGCGGCTCCTCGCCGACGGTGTACTCGGCCTTGGCGGCGAGCGCCTTCTCGGCAGCGGCGGCCAGACGGCGCTCACGGGCGGCGTCCAGGTCGATCCCGACCATGTCGGCTCCTCGGTCTGTCGGCAACGGAACGCCGCAGACCGTAGGAGCCGAAGGCAGTTAGCGTCGCGCCGGCCCGCACCGGCACCGACCGCCAGGGCCATGACCGGCTGGTCGTCACTGACGGTGGATCAGCCAGGTGGCGACTCCGCCGCCGGCCGCGTACGCCGCCCCGCGCAGAGCTTGGAACAAGGCGGCCCGGCCAAGCCGGCGGATCGTTCGAAGGGGCTGTACAGCCATGTGCGTGTCCTTCCTCGTTGGGAAGGACCACGGTGGATTCCTGAGCCAACTCGCCGGACAGACAAGAACATCGGCGACCGGGTCGGACTGCAAGTTGCTAACGTTAGCGACGGTGGAACACAGTTGAACGGTTGTGAACGGTGATGGGGGCGGCCGTGGGACGTGCCGGACGACTCAAGCGGCCAGACCTTCCCACTGGCCCGCACAAGGAGCTGAACGACTGGCTCCACGACCTACACAGGCGTGCGCACTCCCCGTCCATCGGCGCGATGGCGAACGCGCTGGCGGCACGTAGCGTGCCCGACGCGAGCAGGACGACGATCTACAACGCCTTCACCCATACACGGCTGCCAATGGCCGGCCTGGTCGATGCCCTCGTGGTCGAGCTTCTGAGCCGTATCAAGGGCATACCCCACGAGCAGATCGACTCCATCTCATCAACGCTCAACCAACTGTGGATCCAGGCCGACGACGAGGACCGCGCGAGACAACCCGACTTTGCAGCTTCTCTGCCATCCACACCTCCTCCTCCGCCCATGAGCGAGCCCTCTCTCTTCGACCTCCTTCCCCTGCCTAGCTTCCATCGCAGCCACATAGGAATGGGGCAATCCATCTGAGCGCTACCGCGCTCGTCTGCCTAGGCAGCGATGCCCCGGCCGAAGGGGAGGCCGGGGCATCGCGGGGTCGGACGGCCCCAGGGGGAGAAGGCTGCCCGACGTGATCCACAGTAGGCGCACGGGCTGTGAATGGGCACAGGCCCAAAGCACCTACTGTGCAGTCAAGTTCACGCTGCTGCTGGGGCGAAACCGGGGTCGTCGGTCAGGTCGTACCACGGGTCGCCGACGGATCCGCCGATCACCTTCATCTCCAGGGGCAGCGTGGACTCCGCGTCGTCGGGGAACTTCTGGTTCACCGACGCAACCTGCTCGCACAACGGCACGATCCGCCGGTAGTGCTTCGCGCCGTCGATCAGCTCCACCACCGCCGCGAACTGCTTGCGGCCGCCGACCCGCGGCGGGCTGTACCGGTAGAAGGTCTTGGTGTTCTGCGTGATCGCGGTGACCTCGCCGCCGCCGTACACGGCGACGATGTTGCCCGCGTTCCACTCCTGCAACTCGACCTTGATGGACGCGGCATCCTCGGTCTGAATGGTACGAGCCGGGTACCGCAGCTGGTGGGATCGCAGGTCCTCGAACTTCGGGTCGGTGTTCCACTCCAGGCTGCCCGGCTTGAACAGTCCGGCCTCCTTCCACCCGGCCGGCATCGCCGCCACCGGGTCCGTGGGCGCGACCGTACCCGGCACGGCCAGGTACAGACGGGCCATCTGCGCAACGAACATGCTCTCCGCGGGCACGACCGGCCTCCTCAATGCGGACCGCCAGAAACGAGCCGGACCGTAGGCCGCGCCGAGCAGTAGCGTCGCGCCGGCACCGCGCGTGGGGCTGTCGCACAACTCGCGCAATTACCCCCGTCACGCTGTGGGCGGGTGCGCGGTGACGGCGAGCACCGCGACGTACCGGGCCTGGCCGGTCGGCTCTGGCAGCCACCCTCCAGCCGACAGCGCCCGCACGGCGGTCACCACGGGCCGGCCCGGGACGGGGGCCTGCGAGGGCAGCTGGTGCAGGGCCTGGATCGCGGTGGCGAACGCCCGGCGTAGCAGGGGGCGGGGGGTCGACCGGTCCAGGTCGCCGAGCGCTTCGACCTGGAGGTGGAAGGTGGCGGTCCAGCGCCAGCCCGGGACGGCACCGCCGGGCACCTGGATGATGCGGATGCGGGGGTAGGGCGGGGTGTTGCGGGCCCCGACCCGTCCGGGCCCGCCGAGCGCCTTCGTCAGCTCGGCGTGCCCGGACAGCCAGGCGACAGCCAGTTCCTCGGGGTCGAGGGCGGCCAGGTCACCCACTCGCCTGCCCTGCCGCCTTGTTCGCCGTCGGCTTGGCCATGGCCGGCTTGCTCTCGATCGTGGGTTGGAGGGCCTTGGCTACCGCGGCCGAGTCGGTGGGGTCCAGGTCGGCGACGTACCCGGCGCCGATCAGCTGCCGGGCCTCGTGGTGCGGGACTTCGATCTCGTCTCCGGGCAGCAGCTGATCATCGTGCCGCGTGAGGTGGTGGGCGAGGACGATGCGGACGTGGTCGGGCTGGGTCATGCCGGCTCCTTCGGGCAGTGGTGGGGGTGACCGGCGAAGGAAATCAGGGCCCGGCCTCTACCGTCCGTCTCTCCACACCGCGCCTCACGCTGGAGCGGGGCTTCGCGCGGCGGGTCAGCGGTGGCGGGCGGCGACCTGGGAGGCGGCGCCGCTCATGAAGTGGGTGCCGTCGCCGTGCGCGTACTCCGCCTCGACGGCTCGCGGGAAGTCGCACGTGACGTCCGCCCGAGTACGCGTACCGTCGATGGCGGCCTTGCCCGCTGAGATCGTCGCGGCGACGGCTTCCGGGTCCTCGGTGACCGTGCACCGGCACCCCGCCGTTTCCTCGACGGGGCCGTCGGGGTCGCGCGGTCCGGAGAGCGTGGTGTCTCCGACGGAGAAGGGAAGCGGCGCGGGTACGGTCTGGCCGTCGGCGGCCTGGTGGCTGGGCCGCGCATGACCGTCTTCCTGGGTGTGCCAGGTCTTGGCCGCCGGGGCTCGCCGCCGGGCCTCCTCCGCGACGTCCTCGGCCAGGCGTTGGGTGTGGCGCAGCATCAGCGGGGCCAGGCGGCGTGCGACGTCGGAGGGCAGTTCGAGGTGTGCCATCACGGGTGTCCTTCCGGCCGGGTGCCGCCCGAGACGCGGGCACGCCCCTTGATCCGCACGTAGGCCAGTGCCGGGTCGCCGGTGTTTGCCAACTGGTCGGCGGCGAGGACGGTCCACTCGGCTCCGGTGGCTGGCTCCAGCACGACGTCGCCGACCAGCAGGACGCCGGCCTGCGTGTCCAGGGCCAGGTGCCACGTTCCGTCGGGTTGCGGCACGGCACGGCCTGGCCACGGTCCCCGCAGCGGGCCGAGCGGCCCGGTCACCTCCGCGCCGTGCGCGTCCAGGACGGGCACGCCGCGGGTACGGACACCGAGCTGCCGGTCAGCCAGCAGGACCGCCATCACCGCCCACCCGAACCGAAGTGCCCGGGGATCGTGAGCCCGGGCGGATTCGGCTTCGTCGGGGCCTGGTAGACCCGACGCCCGCGCAGCCGCCACCGGTCGGTCGTGGCGAGGTCCGGCGGCGCGAGCACCACTGGCGGCTCGGCCGCGGTGTCGTAGGTGACGGACTGGCCCTCGACGGAGGCGGAAACGATGCGGCGCTGGCGCGCGGGCGCGTCCGCCACCAGCGGGTGGTGGCACGCCGTCGCCCGGACCCACAGGCGCAGCGGGGCGGTCTGCGGGTCGGCGCGGGCGTCGATGCCGGCGGTGTAGGTGACGGTGTACGTCGGCGCGCCGAAGGGGGCCGACGTCGTGCCCGTGTCCAGGACGGCGGAGATCACCGATATGAGGGGGCCGTGGCTGAGCGCCCAGCCGTCCGCCCCGGCGCGGACGCCGCTCTCGGTGTACTGCACGGGGAGCAGCGGCCGGCCGAGGTGCCCGATCAGGGTGTCCTGGGCGTCCTCGACGGCGGTCTCGATGCGCTGCCGCACTGGGTCGCCGAGGGGGGTGGGGTAGCCGAGGCGGCGGGCGACGTCCTCGGCTGTCACGATCAACTCCACCGGCGTCCTCCTCGTACTGGTGGGTGGCGAGGAGGGACGGTAGGTGGCGGTTGGAGGTCTTGTCGCTCCGGGCCGTCACCGCCGTTGTCCGGCTACCGGTCGGCGAGGTCCGTCTGAGACCCGCCCCCGGCCGTGGGGCAGCGCTCCGTTGGCTCCGCCGCAGAAGGGGGCTTCGGCACTTCGCACCGTGGTACGCCTGGCACATCGATGACGCCGAGGACAGCTGCGATCAGGATGGCGTTGTGGCTGTTCTTGGCACAGAGTTCAGCGCGTGCGATGAGCAGAAGGTACTGGGCCTGGGCGTAGCGCAGTCCAAGCTTCGCGGCGGCACCCTCCTGGCTCAAGTTGCAGGCGAGAAGGGTCAGCAGAGCAACGGTGTCAGCGGAAAGAGCGACCTCGCCCCAGGCCAGTTCCTCAGGTACGACCTGCTCAGGCCTCACGTAGCCGCGCGCGAGCACGGCGAACATGGCCTGGAGCCGGCCCTTCATCCGCAAGCCCGTGCTGATCCGGGAGTACAGGGCGTTCACTCGCCTCGCATCGGTGCCGGCCAGCTGCCCGAGTTCCTCGTACGACAGGCCGTTCATGTAGCCGAGCAGAAGCTCCACTTCGTGGCTGGTCAGTTCCGGTCGGGGTCCCGAGGCGACGTTGAGAGCATCAAGCCGTTCGCGGCCCCACTCCAGGGCGGCCCTCGTGTCGTCGCCTCCCTCGAACGGCCGGCGTGGAGTCCGTTTCTCCAGGCCCGGGGCCTCGGCCTGGACCGGCATCTGCGCCCTTGCCCGGCGCACCCGCTGGATCCGCGGGCCCTGGACCGGGCCGGGACGGTACCGCAGGACGCTCCTCCGCGGTCGGCTGCCAAGCCGCGTCGGCGGGCCGGGGCACGGTCTGGCTGCGTCTGCTCCTCCGGGTTGGCTGTCGTTCACGGGTTGGTCACCGCCCTGATGCGACGCTGGAGGCGGTCGGTGTCGTGGCCGCTGGCGAGTTCGGTGTACCGGGCGAGGCTGGCGGAGTACCAGTCCATGGCGGCGTGACGTTGGTCGGCGCGCATGGCGGCCTGGCCCAGGAGTTCCATGGTGTGCGCGGTCCAGTGGGGCACGCGCAGGGCGCGGAACCGCTCCAGGGCTTGTACGAGCGCGCTGGCGGCCAGGTCGTGGGCACCCGCCAACGAGTGGGCTTCGCCGAGGTAGGCCATCGCTCGTGTGATGTTGAGCGGGTCCGGTTCGGTTAGGCCGGAGAGCAGCGTGCAGGCCTGTTGGAGTACCGGAACGCCGGCGGCGGGGTCGCCCTGCCGGGCGTGCGCCGACCCCACGAGAATCAAGGCGAGAGCCTGGCCCCGCACGTGGCCTAGCCGCTCGTAGCGGGCAGCGGCAGCGGTCAGCTGGGGCATCGCCTCCGCGTAGCGGGCGTCGGCGTGCAGGCACGCCCCGATGCCGCTGCTGCACTTGGCGATCCCTTCCAGGTCGCCTTCCGCGAGGGAGCGTGCGCGCTGGAGGCGGGAGACCGCCTCGTCGTACTCCCGGTTGTCGCGCAGGCCACCGGCGAGCCCGGTCAGCATCTCGCGGATGGCCACGGTGTCGCCCCAGCGTTCGGCGGCGGCCAAGCCCTCGCGGTAGCAGGGAATCCACAACTCGTGGCGGCGGGTGTAGAGGAACAGTGGCCATGCCGCGTGGGTCACGCAGGTCGCGGCCTGGTAGTCACCGTGCCGGGTGGCGACGGTGATCGCCGGGAGCAGCGCGTCGGCCATCGCTTCCAGCCAGGCGAGCGCCACGTGGCCGACAGCGAACCGGACGGGCTCGGCGGGTTCGGGCCGGCTGGCGCCTCCCAGCACGCGGCGGTGGGGGGTGAGGACCCGGGCGGCTTCGTAGGCGGTGGTGGTCAGGTAGGCCAGGTAGCGCTGGAGGACGGCCGTACGGGCGACGGGCTCGTCGGCGAGGGTCAGGGCCCGGTCGGTCGCCTCCGGCCGGATCGTGTACACCGGGCCGCGGGCGGCGACGTCTCCGGTGTGCTCCAGCAGGTTCTTGGCTGCGAGCTCGCCGAGCCACTTCCTGGTCTGGCTGGTGGGTGTGTCGGTGGAGGCGGCAACGGCGTAGACGTCCAGGTCCGGTGCCGGAAGGTCGGCGATCTGGGCGAGTAGTCGCCGGAGCTCCGGGGACAGTCGGTCGATGGTGTCGGTGATCGTCATGAGCAGCGTTCCTCGTAGGGGTCGGCCGGCGTCTTGTCCGGGCTGATCGCGGACGGCAGGCCGCCGGTGTGGTCGTCGGGGCGGGCAGCGGCGCGGGGCTACACCTCTGCGACGGCGAGAGCCAGTTGCCCGTCGACAGTGGGGTTCCTCGCGGCGCTGATGGCCAGGGCGGCCCGGATCAGGCCGTCGTGCGACAGACCCTGCGGGTAGTTGCCGAGGTGGGTGCCTTCGGCGGGGTCGTACTGCTCGGCGAGGAGGCCGAGGTCGCTGCGCACCGCCAGCAGGCGGTCGAGCAGTTCCCCCGCCTCGCCGTGCCTGCCGATCAGCGCGAGAGCCTCGGCCATCCAGAACGGGGTGGCGAGGAACGCTCCCTCGTGTCCGGACAGGCCGTCCACGTTGTCGGCCGCGTCGGCGCCGGTGGGGTAGCGACGGAGCATGCCGCCGCCGGCGCCGAGTTCGCGTTCGATCGCCTCGACGGTGCCGATCAGCCGCTTGTCGTCCGGGGGGAGGAACCCCACGCGGACGATGTGCAGGAGGGAGGCGTCCAGGTCCCGGCCGTCGAGGTACTGGGTGAAGGTGTTGCGCTCCGCGTCGTAGCCCCGGGCGCACACCTCGGCGTGGATGGTCTCGGCGGTCGCCGCCAGGCTCCGCAGGGTGTTCTGGTCGGCGGCGTCGCGGCGTCCCAGCACGCGCACTGCGCGGTCGAGGGCCACCCAGGCCCACACCAGGGAGGAGACGTACCGGCGCGGGGTGCCCCTGCTCTCCCACATTCCGTCGTCGGGCTGCTCCCACAGCGCCTGGGCCTTGAGCGCCAGGGCGAGCAGCAGCTTGTCGGCGGCCGGGCAGGGCGGGATGCCTGCATCGTCCATCTGCGCGAGCAGGTCGGCGAGTTCGCCGTACACGTCCAGCTGGTGCTGTCCGGCGGCGGCGTTGCCGGTCCGGACCGGTGTGGAGCTGCGGTAGCCCCGCAGGTGGTGCTGGGGCTCCTCCGGCGGGACCGGGCCGCCGTCGAGGCCATAGAGGGGCTGGAGGGCGTCCGGGTCGACGTGGGTGGTCAGCCAGTTCCGGTACGCAGTGGGCTCTTCGACGTATCCCAGCGACAGGAGGGACTGCATCATCCACGAGGTGTCGCGCGGCCAGGTGTAGCGGTAGTCCCAGTTGCGCACCCCGCCGATGGGCGCGGGCAGCGAGGTGGTCGGGGCCGCGACAGCGGCGCCGCCGAGGTGGCACAGGCCCTTGAGGGTGAGCGCCGAACGTAGGACGGCGTCCCGGTGCGGCCCTTCGTGGGTGCTCGCGGACGCCCACTGCGTCCACCACCGGGTCGTCGCCTCCAGTGCCGTGGTGTCCGTCATCGGGGCGGGCGCCGGGCTGCCGGTGCGCGTCCAGGTCAGGGCCATGACGATGCTCTGCCCGGCCTTGAGCGGCATGTCGGTGGAGGCGGTGCCGCCGAGGTTGACGCTGTGGCGGGGCCCGTCCAGCCAGTACGTGTCGCTGCCAGCCTGGGCGCGCAGCCGGGACGTGCCGTAGCCGACGTGTTGCATGCCGGGGGTCAGGGAGCCGTAGCCGGGGCGGGGCCGAAACTCGGAGGCCAGGCGCACCATGCCGCTGCGGCAGGTGGCGACGCGCACGACCATCGGCGGCGCGTCCCCGGTGGCGTCCGGGGCGGGCAGGAAGTCGGTCACCTCCAGCACGCCGCTGCCGGTGTCCCAGACCTGTTCGACGGCGAGGGTGTCGCCGATGTAGCGCCGTCGGCTCTCGGACGGCGTGCTGGTGTACGTCGCCGGGCCGACTCGCCAGTACCCGGCTGAGGGGGTGCCGAGGAGGCTGGCGAAGACCGCGGGGGAGTCGAAGCGCGGAAGGCACAGCCACGTCATCGTGCCGTCGGGCTGAGTGAGCGCGGCGGTGCGCGTGTTGCTGAGGAAGGCGTGCGACTCGATCAGCGGATCGGGCATGGTGGACCTCCTGGGGTGGGATAACAGTTGGTGGGGTTGCGGCCCTGACCCGGACGGCCGCCGTGGGTGGTGCATGCGGTGCGATGTGCGTGAGCGCGGTGGCTTCGCCGGGGCGCGGCCGCAGCGATCCGCGGCAGGCCTCTTGCGGGCCTGCGGCGTGGGTGGTGCATCCGGTCACGGCCCGGGACGGCTTCGTGTCTAGGGCGGCCATTGGACGGGGGCTCGGTGCCGGCCATTCGCAGCGCCAGGGGACAGCCCAGGTCGCGCTGGCCGCGGGTCATCGGGCGACGGGGGCCCCTTGCGGGAGTGCCGGCGTGGCCTTGGGGTGGTACTGGGCGCAGGAGGGGCAGCCGGGGTTTCGGGGGCGGGTGATGGCGCGGGGGGTCTGGTCGGCGGGGGCGATGAGGCTGTGCAGCTGGATGGTGCCCGCCGGGTTGGCGCTTCGGGTGCCGGTGAGGTGGGTGAGGGCGGCGTGGGCGGCGTAGGTGCCGGCGAGCAGTGCGCTGGTGGAGAGGCCGGGGTTGTCGAGCGGCTGGGGCAGGGTGTCGGCCAGGCCATCGTCGTGGGTCAGGCATTCCCAGCAGGCGCTGTCGCCGGTGCCCGGCGTGTAGAGGGCGAAGCTGATCAGCGGGCCGTGGCAGCCGGGGTCGATCCACGCGCAGGAGGTGCTCAGGGCCGCGCGGTTGGCGGTCAGCCGCAGGCGGTCGGGGCCGTCGGCGGCGAGGATGAGCAGATCGCACCGGCGCATGAGGCGTGCGAACTGCACCTGGAGAACCGTCGGTTCGGGGTACAGGACGACGTCGAGGTCGGGGTGGCGTTCCAGGAGGCGGTCCCGGGTGGCGTCGACTTTGTACCGGCCGATGTCGGCGCGGGTGTAGAGGAGCTGGCGGTTGAAGTCGGATTCCTCGACGCGGTCGTGGTCAGCCAGGATCAGGCAGCCGACTCCGGCTCCGGCCAGTGCAGCCGCTGCGGTGAGGCCGACGCCGCCAATCCCGACAACGGTCACCACGGCGCGCGCCAGGATCTGCTGGATGTCCGCTCCGGTACGGCCGGGGTCTTGGTCGACCATCTCCCAGTACTTGATGCCGCGTTGGTGCAGTCGGGCGGCATCGGGGTCCAGTCGGCTGGCCGGGCGGGACGGGACGGCGTCCTGGATGTGTCCGGCATGGGTCAGGTCGAGGAGCAGCTGGCGGACCTGGGGTCCTGAGACCTCGGGGTGACGGTCGATGACCGCTTGGGCGATCTGCTCGGCCGTCATCGTGCCGTCCAGGAGTTGGAGGAGGTGCTGACGCCAGCCGTCAGGGTCGGACAGGATGCTCACGAGGCCGGGCAACGAGCCGATCTGGACTCGGCCGTCCGGCCGGATCGTGGGCTGGTGCGCGGCGCGCAGGCGAGGGTGGCTCACGGTGGGGTTCCTCAGGTTGCGGGCGGAGTGGAGCGGCGGGCCCGGCTTGCTGTCGGGCCCGCCGCCGGTGGTGCCGTGTGCTACTGGCCGGAGACGGTGCTGGCGCCCCGTTCGCGGGCCGCGCAGAACGGGCACGGCGCCACGGTGGCGTTCAGGAGCGGGGGCGTCACCCCATGGAGCCGGTAGACCGCGGCCGCGTTCCACGAGGTACGCATCCGGGCCCGGACGGCCGCCAGGTGGTTTGCGACCGTGTTCTCCGAGACCTTCTTACGGCTGGCGATCCAGGAGCGGGTACCGCCCTCCGCCAGGGCCTGGAACGAGGTCACCGCGGAGACGGAGATCGGCGTCGTCAGCACGCCCCGGGGCGGGAGCAGCAGTCCCGTTCGGCAGGCGATGTCGATGATCTGCGGCGTGGTAGCCGCCCCGAGCTTGAGTCCCAGCGTGCTGAGACGGCTTCGGACGGCGTAGTGGGACGCGCGGGTGTGCTCGGCGATCTGTATGCCGTTGAGGTCGGCGGCGAGTAGTGCCATCACCTCGCCCTCTTCCGGCGTGAGGTCGGGGTAGTGCCCGCATGGCCGCACCTGGGGCTCCTTGACCGCCGGTACCCGGAGGCTGGGGGCGGGCGGGGGCGGTTCGGTGGCTTCGGCCGGTGTGCGGGAGCTGGGGTGCATCAGGTCGTGCCTCTCCGGCCTGTCGTTGCCGCAGGCCGTCCGGTCGGTCGTGGTGTGGGCTGGGGCTGACCGTCCCCAGGGGGCGCAGCGGCACCACCCTGCGCGCACCCGCGCCTGGGGACGGTCAGCTGGAATCGGCCGTCGCCGATCCGTTCTGGCCGGGCCGTCCGGCGGGGGTGGAACGGCCGGGCCAGGGCCCGCTACAGCCGAGCAGTTCGGCGTAGCGGGGGTTCAGGGGTTGTCGTGGCGTAGGCGGGCGTCGGCGCGCCGCAGAGCCACGGCCAGGTCTGCGGGGTTGGTCGGTCTTCGCTCGCCGTCTGGGAGGACGAGCCAGCTCCTCCCGAAGAGCCGCTGCACGCCGGGGGCCGGCATGGCGACCGTCAGCGGCTCGGCCTCGTAGGCGGGGTGGCCGACGAGCCGGGTCCGAGGCATGTCCCATTGCGCGGCGGCGCGGGTGGTGACCAGGAACTCGATGCACTGGTCGGCGCGGTTGTGCAGGACCGGGCCGACCGGTACGTCGGCCTGCCACAGGTCCGCCAGCGCGACCCGGCCTCTCCCCACGTCACCGACCCGCACAACGTTGAAGAGCTCTCCGGTCTCGATGTCGGCGAGCTGGCCTGCCTTCCATTGGTCGATGGCCGCTTCCGGCTCCCGGTTGGCGGAGGCGAGCCAGGTCGCTCCGAGGTTGAAGTCCCTTGCGGCCACCCGGAGTCGGCCGCGTCGCGTGTACGTCATGAGGTCGTTTCCGTCAGGTCGAGCAGCGCAAGTCAGCCGCGGCGCCGGCCTCGGTGCGGGTGGTCCGGATGGCGTTGATGATGTAGACGATGTCGCCGTTGGTGATCGTGATGGCGTGCGGGCGGCCCTTGGCGAGGTCGTCGGCGGCTCGCCCCTCGGCGGATGAGGCATCCAGCCAGAGCAGTTGCTCGTCGCCCTCGGGAAGGCCGAGGTCGACGGCGAGTGCCTCGACTCGGTCGCGCAGCACCCTGACGGCCAAGCGGACACTTCCGGCGTCGCCGCTCCAAAGCGTGATCGGCTGGCCCCACCGGTAGTAGGCGGTGACCGTGCACCAGAAGGGCGCCGACGGTGTCCAGGGGCGCTCCCGCAGGAAGACGTTCGGGTCGGACCCGGGGCGGTGTTGCTGCGCGGAGGGCCTCGATCGAGGTGGCGTAGGTCTCCGTCGGCGGCCGGTCGCGGGCCGCCGACCGAAGACCTGGGCGAGATGGATGAGCTTCACTGTGTGACTCCCGGCGTGTCGTCGGCGAGACCAACGCTCGCCCATACCTTCTTGGTTGTGACCGTCGTCGTCACCCCTACGGCGAGCGCCAGGCGGTCCACGAGAATCAGTCCGCGGCCGTGCTCACCGCGGGCCGTGAAGACCTTGGGCAGCAGCCGGTCGGGCCGGGAGTCCTGGACCTCGACCTGACAGATGCCGCCGGTCTCGTCCAGACACACCACGACGGAGTCGCCCGGACCACTGCCGTGCCGGATCGCATTCGCCACCAGCTCCGTGAGGACGAGCAGGACATCACCGGCGTGGGCACCGTTCACGTCCCACCCCCACTTCCCCAGCTGCGAACGCGCGTTGTGACGCACTATGGGGACCACCGCCTCGTCCGCCACGAAGGTACCCGTCCAGTGGCGGACGGGCGTCGGCTGTTCGACGGCCACCATGTGCATCGCTCCCAGCGGGCGAAGAGGCTGCGGGTCGTGGGTCAACGGACCTCGCGCCGAAGACACGACGCGCCCGATGCACTGCCTACGGAATCACCATCAACTTCTGATCACCAGGCCGGTTTTGGTGCGAATATGGTTCCCTTAGGGTTCAAAGTGGCCCGTGGCCTGCACTGTTGTTCGGCGTGGATCTCCGGGGGACTTATGGAGCAGCGACAGCTTGTCCGATGGCGGAGAGCTGCAGGCCTTACGCAGGAGCAGCTGGCCGAACTGTTGAACGTGAGCCTCTCCACCGTGCGCAGGTGGGAGCGCGGACACGACAAGCCCCGGCCGTGGAGGTATCCGCCACTCGCCCGGGTGCTCAAGATCAAAGTCGCTGATGTGAGTGCCCTCTTCGACGGTCCGCCGGCAACCGTGGAGCCCAGTCAGGCGCCGAGCGCGCCGACCATCGCCGATCTGACCACGGTCCTTGAACTGCGCGAGGCGCACCTCGCGTTGTCGGCGCGCTACGAGCTGGTCCCCAGCTCCGAACTGCTCGCGGAGGGAAGCGAACAACTCTCGCATCTCAAGCAGCTCGCCGAGCAGTCCCACTCCAGTCGCCTCACACGGGACATGCTCGCCTTGCAGGCCGAGACCGCCATTCTGATGGGAAAGATCGTCTGGGACGCGAGCCAGCGCCGGGCTTCTACCGCAGCCCGCGCGTACTACGATCAGGCCGCCCGCATCGGTGAGCGTCTGCGTGACCCAGCCGTGCAGGGCCATGCCCTCCTGCGGTCGGCGTACGTCGAGCTGTACGGAACGCGGGATGCCGAAGCCGGCCTGGTCCTGGCCCGGTCCGCCGCCACGGTGGCAGCACCGATCAGCCCAGCACTCGCGGGTCTCGCGCTGCTGCATGCTGGCGAGGCCCATGCCATGCTTCGCCAAGGGCGCGAGTGCGACCGTGCGCTCGGCGAGGCGATCAACACCCTCGAAACCGTCGATGCCACCGACATCGCCAGCGACCTTGGCGCCGTCGACCAAGTCGAGCGACTCGCCGGGTCGTGCTACCTCGAACTCGGGCAGCACCGCGCCGCGCAGAGACGGCTGGAAGCCGCCGCCAGCTCCGTTTCGATCGGCCCGAAGTCCCGGCCGATCGTGCTGGGCAACCTTGCCCGCGCCGCCATCGGGCAAGGCCAACTCGACGGCGCTATCTTCGCGATTAACCGGGCCATCGACGACCTTCAGACCATCATGAGCGGCGGCGGAATCGGCGTGGTCGTCACCGCGGTCAAGGAACTCCGGCCGTGGCGAACAGCTCAGGAGGTGCAGGATGTTCAGGACAGGCTGTTCGACCTGATGGCTGCGCCGTAGAAGGGGAGCCTCCATGCCCAACAACGTCGAGGTGGACAAGGCCACGTTGCGACAGCGCGTGTGGAACGCGCTGGATGCCGCAGAGGCGGTTCGTGAACCAGCCCGCGACAGCATCCCCGACTTCCACGGCTCTCACGAGGCCGCAGAGCTGCTCGCCCAGCTTCCGGAGTGGAGGACCGCCTCGGTGGTGAAAGCCGTACCCGACACGGCGCAGGAACCGGTTCGGGTAATAGCCCTGCGAGAGGGGCGACTGGTCTACATGGCAGTCCCCCGGCTCGCCCTGCCTCATCCCTTCTTCGTCCTCGATCCGGCTGAGCTCCCGAGCCCCGCTGAGGCTGCGGCGAACCGCCGTACGGCGGCGGCCGTCGCGCCAACGACCGACGTGGGCGAGATGCGGCCCGTCGACCTGATCGTCCTCGGGAGCGTCGCGGCCGATCGCTCCGGAGCCCGGATCGGCAAGGGGGCCGGCTACTCGGACCTGGAGTACGCGCTGCTCGCGGAAGCCGGACTGGTAGGCCCCGGCACCGTCATCGCGACGACGGTCCACCAGCTGCAACTGGTGGACAGCGTCCCGACAACGGACCACGACGTCTACATGGACCTGGTGATCACGCCTACCGAGGTCATCAGGTGCCCGCCTCGCCCTCGCCCGGCCGGCATTCTGTGGGACCACCTCACCGAGGCGAAGATCCACTCGATTCCGGCTCTCATGGACCGGCGGCTTCGTCACGGCCGGACGACCTAGCGTGCTGACGCAGGCCGGTTACGCGCCGGAGCCCGTCTCCCGAAGGCGACGGGCTCCGTGAGCTCGTGGGGTCTACTCCCAGCCGAGTGCCAGCCGGAGACGCTCGAACTCGTCGCGTGGGATCGACTGGGTCGGCACGTACAGCAGCTGCGTGACCGTCCGGTGGGTTCCGGGGTACGTCCGGGACTGGTAGATCCGCAGCCGGGGGAAGACGACGGTCTGCTCGGGGTGGGCGAGGTCGAACAGCTGCCCCAGGTCGTGGGGCAGCGGGGCGCCGTCCTCATCCACCAGGTCGACGTGGCCGGAGGCCAGGGGCTGGTGGGCCTTGATGCCCGGGGTTGTCGGCTCAGGCTGGCTGGGCTCCGGTGCAGCCGTCGGGCTGGGGGGCGGGTCGAGCGGCGCGGCGGCAGACAAATCGGCGGGCGGGGTCTCCAGGTCCGCGCCGCCCGCGCCGACGGCCTCCGCCGCGGGGGCGGCGGTGGGCTTCGTGGTGGGCTTGCGGGCGGCCATCAGTGCGCCTTGAAGGTGCCGTAGACGAAGCTCTCGGGGCGGGGGACCTCGAGGCCGATGCGCTCGGAGCCGCGCATGGTGACGACGCCGCGCTCGAAGTTGTCGCGGTTCTCGGTACTGACCTGGACGGAGACCTGCTCGCGGTCGTACAGGCGCGCACCCAGGCCGAAGGACCCGACGAGGAACTTGCCCTGGTTGATGGCCATGGAGTCCACCACGGCGAGCCGCCAGACAATCTTCTGTGCGCCGATCGCGACGTTCACGGCGACGCGGTACGCGCCCTGGAGGTCGGTCTCCAGCTCCAGGTCCTCGAAGTCGAACGGGTGGAGCACGATCCCGGTCGGCGGGTAGTAGGCGAGCACGGCGCGGGTGGCCGCTCGGCGGATCGCCGCGCTCTGCTTGTCCGGGTCGGCCTGCGCGTAGGTCTGGACGCCGGCTGTGTTGACGATGCCGGTGATCTTCTCATCGCCGCCGGCTCCGAAGAGGAGCTCGTTGTCCTCGGTCATCTTGACGCCGTCGACGAGTTCGCTGTCGATGATGTCGCGCAGCCGCGGCTCGTCGGCCAGGGTGTTCTTGTGGACCGGGATGGTGTGCGCGATCTCGGCGACCGGGTAGGTGACGGTCTTGAACGTCAGGTTCGACTGCGGGGCTCGCGCGTACACCTCGACGGCGGCCGTGCCGCCGGGCGGCACCTCCATCGCTCGCTCGGGCACGATTGCCGCCGCGTTGGTGAAGCCGGTGACGCGCACCCCGTACAGGATGTTGGCGGTGGTGGTCTGGGAGGGGAACAGGTCCCGGATGCGGCCCGGCCGAACGGCGCGCGGAACGATGTCCAGGTGCTCGGGGGTGCCGAAGCCGAGGACGTTGGCGGTGCCAGTGCTCCGGGTGAAGATGTCCTTTCGGGCGAGTTGGTCCAGGGCGCTGCCGTCGACGGTCACCATCTGGTCGAAGCTGCCGCGGAAACCGGCGGCCTTGAGGCCCTTGAACTCCTCGCTGTCGAGGAACTGCTGGCCGAGGGACTTGGCCTGGCCGCCGAGGTGGGCCACGAGGGCGGCGTCCTGCGGGGCGAAGGGCTGCGAGGTGGGTTCGGCGAGGAAGGCGTGGACGGTCGCCGCGCCCTCCAGATCGGTGATCAGCTGCTTGATCTCCTGCGCCTCGCTGAGGGCCTTACGAAACGCAGCGGCCTTCTCGGCCGAGACCGTGACGCCGCCGTCCTCGACGGTGAAGGCCGCGCTGATGCCGTCCAGTTCGGCGGCCTTGGCACGCAGGGCGCCGTTGAGCTCCTTGAGTCGGCTCTTGTCGATGGTGGGCACGGTGTGGCGCTCCTTGGGATGGTTCCGGGCCACCCCGCCAGCGCGGGACGGAAGAGGTCCAGCCGTGCGACCGGTCAGCACCGGACCGCCACGGCGATCGGCACACCGTAGGAAGAGCTGATCGCTAGTGTCGCGTCGAGGCCCACGGCGCACTCCGGCACCGCCGGACGCTTCGCTCGATAGCTTCAAGTCGCTTTCTCAAAAGCCGATTTGGCTGTGCCCATCACCCTGCGGCGCGGGTGAATGTGGTGCCGTCCGGCAGGGTGCCGGACAGCCGGTGATCCGCCGGCCAATGCATCGGAGACCCATGTATCCCTTCCCGAAACCCCGGTTACCACTTCTGGACGCCGCCCCGGGCCCGCTTGCCGAGTTGGACCACAAGGCCGTCCCGGTCCTGACCATCGACGGGCGGACGTTCCAGGTCGTTCGGACGTCGGCCGGGTGGGCGCTGCGAATCTCCTCCTCCACGGTCGAGTTGTACGGGCCATCGGACACCTCTGCACAGGCGGAGGAGTGGCTTCACAGGTTCGCGGCATGGCGCCTGTGGCAACTGACCCGGACCCGCGGACCCTGGGGCTGCCTCGCAAGGGCCCCGGAGGGCTGGATGACCGCACTGGCACGCACCGCCCAGCCCCCAACCGTGCAACTGCACCTTGACGTGCAGGACGCGGAGGTTCACACAGCCGCCCACCTGATCGCCCCAGCCTGCTGGTCTCCCGTAAACGACGCCAGCCTGCCACTGGGGGTCCGGGCGATCGAGACACAGTTCTGGGTGCGGGAGGGCTATCGGGTGATGGCAACGTGGGCCACTGCCGACTTGGGGGCAACCACTCGGGACGCCTACCGGAACCACGAACTCGGACGCGGCAACTACTCGCCGACGGACCTTGCCGAGCAACTCGGCGTCTCGCACGCGATGATCGCGGCCGCCGCAGCCGGGCGCGGCTGGAACCCAACGATCAGCAGGGCAGTTGGCGTACTGGCCAGGCGGTAGGGCCCCTGCCGGGCCTCGGTCAGGCGGTGAGCACGGCGGTCAGGCGCCTGGTACCCGTGTTCCCGGCAGGTCTGGTGCCCCGGTCTGCGAGGATGGCCAGCAGGGCCGGCCCCACTTCGTCTGGGGCCGGCCCTGCTGGGGAGCCGCCGGTGGGATCAGGCGAGGTGGTCGAAGTGGCCCGCCTTAACCCCGAGGAGCATGGCGCGGATCTCGCCACGGGTGTAGATGAGCGGGGTCTGCTCGGTCCGCTGCGAGTCGCGGATGGCCACGAGATCATCTCCGACCTGGCCGAACTCCACACAGTTGTTGTTGCCGCCGCTGTACGGCGACTTCTCCCACGTCACGGTAGAGAAGTCGATCGAGGTGGGGTCAGGCTTCGCGCTGGTCACTGGGACGGAACTCCTTGATCATTTCGGTGATGCGGGCACGAGTCTCCGGCGGACCGAGGGCTCGGGCACGCAGGTGGTCGAACGCCTCGTCGTACTCTTCCACGTCGTCGGCGGCCTCGAGGCACACCGACTTGGTCAGGCCCTCCACCCAGACGACGGGCTGGGTGGGGCCAGGGAAGCCCATGCGCATGAAGCTGCCGTAGCTCGCCGGATGGAGGCCAACACCGAAGGGAAGGAGCTGAACCACGATGTTGGGCCGCAGGGACATCTCCAGCAGGTGACGAAGCTGGCCCTCCAGGAGGGCCGGCGTGCCACGCAGGCGCCGGAGTGCCGCCTCGTCGATCACCGCCCACAACTTCGGGGGCTCGTCCGACGTGAGTAGGTCCTGACGCCTCATCCGGACCTCCACGAGGTCTTCGATGCTTCGGGCGTCGAGTTTGACCCGCATGGAGCTGATGACAGCGCGGGCGTAGTCCTCAGTCTGCAACAGCCCCGGGATGAGCTGCGCCTCGTAAGAGTGAAGGGTGGTCGCGCTGGACTCCAGGGCGACGTAGCCCGAGTACTGAGTCGCGGCCATCAGGGCCGAGTACTTGCGCCACCAGCTGTTGCGCTGGGCGTTGTCGGCGCGCACCAGGTCCAGAAGATCTTCACGGACCTCAGGATCGGTGACGCCGTAGTGGTCGAGCAGCGCCTTGACGAGGACCGGGGTCGTGCCGCGCTGGCCGGTCTCGATGCGGCTGAGGCTGCCCTGCGTGATCTCGACGGCCTCGGCGACCGCGGTCAGGGTCATCCCGGGTATGGCTTCGCGCAGCGCTTTGAGTCGGGGCGCCAGTTGGCGTCGGTACACGGACTGGGGTGCTGGGGGCCTCTTCGCCATGGGGCACAGTCTGGCGGGTGGACCGGTGCGGGGCAACGCATCTGAGGCAAAGTCAGGTGGGCATATTGCCCAACTGCCTTTTGTAGGGGCATGCTGTGAGGGCGACAACGAGGAGTGAGCGAAGGGTCACTCCTCATGACGTCGCGTGCTGCCGCGATCCGTTGCACAGACACCCGGATGCGTGCCTCCTGACCTCGGCCTCCGTCCGGTTCTCTCGCCGGACCCGTCGACCTCGTTCAGCCCGAGATCCACCTGCACAGCCGCTGCCCGCAACCCCGAAGGCGCCGGCCGGCAGCGCGCCACCACTCCCCTCCCCACAGCCGCCGACCCCCTGCCGGGCGGCCGTGGGCGCGAAGTCCCGAAGGAGCCAGGCATGTTCGACCTGTCCCTGACCGATTCCGAGCGCGAGGAGACCTCCTCGCTGATCACGGACCTGATCAACCGGTACCCCAGCGCGGAGGACCCCGAGCTGCTGGAGCGCGCGCCGGTGCTCGCCCGGGCGCTGCCAACTCGGGTTCAGGAGCACCTCAACCGGCTGCGCCGGCACGAGCCCGGCTTCACCGTGATTCACGGCCACCACGTCGATGACGTCCAGGTCGGCCCCACCCCCGGGCACTGGAACGCGCTGCCCGCCCCGTCCCCGACGCTGGCGCTGGACCTGACGCTTGTGCTCTACGCGGGGCTGCTCGGCGACGCGTTCGGCTGGGCCACCCAGCAGGACGGCCGGGTGATCCACGACGTCCTGCCGATCAAGGAGAACGAGGGCCAGCAGCTCGGCACGGCGGCCGACGTCCTGCTCGACTGGCACACCGAGGACGCGTTCCACCCGCTGCGGCCCGACTGGCTCGCCCTGGCGTGCGTGCGCAACCCGACCTTCACGGCCACCACCGTCGCTGTCGTGGACGACCTGCGGTTGAGCGCGGCGGACCGGCGGATTCTCAGCGAGCCCCGGTTCCTCATCCTGCCGGACAACTCCCACCTGCCGTCGAACAACTCGGCCGACGCCGGGGGCGACTTCGAGGGAATCGAGGCGATGTTCGCCGCCCCGCCCGCGGTCGCACTGCTGGAGGGCGGCTACCTGCGGGCGGACCGATCGTTCTGGGGGGTGCTCGACCCGGCCGACACCGAGGCGCAGGCCGCACTGGAGCGCCTGACTCGCGAGATCGACCGCCGGCTGCGCAACGTCGTGCTGGAGCCGGGCGACATCCTGATCGTCGACAACTTCCGGGCCGTCCACGGCCGGGTGCCCTTCGAGGCGCGCTACGACGGCACGGACCGCTGGCTCAAGAGGGTGTTGGTCACCCGGGACCTGCGCAAGTCCCGCGCCGCCCGCCCGAGCCTGCTCACCCAGGTGGTGGGCTGATGCGACCGCTGGTGGAACGCGCCCTCCTGGAGGACTTCCTGCGCGAGCGGTACCACGAGGCCGACATCGACATCAGCTCCAGCGGTGTCGAGCCCTACACGGTCGCCGAGCTGCGGGACCTGCTCGGGTTCGACCTGGCGCAGCTGGCCGGGGTGTCCCTGCGGGACTCGCAGTCGGCCGGGGGCGACAAGCTGCGGGCGCTGATCGCCGCGCGGTACGGCCTCGGTGACGCCGGGCGGGTGCTGGTGGGCAACGGCTCGACGGAAGCTCAACTGCTCTGCCTGGCAGCGCTGCTGGGGCCAGGGGACGAGGTCGTCGTCGTAGAGCCGGCGTACCACTCGCTGCTCGCCCCGGTGCGGGCGCGCGGCTGCCGGGTACGCCGGTGGCGGCTGCGGCCGCAGGACGGGTTTAGCCCGGACCTGGACGAGCTGCGGCACCTGGTCACCGGCGCCACGAAGGCGGTGATCGTGAACTTCCCGCACAACCCCACCGGCGTCACGCTCACCGCGGAGGAGCTGGCCGAGCTCGTCGCGATCGTGGAGCGGCACGGCTGCTACCTGCTGTGGGACGGCGCGTTCGAGGACCTGGTGTTCGACGCTCCGGCGCTGGCGGCCCCGATGCACTACGAGCGGGCCCTGTGCTTCGGGACCATGTCGAAGGCCCTCGGCCTGCCGGGGCTGCGGGTGGGCTGGGGCATCGCGGCCCCCGAGATCGTGCACTCCGCCGTGGGGGTACGCGACTACACCACCCTCGCACTCTCACCCCTGGTCGAGTGGGTCGCGCAGCGGGCACTGGAAGGGGCCGATCGACTGATCGGACCACGCATGCTGACCGCGGCCGCCAACAGGAGCCTGGTGCACGACTGGCTCGCCGCACGCCCCGGCGAGGTGTCCTTCCCCGTCGGCGGGGCGGGCGTCGTCGTCTTCCCACAACTCGCCCACGTCCCAGACACGATGGCCCTGTGCGAGCGGCTGATGCGCGAGTACCGGGTGCTGCTCGTGCCCGGTGAAGCCTTCGGTGTCCCCGGCCGTGTACGGCTCGGCTTCGGCGGGACCACCGCCGACCTCGCCGCCGGCTTGGACGCCCTCTCCCACCTGCTGGACACCATGGCCGAGGAGGCCGCGTGAACGACCACGACACCTTCCCGGGCATATGGCGACGCAGCGTGGCCGCCAACCCCGGTGGCACGGCGATCGACAGCCCGGCGACCGGGACCCACACCTACGCCGAGATGCACCGGCAGGCCGAGTCCACGGCGGCGCGGCTGCGCGCCGCCGGCATCGCGCCCGACGTCCTGGTGGGCATCAAGACCTTGGACCGGCACTCGTTCTGCCGTGCCCTGCTGGCGGTATGGCTGGCTGGCGCGGTCGCGGTGCCGCTTCACGCGGATGCGCCGCCGCTGTGGGTACGGGAAGTCTCCGAACGGGTCGGCGTGGCCGGTGTCCTGGTGGACGGCGAGGCGCCGGGCACCGTCCGACTCCAGGCTCCGCCGACCTCGGGCGCCCGGACCGCGCCGGGCACGGCCTACGTCATGCACACCTCCGGGTCGACGGGGCGGCCCAAGCCGGTCGTGCTCTCCCACCGAGCGCTGGGCGCCTACTGCCGGGCCTTCGGTACCGCCGTCGGCCTCAACGCACAGGACCGGTTCCTCCAGCTGGCGCCGCCGTCCTTCGACGTGGTGTTCGAGGAGCTGCTGCCCGTGTGGCGCGCGGGCGGCACCGCGGTCCTGGCCGGGGCGCAGCCCGACGACCCCGCCCAGCTGCTGCGTGAGCTGGGCAACCGAGGCGTCACCGTTGCGGAACTGACCACCGTGTACTGGCAGTTACTTGTTCGACACCTGCGCGCCAACCCGCTCCCAATCCCGGCGTCGCTGCGACTGCTGCTCATGGGTGGCGAGCAGGCGCCTGCCGCGCTGATCAAGGAGTCCCTGGAGCGGGGCCTGCCGCTGGCGCACGTCTACGGAGTGACGGAGGCCGGCATCACCTCGACCGTGCGGGTCTTCGACCCGCGGCAGCCGGTGGCCTCCGACGCGGTGGGCGCAGCGCTGGGCAACAGCATCGTGCGGGTGGTCGGCAAGAACGGTGTGCCGCTTGACGCGGGTGCGGTGGGCGAGGTGTGGGTCGGCGGCGAGAGCCTGGCCGACGGCTACCTCGGCGACCCCGCCGCGACGGCCGCCCGGTTCGTCAAGACCCCGGGCACCGGCCCGCTGCCGGCGGGGCGCTACTACCGCACCGGCGACTCGGGCGTGCTCGACACGGCGGGGCAACTGCGGGTGCTGGGCCGCATGGACGCGCAGGTCAAGGTCAACGGTGCGCGCGTGGACCTGACCGAGCTCGAACGCCATCTGGTGGCGAGCGAGGCGGTGGCCGAAGCCGCGGCAGCGGCCGTGCCCGACACGGCTGGCGGCACGATGCGCCTGGTGGCGTTCGTGGTGCCGGCCGAGAGGGACCCGGCCTACCTTGAGGCCCGGGTGCGGGAGTGGCTGGTGGGGCGCGTGCCAGCGCACCTGCTCCCGCACCGTGTCGTGGTCCTGGCCGCCCTTCCAGCGACGGCGCACGGCAAGGTCGACCGGCACCGCCTGCCTGAGCTCTTGCCCGAGACCGGACCGGCCGTGCCGGACACGCTCTGGGAGACGGCGACGCAGCGCGCCGTCGCCGAGGCCTGGCAGGGGACGCTCGGCCGCCCGCCCGCCGACCCCGACGAGCGGTTCGCAGACGCTGGCGGCACCTCGCTGGACCTGCTCACGTGGACGGTCCGCCTGGGCGAGCTGGGCATCGACGTCACGGCGGCCGACTGCCTGGACAAGCCGACCGTACGGGCGCTCTCCGCCCACGTCGACGGCACCACGGACGAGGCGCCCGCTCAGCACGACCACGGCGCGCAGCGCAACGAGGCACTGGGCGTCCTGCGTCGGCGCCGCACCGGGGCGGAGGGCCGGTCATGACGCTGATCCCCGAGGACGCCATCGCAGTCGTGGGCATGGCCGCCCGCGTGCCCGGCGCCGACAGCGTCCAGGAACTGTGGGACAACACCCTCGCCCACCGCGCCAGCGTCACCCGCTCCACGGACGGCCCTCACCTCTACGCCCGGGGACTCTTGGGGGACGTCGAGCTGTTCGACCCGGCCTTCTTCGGCATGTCGCCGCGCGAGGCCCTGACCTGCGACCCGCAGCAGCGCCTCCTGTTGGAATGCGCCTGGCAGGCCCTGGCCGACGCGGATGCTGGCCGCCCGCCGAACACCGCTGTCCGTGAGCGGACCGCGGTCTTCTGCGGCACCAACCACAGCGGCTACCGCGACCTGCTGGCCCACTCCGGCTCCGGGCCGTTCAGCGCCCTGGAGTTCGAAGCAGGCAACGCCCCGGACTTCGCCGCCACCCGGCTCGCATACCGGCTCGGGCTGCGGGGCCCGTGCGTCGCCGTGCAGACGGCCTGCTCCTCCTCCCTGGTGGCGGTCCACCTGGCCTGCCAGGCCCTGCTGCTCCGCGAGGCCGACCAGGCGTTGGCCGGTGGAGCGTCCGTCGTCCTGCCCAACTCCCCGGGCTGGCAGTATGAGAGCGCCTCCATCCACAGCGCCTCCGGCGTCTGTCGGCCCTTCGACGCGGCGGCAGATGGCACGGTGATGGGCGACGGTGCGGCCCTGGTGGCGCTGCGCCGCCTTGAGGACGCCGTGGCCGACGGGTCGCGCATCTACGCGGTGATCCGCGGCTCGGCCGTCACCAACGACGGCGGGCGCTCGAACGGGTTCTCCGCGCCGAGCGGGAGCGGCCAGGCGGAGGCCGTCCGCGCGGCGCTGGCCCGCGCAGGCCTCGACTGCTGGCAGATCGGCTACGTCGAGACGCACGGCACTGGCACCGCTCTCGGCGATCAGGTGGAGCTCCAAGCGCTCGCGGACGTGTTCGCCTCCCATCCCGGGCCTGGTCGCGTGGCGCTGGGATCCGCGAAGGGCGGGCTCGGGCACCTGGACATCGCGGCCGGCGTAGTCGGGCTGATCCGCGCCAGCCTGGCCCTGCACCACGCCGTGCTGCCCGGCACGGTCAACCACGCCTCGCCCTCCCCCGCCCTGGCCTCCGCCGCCGCGCGGCTGCGGGTCCTGACCCGCCCCGAGCCCTGGGAACCGGCCGAAGGGGTGCGCCGGGCCGGGGTGAGCAGCTTCGGCGTCGGCGGCACCAACGCCCACGTCGTCCTGGAGGAACCCCCGGCACCGGACACCGCGCCCCCGCCGCGCCCGGCGGCGCTCCAGGACGCGGGCTACCGGCCTCGTCGGATCTGGCCCGAGCCCGTCACCGGCACCACGGGCGGCATCGGCACGGCCGGGCCCGCCGGAGCGCAGCTGGAGTTCCGGCAAAGCGGCTGGGCCCAGTGGCCCGGGCGCACCGGCACCGCGCTCCCCCGCTGGGCGTGCGTCGTCCTGATGGCCGAGCAGGACCACACGGGCCGCCGGCTTTTCGACCTGCTGACCACGGCGGTCCCCGAGGGAACCCCGGTGGTGTGGGCGCCGGACGGCCTCACCGAGGCGTACCGGGGCAGGGCTCTGGTGGTGTGCGGGTACGGACTGGGCGCCGGCGCCCAGTCCGTACAGCGTGCCTACAACGCGCTGACCGCGTTGGCCGCCCGCGCCGCGAGCTGGCCCGCCGACTGCGGCGTGGACGTCGTGGCGCTCACCCGGCGCGCGCACCCGGTGCTCGGCGCCGAGGGCGGCGACCCCCGGGCGGCCACGCTCACGGGCCTGGCCCGGGCCCTGTCGATGGACGTGCCCGCGGTCCGCGTCCGCACCCTCGACCTGGAGGGAACTCAGCCCTGGGCGCTAGCCGAAGCAGTGCGGCGCAGCGTGGACTGGGCCGCCGAGCCCGTGCTCGCCCTGCGTGGCCGCCGCTGGTGGAGGCCCACCTACACGCCGATACCCAACCCCGAGCCCGGAGCGGGCGGCGGCGTGTCGGTCGTCGTGGGTGTCGGGCAGATCGGCACGGCCGCCGCCCGCGTCCTCGCCGCCACCAGCGGCACGCTGGTGCTCGCGGCCCGGCCCGGCCCCGGCCTGCGCAACGCCCACCGCCTGGCCGACGACCTCGCCGCGCAGCCTGCCCGCGTCGTCGTGCGGGAATGCGACGCCTCCGACCCACGGGTCCTCACGACCCTCATCGCGCACGTCACCCGCGACCTGGGCCCGATCGACCGGATCGTCATGGCCGCCGGAATCTCCGGCCAGGCCGCCTACCAGGACAGCACCCGCCTGCCGCAGTGGGCAGACGAGCAGCACTTCGTCCTCAAGGTCGACGCGGCGGCCACGCTGCGCGCCGCAGCCGCAAGCCATCACGTGCGGCGCGTCGTGCTGATGTCCTCCCTCGCCGGGGTGCTCGGCGCGATCGGCCTGCCGGCCTACAGCGCCGCCTCGGCGGCGACCGACAGCTACGCCCTGCACGCCGAGTACGCCCGCACCCGGTGGCTGAGCATCGGCTGGGACGCCTGGCAGCACCAGGACACCGCCGCCTCAGCCCACGAGCGGCGGATGGTGCAGGGCGGCCTCACCTCGCGGGAGGCCCAGCAGGCCCTCACCAGCCTGCTGCTGTCCGACCAGAGCGGCCACGTCCTCGTCGCCAAGGGCGGACACTTCGCCGACCGCTACGACCGCTACGTGCGCGCCCCGCTGAGCCCCACCCACGCCCCCGAGCCGCCGACATCGGCCGACGGCCAGGCCGATCTGCTCGCGGCCCTGCTGGACGCGTGGCGCAGCTGCCTGGCCGACCCCGACCTGGGCCCGGACGACGACCTCGCCACGCACGGCGCCGACTCCCTCACCGCGATCGACGTCCTCGCCCAGGTCGGCACCCGGCTCGGCCGCGCCCTGCCCACCGAGCTGTACTTCGCCGCGTCCTCGGTCCGCGACCTCGCCGCCGCGATCGACTCGACCACGACCGCCGGCCAGCCGCCGCACACCTCAGCGGTCCGGCGCTGGGGCCAGGGCGACCGGTCGACGCTGTGGTGCATGCATCCGATCAGCGGATCCGCCGACACCTTCGCCGCCCTCGCCGCGCAACTCGGCGACAGCCACCAACTCCACGCACTGCCCGGACCGCCCCTGTCCGACGTCACCGGCGAGATCCCGATCGAGGACCTGGCTCGCCGCCATCACGAGCAGCTCACCGCCAGCGCGCCGCGCCCCGACGTCGTCCTCGGCTTCTCCTTCGGCGCTCACCTCGCTCTGGCCGTCGCACAACACGTGCACGACACCACCGGGCACGCCCCCACCGTGGTCGTCCTCGACATGCCCGCGCCCGCAGGCCCCGGTCCCCGCAGCATCACTGAGGTCCCCGCTGCCGAGATCGTGGCCGCCATCACCAGCCACCGGGCCCGGGAAGCCGGTCAGCGCCTCACCGTGGACCCGTACAACCTGCGCCACGACCCTCCCGAGCAGGCGATGGCCGACCTGCTGGACGACCTACACACCCAGCAGGTCGTGCCCGAGTCCTTCACCACCGAACACGCCACCCGGCTCGCCGCCGGCTACCGACACCGCCTTGCCGCCGCCGAGCACTACCGGCCCCGCCCCTACCCGGGCCGCATCGTGGTGGTGCGCGCCGCCGAGGCCGAGTACAACGACTCGCTGCTCGCGGGCGTCCTGCCCGCCCCTGCCGGTGACCCCTCCTGGGGCTGGGCCGCCCTCGCACAGCACGGCCACGCCGTCCACGTCCTCGACGCCCACCACACCACGATCCTCCAGCACCCGAGCGTGGCCGACATCGTCCACCACAACGCCCCACGTCCGGAAGGACTTTCGACATGACGCTCCGAGCCGTCTGGGCGCCCGACGGCGCCTCCACCGCGGCCCGCACGGCCGGGTGGGCGGACCTGCTCGCCACCGGCCACGCCGACGAAGCCGCCCCGCTGTTCCTCAACGCCGACCTCGCCGCCCGCCACCGCGACGGCCCCACCGTCGCCTACTGGTCCGACCCCGCCTGGCAGGCCGCCCTCGACACCACCCCGATCGTGCTCACCGCCACCGCCCGCGAGCTGCGCATCGAGCTGCCCCCGGTCTGGCGCGCCGAACTCCACTTCGCCTGGGACGGCGCCAGCCTGCTGATCTCCTCCGACCTGCGCACCCTCGCCTGGGCCGTCGGCGCCCGCACGCCCGACCCGGACGGCGCCGCCGCGTTCCTGACCGGCGAACGCTGGACCCACGGCCTCCTGCCCTCCCTGTACCGGGGCGTCCTCACCCTGCAACCCGGCCACACGGCCGTGATCCGGCCCGACAGGACGATCCGCGCCGAGGCGACCTGGGCCCCGCACTGGGACCCCGCGCACGCCTCCCAGCCGCTGGAGACCAGCACCGTCCAGCTGCGCGACCGCCTCGATGACCTCGCCGACCGCATTCTCACCCGGCACCGTCGTGTCGCCTGCCTGTTCAGCGGCGGCCTGGACTCTACCCTGGTCGCGGCCGCCCTGCTGCGCCGCGCGCCCGAGCGCGTGGTGCTGCTCAACGTCGGCAGCGGCCTCGGAACGCCGGCCGAAGAGCGGCTGCGGGAGCGGTTCCTGCGCCAGTACGGGGCTACGAGCGAGCCGGTGGACCTGCCCGCCAAACCCGGTCTGGTCGCCGCCCTGCGAGACGTCAACGCCATGACCGCTCTCCCCACCGGGTCACCCTTCGCGGCCGCTTTCGAGGAGATCGTCGCCGTCGCCCACACCGACTTCGACTGCGACGCCATCGCCACCGGCGACGGCGGCGACGAGGTCTTCGCCGAACGCGACGAACTCCTGGTCGACCTGCTCGCACGCCACCCGCGGGCCCTGCCGACGGCCCTCGGCCACCATGCGCTGCGCACCCAGCAACGGGGCCTGGAGGCACTCCTGCGCGCTCACCGCACCCTGCGCTACCTGCACGGCCACGCCCCGGCACCCGGCCACACAGCCGCCGTCCTCGACATGCTGTTCGGTGACGCGCTCGCCGAGCGCGTCACCGCAGCCCGGGCCCGCGCCCTGCATGCAGACCGCGAGCGGTGGCTCCAGGGCTGGACGTGGTCCGCACTGGGCTCGGTCCGCCGAGCGGCCGCCGTCCCGGAGTGGGAGCCCGCCAGCACGCAGGCGCCCGGCATGGCCGTCCTCAGCCCCCTCGTGGACTCCCAACTCATCGCCCCTGCCCTCGCGCTGCGCCGCACAGACCTCCAACCCTCGGTCCCCGGCTTCCAGCCGAAGTGGCTGCTGCGACAGGCGGCTCTGGCCTGGCTGGACCCTCAGATCGCGCTCCACCCGAAGATCGGCAGCGCCGACGGCACGATCCTCCAGGCCGTGCGCAACGACGAACACGGCGACCTGCTCGACCTGCTCAGCTCCACCACCGCACAGCAGATCGGACTGCGTCTGCCGGCCGAGGCCGAACGCCCCGACCACCCGCTGTGGCACGGCGAGGAGTGGATCCGTCCGGCCGCCCTCACCGCTTGGCTCGACCAGCCCGCTCCCCGCCCTCGACCCGCCGTCGTCACCCTCAGCAGCCCGCCGGCCCCGCCCGCCATGGAGCGCCCGCCGCTGCCCGCCGCACGGCACCGGCACCGCGCTGCCCGCCGACACGTCGCCGCCCTGGCCGCACTCAACATCGCCCACCAGCTGCTCCCCAGCACGTCCATTCCGCCCGCCCGGGCGACCGCCGCCGAACCGGAGCTCGGCGAGACGCTCACCGACCTGGCCCGCCGGGCCTGTGCGGTACCCCTGGTCAGCGGCGCCTCCCAGCCCATGAGCGAGGCCCTCGCCCACTTCCTGCGACTGCGAGGGCGCCGTGCGACGGCGGTGTACGGCGTCCAGGAAGGACGCCCCGGGCCCCGGTACTGGGTGGAGACCGCCACGGCCCACGTGGACGTCCACGGCGCGGAAACCCCTCTCACGCCCACCCAGACATGACTGCCCATCACTTGTCGAACTCCCGTCCGACCAGACGACGTTAGGGCAGCCTGGGTCGCTCGCTCGCGTACCATGCGGGCCAGCGGCCCGGCCCGCCGGCACCGACCGAACCGCCGCCCGGCCGCCGTTACGGCGAGAAAACACCGCACCCGGAGGACCCCTGTGCTCAACCGCAGCGAGATCGACGCGCTCTTCGACCCGGACCTGCCCGAGCCGTCCTTCTGGGAGCAGCAGTACCCCGCCCGCCAGCTGCCCGCCGGTGCCGAGGTCACCCGGTTCTGCCCCAGCCCCACCGGCCACGCGCACATCGGCGGCATCCACGTCGCCGCGATCGACGCGGCCATCGCCCGCCAGAGCGGCGGCGTGTACTTCGTGCGCATCGAGGACACCGACCAGGCCCGTGAAGTCGAAGGCGCCGTCGACCGCTTCGACCACGCCTTCCGCCACTTCGGCGTCGCCTCCGACGAGACCGACACCACCGGCCTCTACGGGCCCTATACCCAGTCCCGGCGCGCCCGCATCTACCAGACCTACGTCCGCGAGCTGATGCGTCAGGGGAAGGCCTACCCGTGCTTCGCCACCAAGGACGAACTCGAGGCCCTGCGCGCCGACCAGCTCGCCAAGAAGGTGCCCAGCGGCTACTACGGCGAGTGGGCGCCGTGGCGTGACGCCGACGACGAGGCGGTCCGTGAACGGCTCGCCACCGGTGTCCCGTACGTCGTGCGGTTCCGCTCCCCGGGTACCGACGCGGGGCGCATCGCCTTCACCGACCGCATCCGCGGCACCATCGAGATGGACGACAACCGCGCCGACACCGTCATCCTCAAGACCTCCGACAGCGCTCTGCGCCTGCCCACCTACCACCTCGCCCACGCCGTCGACGACCATCTGATGGGCGTCACCATCGTGATCCGCGGCGACGAGTGGCTCTCCTCCGTCGCGGTTCATCACCAGCTCTTCGACGCCCTCGGCGTCCCCCGTATCCCGTACGCCCACATCGCGCCCCTGATGAAGCAGGAGGGCAAGACCCGCCGCAAGTTGAGCAAGCGCCGGGACCCCGAGGCGGACGTCGAGTACTACGCCCAGGCCGGCTACCCGACCGAGGCCGTCCTGTACTACCTGCGCGGCCTGGCCAACGGCCGGCTCGCCGAGATGCCCCTCGACCAAGCCCTGCGTGAGCCCCTGCGCCTGGAGGAGTGCGGGGTGACAGGCGCGCTGATCAACCTCGCGAAGCTGGAGGACATCTGCGCCGACTACATCGCCGCCCTGCCAGGCGCCACCATCCTGGGGCGCGTCAAGGAGTGGGCCAAGGTGTACGACGTGCCGCTCGCCGAGGTGTTGGAGGGCGAGGATGACCTGGCGCTGAGGGCCCTCGCGGTGGAGCGCGACGGATTTGACAACCCGCGCAAGGACCTTCGCATGTGGAGCAACTTCGGCACCCACTATGGGTTCTTCTTCCGGCAGCTCTTCGACCTCGTCACCGACCCTGCCGATCCGAGGTTCGGCGGCCTGGCCCCGGACGTGGTCCGGGACCTCAGCCGGCGCCTGCTCGACCGCTACCAGCCCATCGAGGACGGCGACGACTGGTTCGACCAGCTCCGCGCCGTCGCCGCCGAGCTGAAATTCGCCGACAGCGCGAGGACTTACAAGCAGAACCCCGGCCTGTACCCGGGCTCCATCAAGGAGGCCTCGCAGGTCATCCGCGTGCTGCTCACCGGCTCGACCCGCAGCCCCGCGCTGCACCTGGTGGCGGCAACGCTCGGAGAAGCCGAGGTACGACGGCGCCTGGAGGCCGTACGGCTGGCCTGACCGTGAGGTGGAACGCCGAAGGGACGGACACATCGTGTGTCCGCCCCTTCGGCCTACGTGGTAGCGGGGACAGGATTTGAACCTGCGACCTCTGGGTTATGAGCCCAGCGAGCTACCGAGCTGCTCCACCCCGCGTCGGTAATCCCGACTCTACGGCACGAGCGGGTGATCACAAACCGGATTCCCGCGCGGCCGGTGCTGGTGCTCAGTGTGCGAGCTGTCCGGCGAGGGTCGGCGAGGGCTGCGGCACCTCGCCGAAGTCCTCGTCGTCGCACAGGATCGTCAGCCGGTTGATGACGGTCTCAAGGGCTGGGGGGAGTCGTGGGTGGAGCCCTTCGTGGCAGCGGGCGAGTATGTCGCGCCGGACGTCCTCGGGCAGCAGCGGGGTCAGGTTCTGGAAGGCGCACGGGGTCCTCGGCTTGGACGGGACGCTCTCGGCCTGGCCTCGCCAGTGGGCCGCGTCGCGGGTCTCGCCGAGGGTGAGGTGGTGCAGGTGCAGCAGGTATGCGGCTGTGGCGTTGCCGGAGCCCGCGGCGAACTGCCACCAGAACTGGGCTGCGTCCGTACGGCTGGTGACGAACAGCAGGCTGCCGAAGACGAGCGCGCCTTCGGGGTGGATGTGGTGGGAGTTGACGAGCCGGTCGAGGGACCGGCCGGCCTGGGGCGCGTTGAGGACGAGGGCGACAGCCAGGTCGAGTTCGTGGAATGCCTGCTCGTGGTCGGACGGGAAGGGGGCCGGAGCCGCCGTGATGTGGGCGGCTGCGGCGGGCGGCGCGGTGCTGGTGCAGGTGAAGATCCTGGCCTCGGTGGCGTCCGTGTCCAGGCCTAGGTACGGGCCTGCGTGCCAGGTGAGGAGGCTGGGGTGCTGGTCGGCGGGTCCGCTCATTGGTCCCCCTTTTGCCGTTCGGCGAGTTCGGGCCTTCCGATGGCGGTGGCGAGGCGGCGGCGGGCGTGGCGCAAGTTGGAGCGCAGGGTGGCCACCGGGGTTCCGAGGAAGTCTGCTACCTGCTCCTCGTCCAAGTCGAGGCAGTAGCGCAAGACCACGCTGTCGTGCTGGCGTTCGGGGAGTTCGAGGATCGCAGTCATCAGGCCGATCCGCTCGGGCAGGGTCTCCAGGCTGATGCGGGCCTGTCGGCGGAAGTGGTCGATCACGGCGTCGATCGCCACGGTCTGCACGGCGACGGGCTCGGCCTGGGCGGCGCGCCAGGCCGCGAGGTGCTCCTTGAGGAGCCGCCAGGCGTAGGCCGCCGGGATCTCCTGGCGCAGGGCGAGTGCCCAGTTGCGGCGCAGGTGCTCCTTGGTGGCGGCCACCACCAGTTCGGGGCCGCCGTCGCGGTGGCCTACCTGGGTGCGGACGAACCCCAGCCAGGCGCGCTCGTGCGTAGCGCAGAACGCGTCGAAGGTGAGCGCCTCGCGGCCACCCGACGTCGTTCCGCTGGTGTCGTTCATGGCCCGGCCTCCCCTGAGGCCGGCACTGGGCGGCTCGTCCCGGTTGATCAGCATCGCGCTGTCCCTCCCCTGCACTGGCGTGCGGCCGGTGCTGGTGTGCCTCGGGGGAACTCGTGTCCCCCCGAGGCACATGGAAGCGCAGTGGGGGCCGCTGGGTGCAAAGGGGGCGCAAAGAAAATGACAGACGGTAATAGTATGACTACTGCATTAGCTGATCGATTGTCGGGTCTTCCTGTCGTACGTTGGTCATCGTGCTCAAGCACCGCCCGGAGCAGTCCAGTTCGCCCATCCGGGCGGCGTCGGGGTTGACATGCAACGGCCCCGGGCAGGAACCGCAGGAGCATCCGCCGGTGGCGCGCCGTGGCGCGCTCCGCATGGCGCGGCACGAACAGCAGCGCAGGACGAGACGGCCGGGGGGCACGGTGGGCACGCGCAACGACGAGGACGACGAGATCGACCTCCAGCTTCACCGGGCCCACTCCGCCCGCATGTACGACTACTACCTCGGCGGGACAACGAACTTCGCCGCAGATCGGGAAGCCGCCGGCCAGGCGATCGCGGTGTTCCCATCCGCCCGAGTCGCCGCGCGAGCGAACCGGGCCTTCATGCACCGCTCCACCAGCACCCTCGCACAGGCTGGCATCGCCCAGTTCCTCGACATCGGCACCGGCATCCCCACCTCGCCCAACCTCCACGAGGTCGCCCAGGCCGTGAATCCGCAAAGCCGGGTTCTCTACACCGACAACGACCCGATCGTTCTGGCCCACGCCCGCGCCCTGTTACTGAGCAGCCCCGAAGGGCTGACCACCTACCTCCAGGCCGACGTCACCGATCCGGCCACGATCCTCACCTCGCAGGAGCTGGACCGGACCATCGACGTCACCGCACCCGTCGCCATGAGCCTCAACGCCCTGCTCCACTTCGTGCCCGACGACCAAGACGCCTACCGGATCGTGGAACAGCTCAAGAACGCGCTCTCCCCAGGCAGCGCTCTGGTGATCAGCCACGGCACCCCCGACTTCGGACAAGCCGAGGCCGAGCGCATCACCCAGGTCTACGCCGCCGCTGGCACCACGGTCCGCATGCGCACCCGGGCGCAGGTTGAGCGGTTCTTCGACGGCTGGGACCTCCTCGATCCCGGGATCTGCCCCACCCATAGGTGGCGGCCGAACGGAGCCGACCAAGGGATCACCGAGGCCCAGGTGAGTGCCTACGCCGCCGTCGCGGTGAAGCGGTGACCTATCGTCAGTGAAGCACCTTTGGTGCCGGCGGATGCAACCGTTCGCTCCCGAATCCCGAAGGTTCCGTACTGACCAGTCAGCTGGTGGTCCGCACATCGGCAAACAGGGCGAGCGCCGCACTGATCTCGCCCGGCTGGAGCACCGCCGTGGCCAGGGTCTTACTCTCGTCAGCCGGGGGCGGCTTGAGCGGCTGCCAGTCGATGCCGGCGGCGGTGAGCACGGCGACCAGGTGCTGCACGGCGGAGGCCAGACGGTCGGCGTTCTCCCCGGAGAGGACCCGGCCCGCCTTGTGCTGGAGGTCCGCGAGGGTCTTCATCTGGGAGGCGACCCGTTCGACGTCGGGCGCGAGGGCAGCCAGCGCCGCCTCGGGGCCGGCGCCCTCGACGTCGAGCACCAGGCGTACGGGGCTGGGCTGGCCGACGGCCGGGGTGCCGTCGCCGGAGAGCGTGTACGGGACCTCCCAGCTGCTGGAGCCGAAGCCGTCCTCGGTGTATCTCCAGATGGTCGCGATGACCCGGTCCGGGTAGGTGCCGATGATCTCCACCGTGCCGACCTCGAGGCGGTCGTCCTCCGTGGGACGCAGGCGCTGCTCCACGGCCGAGGCGATGGCGTCGATCCGCTCCTCCAGGGTGCCGGCCAGCGGTGCCAGTTCCACCTGGGTGTCGCCCAGGGCCCCGCGGGCCTTGTGCTGCTTGAGGTCGAGGGTCGAGGTGTAGGGGTTCGCGCCGAACAGCACCGGGCTGTACTCGTAGAGGTCGAGGTCGGTGATGCGGCGAACGCCCTTGGAGCGTTTGGCCGTTCGGACCTGGTAACCGATGGACCACTGCACCTGGTCGCCGAAGAACAGCAGGTTGGCGTACATGTCCTTCCCGGCCTGGGTGGCCAGGTTGCAGCGGCCCTTGATCAGGAGCGCGCCGGCCTCGGCGGGCCAGGGCTGGCCGTTCGGCAGGGCGGCGGGCAGCCGGGCGTCGCCGGGCAGCAGTTCCTCGGTGTGCTCGGTGCGGGCGGTCCACACGTTCCAGTCGTGCGACCACACGCCCTTTGGTGTGATCTCCGCGAGGGTGCGGGCGTAGGCACCGGGCTCGATCACGTCGCCGTCGTGGTCGCGTAGCCCGGTGATCGACACGAGCGTGGTGAAGGTGCCCTGGTCGTCGTCGGTTTCCAGGACGCCGAGCATCGCCTGCTTGTGGTCCAGCGTGCTGCTGGGGGTCGGTGCCACCTTCTCGCTCCCGGTTCGCTGGGTTGGTGGCGGTCACGGTAGGCGGATGGCGGGCTTGGGTCTCGTTCTACTCGTCGTACCAGTTGTCGTCGTCGGTCTCGGCGTAGATCTGTTGGACGTGCCAGTCGCCGGGGCCTGCGAGGACGACGATCTCGGACTCGTCCAGGCAGCCGACGCCGGTTCCGGGTACGGCCAGGATGCGGGTGACGGGCACGTCGCCGCTGATGGTGTAGCCGACGTGGACCTCGCCGCCGTGTGTGGCGAAGCCGGCAGCGACGTGTTCCTCGGTGGTGAAGGACGACAGGGGGCGCAGACGCAGGTCCGTAACGGTGCCCTGGCCGTCGATCTGGCTGACGTGGGTGTCGTCGTAGCCGCTGGTGAAGCCGCGGTGGACGGTGACGTGCGTGATGCCGAGGCCGGCGAAGTGGTCTTGGGTGTTCTGCCACATGGCGGTGAGGAAGGCGTGCAGCACGGGGCCGTCTTCGGCAAGGGCCTGGGCGGTTTCGGCGTCGAGGTCGGCGTCGCCGTGCTCCCAGGCCATGGTGTCGGTGAGGTTGAAGGCCTGGCTGGCGGTCTCCTGGAGGGCGAGGGCGTTCGCGTCGTGGTCGTTGGAGGTCGCCGCCCATCCGGCGACGTGGTGGGAGACGGCCTCGGCGCGGGCGAAGTCCCGGTACTCCTCGGCGCTCATCCTCACGTAGCCCCAGGGCTCGCGGCGGGCGCCGCTGTCGAGGTCGGTTTGCTCGACGTAGTCGGCGTAGCCATTGTGCCCGGACTCCGGGCGGTACGCGGCGAGCTGTCCGGCGCGGACCCGGGCGAGGCGGTCGCGCTGGCAGTCGGACAGCAGCTGCTCGTCGGGGACGCCGCTCATCTTCCTTGCGAGCGAGTCGCACATGGCGGCCTTGACGGCGCCGGGGGGCCGCTGCCGTTTCCCCAGCAGGGCGTCCTGGTTTACGGTGTGGTCGTCGGCGAGGGTGCCCGGGAGGCTGGCTCGGTCGGCGCCCGGGTGGTGGGCGAAGCGGCCTTGGAGGTCGCGCGCGTGTCGGGCCTCGTCCCAGGGCCGGTTCTTGCGGCGCAGCCGGAGGGCGACAGCGGGGAAGTCGTGCACCGCACCACACCGCCTTCTGCTGGAGATCAGGTCGGCGGCAGCGTGGCACCGGGCCGGGGGTGGTGTCGCGCCGAGCGGTACGGGGCTACTCCGCGGACTGCCAGTGCCAGGTGCCGGGGCCGGCCAGGATGACGACCTCCGACTCGTCCAGGCAGCCGAGCCCCGTGGCCGGCGTCGCGATCACCCGTTCTGCAGGCACGATCGCGCTCATCACGAAGCCGGGTCCCTCGTCGGTGGCGAAGCCGTGGGCTACGTCCGGGTCCAGGGAGAAGGCCGAGAGGGGGCGCAGCAGCGGGTCGGAGAGGGTGCTGCCGTCAGCCGTCCAGCCTGCGGGTGGCCGCCCGTCCGAAGTGGCGACGCCGCGCCACACGGTCAGGGAGCCGAGGTCGGCTTCGGCCAGGTGGTTCTGGGTGCGTTCCCACATCGCCGTCAGGATCGCCGCGTGGCCGGTACCGAGGGCGGCCCGCTGGCCGGCGGTCTCCCGTGCGATCTGGTCGGTGCTGGGCCAGTCGGCGGCCGGGTGGAGGCCGAAGGCGTCCCGTGCGGTCTCCTGGAGGGCGAGGGCTCCGGGGTCTTCGTCGTTGGAGGTCATCGCCCAGGTGGCTACCACCTGGTTGACGGCGTCACGCCGCAAGAGCTCGCGCGCCCGGTCCGCGTCGACGCGGGTCCAGGACGCGTCCGCCGGGGAGTCGCCCAACGGAACGGAGTTGGCGATCCCGGTCGCCGGGTCCTCGTACGCGCGCACCTTCCCCAAGCGCACCTTGTCGAGCCAGGCCCGGTCGGACTCCAACAGCAGCGTCTCGTCCGGCATGTCCCGCAGGTCCCGGGCGATCCCCTCCACCACATTCGCCTTGTACGCCTTGGCGACGCGCTCGCTCTGCCCGTCGCGGAACACCAGGCCGTGCTGCTCCTCGTCGAAGCGGGGTTCGGAGCGCGGCGCCCTGGACGGCCGGCTCGCGGCTGCTCGGACGCGCTCCAGCAACGGGTTGAGCCCCGCGCCGGGGCCGTGCGCGAACCGGCCGCGGCCGTCCCGCGGGTGCAGGTGTTCCGCGAACGGCTTGTTCTTCGAGCGCAGGCGCAGGCGGACAAGCCGGACGGTTCGGGTCGGGTGGCCCACACGGTCCTCCGGTGGCGGGGCGACTTGATGCAGCGCACCCTGTCAGCGGCGCGCCTTAGCGTCACTGCGGCCTGGTGGCGTCCCGACGGCCAACGCCGCGTCGGGGACGCTATTGTCCTCGCCCCGCTCGGTGCGCTGGGTGATGGTCACGCCGTCGCGTCGCCGCCGTTCTCCTGCTCGGCTTCGACCCGCAGCTGCTGCGGGGCGGCCTTGCCGAACGGCTGAGTCAGGACCCGGCTGGCCGCTTCCTGCCGGGAGACGCGCAGTACCTGGGCAAGCCCGTCGAGCGTGGTGACGGGCTCGCCGTTCGCGAAGCGGATGTCCCAACGCCGACTGCGCAGCCAGTCCTCGTTGAGCTGCTGGCGGTCGCTCGGTGTTCCGGTGGTCATGCTTCATCCTCACACGGGGGTACGGGCGAAGTCGTCGCGCTCTACGGTCCGGCGCGGGCGGTCAGTGTTCGATACTCCAGGCCAGGTGGCAGCGGCAGTTGACGGCCTGTCCAGACGGGGCAGTGGTGTCGCCGGGGTGGCGTAGCAGGTCGTCGCCGATGGTGAAGGGCTGTCCGTAGGGCTGGATCTGGCCGTCGACCGCGTCGTGGCCGAGCCTGGTGCGGTCGTCGTCGTGCGCCACCCAGCGACGGACGAGCCCGGTGCGGGCGTTGGCGGCGACGGCCCGGTCACGGGCGCTCTCGACGGTAGCGGTGGCGATGTGGCCCGCCGTGACGCCCGCCCAGCTCGCCAGGGAGCGACCCCAGTCGCGGGTCGCCTCGGCGATGCCCGCCAGGCTCTTGCCCTCCCGGTCGGCGGCGGCCACGTCCTCAGCGAGGACCTGGGCCCGCTTGGCGAGCCAGGCGGTGAGCAGCGGGGCGATCGTGGGCCAGACGGCAACGGTGGCGGTGCCGGTCGACCCGAGGGCGGCGTGCAGCTCCGTCGCGGCCGTGGCGGCAGCCTGTTCGATGAGGGGCTGGAGGGCCTGGGCGGCTTCCTGCTGCCAGGTGGCGACGTCGATCACCTGGTCAACGGGCAGACCCTTGATACCGGCGGCGGCGAGGGTGTCGCCTCGGTCGTCCCAGTGCCGGGTGCCCTTGCGGTGCCGGGGGGAGTGGAGCCGGGCGACGGTGCGTTCCGTCCACCGGGTCGTGAGCGTCTGGAGGGCGTCGTCCAGGCGGCCGCGGAGGGAATCGGCTGCGGTCTCGTCCAGGGCGAGGTCGGAGGTAGGCGACAGCGTCTTGCCTGTGGCCGGCACCGGGGACGGTGTCGTGGCGTCGAGGGCCGGGGCATCTGCCGTGCGGGCGGGCAGGGCGGTCCGGCCGGAGGCAAGCCACAGGGCCCGGGTCTCGGGGGTGTCATCGATCTCGTCGGCGTATCCGGCGAGTTCGGCGTAGGAGCGGATCGAGCGGACGCCGGCGGCGACTTCCTCGCGGGCTTCGGACAGGCGCTTGGTTCGGGGTTCGCGCAGCACGTCGATGTCGGAGGTGTCGAAGTAGACCTCGGCGTCTTCCCCGGCGTCGTCCTGGAAGGCGTCGGCGATCAGCCGCAGGTGCGGCGGCATGGTGATCTCCCAGAACGTCGTCTTCTCGGCGCGGGCGTTGTCGAACGTCCTGCCCGAGGCGTTGCCGAGCTGGGACTCCGGGACGCCGAACGCGGCGAGCAGCTCGATCTTGGACAGGGCGGCGACCGTCTCGTAGGCCATGTCCCTGGGTGTGACGGAGGTGTCGGTGACGGTGACGTTGCCGCCGTTGAGCACCGTCCAGGAGCCGGCCGCGGACGGGCCCGTGCCGAACCTGGCGCGCAGCAGCCGCAGTTCGTCGTCGTCCATGTCACCGTCGATACCGATCACGCCTCCGGGCCTGGCGTCGTTGTTGACGAACGACAGGTTGTAGTGGCGGGTGAAGAAGTCGAGGTCGGCGCTCAGGCCTGCGGCCTCCAGCGGTGTGATGCCGCTGTACGGGTCGAGCGGGTGGGGGGTTCGGATCCACCGCACCTGGTCGACGTCGAGGTGGCGCAGTTCCCCAGTGATCGTGACGGTCTCGAAGTGCGAGATCAGGTCGGCGCCGGTAGACGGTACCGGCCGGGTGCGGCCCGGTGGCAGCAGGTCGATCCGTAGCAGGTCGCCTCCGCGCGAGAATGTCGGCTCGAGGAACACCCCGCGCTTGGACAGCAGAAGCTGCATGCTGACCCGCTTCTTGAAGGTCCACGCGCCCTCGGCTGGGTTGGCCCTGATGTTCATCGCGCGGTAGAGCGGGTGCGCGTCGTGGGGAGGCAGCGGCTCGTCGGAGGTACCACTGCGCGGGCGTACTCGAAGCGGTCTGTCCGCGGCGTGGTTGGAGATCGTGTCGACCGCCTTGTAGATCCACACGGCTCGCTCCATGCCGTCGCGCACCGCACGCTCGACCGACCAGGGACGGGCCCGGTCCACGCCCGCGGGCGTCCAACCGATGGTGTACTCCGGCATGGACTTGATGGCCGGCGCGGGGCGGCGCAGGCTGGGGAACCAGCGGCGGGGCATCCAGTCCTCCTACTGCTCGGTGTGGTGTCCGAGGATGGCCGCGCCCGCGAGCGCGAGCAGGCTGGTGCAGGCGAGGCCGAGGCGCGGGTCGGCGGCGTAGGCGGCCGCGTTGAGGCCGATGGCGCCGAGTACGAGCAGGACGACGGCGACGACGTCGCGCACCCGGCGTGCAGTCAGGTGCGCGACGTCGTCCGTCAGATGGGGCTGGTGCCTGCTGGGTATGGTCACGGCACGCAGGCTAGGCACTTCGGTGCCTAGTGTCCTGAGTCCTTGATCCGTCGGATGTATCCAGCGAGGGATTCGAGGATCTGGTCAGCGGTTTTGGTCCAGACGTAGGGCCGGGGGTTGGTGTTCCAGTCGGCGACCCAGGCGCGGATGTCGCGTTCGAGGGCCTGGACGGAGCGGTGGACGCCGCGGCGGAGCTTCTTGTTGGTGAGTTCGG